>NZ_JAPKFM010000099.1:0-217 GCF_026262595.1 Gordonia aquimaris | reverse complement strand
GAGTGCATCCGCACGACGATCTTCCACCAGGGCCCCTACAAGACCATCGCCGACGTCGAGTACGCCACCGCAGCGTGGGTCGACTGGTACAACTGCAGCCGGCTGCACTCGAGCATCGGCCTGATCCCACCCAACGAGTACGAGGCCAGCTACTACGCTGGACTCACCACCGAGCAAACCCCCACATTGGAGGCGGCACAAAACTTGGGGTGATTCA
>NZ_JAPKFM010000098.1:0-228 GCF_026262595.1 Gordonia aquimaris | reverse complement strand
TGACGAGGCTCAAGAAAGTTCCCCAGGTGTGCTCACTGAAATTCCCCACCTGTGGGCGGCTTCTACTGTAGCGACCTTCGGGTGGGGGCGGTGGCGGTGCGCTGGTTTTGGGTGCGGGCGTGGTGCTCGCGTAGCCGGTAGGAGTCGCCGTCGAGTTTGAGTACGACTGAGCGGTGCAGCAGGCGGTCGAGCATGGCGGCGGCGACGGTGGTGTCGCCGAGTACCTCC
>NZ_JAPKFM010000097.1:0-229 GCF_026262595.1 Gordonia aquimaris | reverse complement strand
TACCGCAACACCGAAATACGCGCCATCATCGATGAACACCGCACTCGACAGACCGACGCCCGCACACTCACCGGCCTCGCTACCGAAGTTGCGCACCTGCGAACGATCGTCGAGAGCCTCGCCGACACCGTCGCCCAGCACGACGAACAACTGCGTCGGCAACGCCGCAAACCGGATCGACAATGAACCATCCGGCCGATCGTTGCCGCAGGCTCGACCACTATTAGCC
>NZ_JAPKFM010000096.1:0-236 GCF_026262595.1 Gordonia aquimaris | reverse complement strand
GACGTCTGATAGAGGTGCGCGGAGAACAGGTCCTTGCTCATTCCATTGAGCCGACCGTGATCGATCCACCATTGGGTAGCTGATAGGCCCGCCCCAAGATGGATCATGTCGCACCCGGATGTCGCCGAGGCCGCGGTGAGGCCACCGGCACCCCCGACGACGACCTGACCGCAGGGAGCCGACGCGCCCGATTCTTGTGTTCCCACACCGTCACCGTGGTCCCAGTTCGAGGTTGC
>NZ_JAPKFM010000095.1:0-246 GCF_026262595.1 Gordonia aquimaris | reverse complement strand
GATGACACTAGATCAGGTGGTAGACGACGAGTCGTTCGACCCGCCCATCCGACACTTGGACAAGTGCTCCTCGCGATAAGGAACACAGTTGTGATCAAATACTGAGGGCGGAGACTGGGGCGGCACCGTCTCTCGCGAGCGGGATCAGTCTAGTCCGAGGCGAGTGGCGAACGCGGGGTCGCCGAAGGGTCTGTCTCTGCGGAAGCGAACGCCCACTGTGGCCGCAGCGCCGTCAATGATCCCCCA
>NZ_JAPKFM010000094.1:0-264 GCF_026262595.1 Gordonia aquimaris | reverse complement strand
ACAAAAACTCGAACAAAACACACAAACCAAAAAACATTGATTCGTCATGCATTGCAAAATAAAGATGCTCGCATCCACTATGCACTTCTCAAACAACACACACCCACAACCGACCTGCCCTCCAGGAACCACCACAGTCCCCATCACAGAACACATCCGCATCATGAGCCCAGAAGAAACGTGTGTTCCCTCAGAACCCCGATAGTGTGCTGATGACGCCACCCACCTCACAGTGAACGGCCACCCGCCGGCAAACCGGCAGAC
>NZ_JAPKFM010000093.1:0-279 GCF_026262595.1 Gordonia aquimaris | reverse complement strand
CACAACAAAAACTCGAACAAAACACACAAACCAAAAACATTGATTCGATATGCATTGCAAAATAAAGATGCTCGCATCCACTATGCACTTCTCAAACAACACACACCCACACACGACCCCACCTCCACCACCCACCACAGGCAGCCTCAACAATGCGATCCGCTATGCAAGCACAGAGAAAACGTGTGTTCCCTCAGAACCCCGATAGTGTGTCAATGACGCCACCCACCTCACAGTGAGCAACCACCGCAGCACAACCGACATCGGCTACACCACAAT
>NZ_JAPKFM010000092.1:0-329 GCF_026262595.1 Gordonia aquimaris | reverse complement strand
GACAGTCGTCACCAACGACTCGCAACGCAGTGAATCGCCCCGGGTTTGCTGGAGGCTCGGTTAGTTGGTTCCAGCGTTTGCGGGGACCGGGTTCTCACGGTAGCTGGTGACGGTGTGGGTCGACCAGTAGGCGCTCTCGTACTCGACGGGTGGGACGTGTCCGATCTCGCCGTGCAGGCGGCGGTGGTTGAACCATTCGACGTACTCAGCGACGGCGATCTCGACCTCGCCCACACCTGCCCAGCCGCCTCGCGGGCGCATCACGGGGTTACGGATGCATTCGGCTTTGAACAGCGAGTTGAACGCCTCAGCCATCGCGTTGTCGTATG
>NZ_JAPKFM010000091.1:0-359 GCF_026262595.1 Gordonia aquimaris | reverse complement strand
TTCACGCGCCAGTTCCTTTTGTGGGGTTGGTTGCGGAGTTTCGTTTGTGGCCGAGTGTGCTGCACGAGAGCTCGAGGGTGAAACATCAGACAGGTCTGCCGGTTTGCCGGCGGGTGGCCGTTCACTGTGAGGTGGGTGGGGTCATTGACACACTATCGGGGTTCTGAGGGAACACACGTTTTCTCTGTGCTTGCATAGCGGATCGCATTGTTGAGGCTGCCTGTGGTGGGTGGTGGAGGTGTGGTCGTGTGTGGGTGTGTGTTGTTTGAGAAGTGCATAGTGGATGCGAGCATCTTTATTTTGCAATGCATATCGAATCAATGTTTTTGGTTTGTGTGTTTTGTTCGAGTTTTTTGTTT
>NZ_JAPKFM010000090.1:0-359 GCF_026262595.1 Gordonia aquimaris | reverse complement strand
CCTGACCGAGGCACACACCACCGGCCGCCTGGTCTCCGAACTCAAACGGCTCCGCCGCTACCGGCTGATCATCATCGACGAGATCGGCTACCTGCCGTTCGACTCCGATACCGCCAACCTGTTCTTCCAACTCATCGCCAGCCGCTACGAACAAGGCTCGATCCTGATCACCTCGAACATGCCATTCGGCCGCTGGGGCGAAGTCTTCGCCGACGATGTCGTTGCCGCCGCACTCATCGACCGCCTCGTCCACCACGCCGAGGTCATCACCATCGACGGCGACTCCTACCGCACCAAGACCCGACGACAACTCGTCAACGCCGACCAGTAACCACACCAAAAGGGGGTCAAATTTCAAC
>NZ_JAPKFM010000009.1:0-159618 GCF_026262595.1 Gordonia aquimaris | reverse complement strand
TCACCCGCCGATCGATCTCGATACGCCACTCACTACGTTCGCGGCTACTCGATCCACGGAGTAGTCCGAGGCGCTAGCCGAGGACGTATCGAGATCACGCAACCCTCATCGCCAACGGCCTCCGGCGACTGCGGCCGGAACTCGGCCCTACCCCTCGGCTTGCAGCCGGAGCCCCTCCAGCAACAGCTCCAGTCCGGCTCGGAACTGATCGATGTCGCGGTGACCGTCGAACTCGTCGACGATGTAGTGCATGAACGGGAAGCGCTCCGGGTCGAGTGCGCGCCAATTGTCGGCGACACCGTGTAGATAGGTCTCCGCGGCGACCGTGCCGTCGAGGACCTCCTGCGGTGGGTCCTGTCCGAGGTCGGCGGCCACGCCGATGACATAACCGAGAATCGCCGATACCGCGTGAAAACACTCCCGGGGCGGAAGGCCCAATCGCATCACCTGTTCGCCGATGCGTTCGTAGAGCAGTAGCGCGTTGGACTGAATGGTCGTGTTGCGCATGAAGTATGCAGCCAGCCAGGGCCGCTTCTCGATGGCCGTGAAGACAGCGATCGCGATACCCCGGGTGTTGTCGATAGGGTCCCCGTCGGCGGCGAGATCCTCGGTGTCCGAAAGCATTCCGGCCACCACATGGTCGGTTGCGCGGTCGAGCAGTTCATCCTTGTTCGACACGTACCAGTAGATGCTGCCGACGCCACCGCCGAGCCGGGCGGCGAGCGCTCGGAAGGTGAGGGCCGGTTCGCCGGCCTCGTCGAGCAGTGCCACCGCCGTCTCGACGACGGCCTCGAGTGAATGCGTGACGCGACGCCGGGTCCCACGCGCTCCAGGTGCCATTCGTCTATCCCATCACATTGCCTCTCGCTGTCTTGTCACGGATCGAACGCCGTTCTAGTATCGAACTATGTTCGAGAACCGAACAACGTTCGACGAAAGGAGGTGCTGCGATGACCGCCGCTACCCAAACTTCCCCGACCCGCACCTATGGGTCACTGAGCGCCGCGTGGATTCCGCTCGCGGCGCTGTGCTTGGCCTTCTTCGTGGAGATGGTCGACAACACCCTGCTCACCATCGCCCTGCCGACGATCGGCCGTGATCTCGGCAGTGGAACCACTGCATTGCAGTGGGTGACCGCCGCCTATTCGCTGACGTTCGGCGGACTGTTGCTCACCGCGGGCTCCGCCGCCGATCGCCTCGGCCGACGACGCGTGCTGCTTGTCGGCCTATTCGCTTTCGGCCTGATCAGTCTCGGCGTCGTCCTCGTCCATTCCGCCGGTGAGCTGATCGCGCTGCGCGCTGCGCTCGGTGTTGCGGCGGCCGCGATGGCGCCGATCACCAACTCGCTGGTATTCCGGCTCTTCGAGAGCGACAGACTGAGGATGCGTGCGATGACGCTGATGATCATCGTCGGCATGAGCGGCTTCATCCTCGGGCCGCTGCTGGGCGGCACCGCATTGGTCCACCTCAGCTGGGAGTGGCTGCTGGTGGTGAACGCGCCGATCGCACTGATCGCGTGGATCGGGGTGCGCCTCGGTGTGCCGGCCGATCGTCCCGAGGACCTCACCGACGACCGGCTCGACCTGCCCGGGGCCGTGTTGAGCATCGCCACCATCGGCCTCGCCTGCTACATGCTGACCAGCGGCGTGGAACACGGATGGGCCTCGCTCATCACAATCGGGTGTGGGCTGGGCGCGGTGCTCGCCCTGGCAACCTTTGTCTGGCACGAGCGCCGCACGGCCCAACCGATGCTGGATCTCGGCGTGTTCACCTCGGGCACCGTGCGTGGCGCTGCCATCGCTCAGATCGGCACCTCGATCGCCATGGCCGGCGTGATGTTCGGTCTCATCCTGCACTTCCAGTACGCCTACGGGTGGAGCCCGATGAAGGCCGGCCTGGCGAACCTACCGATGATCATCACGATGATCGCTGCGACGCCGATCTCCGAGGGGTTGGCCAAGCGGTTCGGGCATCGGATCGCGTGTCTGGTCGGTGCGGTGCTGCTGGGCGGTTCACTGGCCGGTCTCGCCTGGGGCGTCGACCACGGGTACCTCGCGATCGCCGTCTTCATGGTGACGCTGACCATCGGGCTGCGCACGGTGATGACCATCTGTGCGGTGGCTCTGGTCGATGCGATGCCGGAGAACCGCACCTCGATCGGCGCCGCCCTCAACGACACTGCCCAGGAGGTGGGGACCAGCATCGGCACCGCAGTCGTCGGCACCTTGATCGCGGTGCTGGTGACGGCGACGTTGCCCGCAGGGGTGTGGAGCACCGATCTGGTGACATCGTTCTTCCACGGTGAGCGGATCACCTACGCGGTGCTGGCTGTGGTCGTCGGTCTGATCGCCGGATTCGGCGCGCTGACTCTCACCAATTCGCATGCGACCGAAGAGCCGCAACCGATTTCGTAGTATGAAGCGGCTCGACGTGCCGCTTCATACTACGAATCCACAGAACAGGGCAGGCTCAGCGGTCGATCGAGAACCGCACCGCCGCCCGAACCTGCGCCGCGATCGCCGACCCGGCACCCAGCGGCCAACGACTCATGATGTATTCGGCAGCCTCGTCGATGGTGAGTTGGCGAGTGGAATTGCCGCTGCGCACCCAGAACTCGGGATCGGCCTTCTTGCCGGGCCGCAGATACACCGGTCTCGTCGACGGCGAGCAGATGATCCGGCACACCGGTCGTTGACCGTCGTCGGCTGCAACGTCCTCGATCGTGACCCCGATGGCCGCGGCCGCGTTCTGCCCGAACGACGTCGAGAACAGGTCTCGCAGCCACAACTCGAAGCGGTCGGCGTCGGGCACCTTCATCGTCGCGTAGTCGCGGTCGAGGCCCAGTGGCCGGCCGTCGTCGTCGACACCGATCAGCAGGGTGCCCCCGCCGGAGTTGAGAAACCCCGACACCGTCTTGACGATCACATGCTCCATGCGGGCGTCCTTCTCGCCGGTGTGCATGTTGACCCGCGCGGTCGATTTGAACTCCAGCCGATCGGACTCGCCTGCGGCCATCAGTTCGGTCAGAGTGGCGCGCGGCGGATGAACCCGTGCGATCACCGCGGTGTAGGTGAACACGGCGGCGATGGACCCCACCAGCCCGAGGATCACGGTCAGCCCGCTCCACAGCTTCAGGTTCGAGTCCAGCGCGCCGGCGATCAACAGTCCGATGGCGGTACCGACGATCGACAAGACGATGGAGGTCGTCACGTTCATCTTCGCCCGATCGCGAAGGGTCCAGCGGGCCACGCCGCCGAACGCCCAGGCGATGATCAGTACCACGACCAGCGCTATCGCTGTTGCCCACACCGGCACGGCAAATTCAATCGGGCCGACGGCCGCCAGATTCACTGCATGCACAGCAGACAGTATGGCGAAGGGGTCGGTCAGCGGGCTGATGCGGTCAATCGCACATCGCCAGTGAGCCCGTACACCCGCCGCGCATTCCCGGACCCGATCAGCTCGGCCACCCGTAGCGCGTCGTCGAGTGCCCACGCGTCGGAGTCGACGAATCGTTGCAGGACCTTCGCCAGGCCATGCCGCCACAGCTGCGCGCCCAGGTAGTGGAGCTCGGCCGGACCGTACGCATCCGACGAGTAGAGCACCTTGCGGAAGGGTGCCAACTCGAGCGAACGTGCGATCAGTTCGGGGGCGCGGGCGCCGAGATGGTTCACCGCGAGCCCGACGTCGACGTAGACGTTGCTGAACGCCTGGGCTAGATATCCGGCTTCGCGTTCGAACGGATAACAGTGCAGCAGCATGACCGGCGTGGTGCCGCTGGTGCGCAGAAAGTCGAGAAGCAGTAGGGGATTGGTGCGGTGCAGGTCGGCATCGCGATCACCGAGTCCCACGTGCAACTGCAGTGGCTTGCCCAGCCGTAGCCCGCGATGCAGTCCGAAACGCAGCAGCGTGCGATCGGTGAGTCGGGTGCCGCCGACCTCGCGCCAGCGTCGGGCGGCGTCCTCGACCTGCGCCGGCTCCGGGTCGGTGAGATCCCCGTCGAACCCGCCGCGATAGGCGATGATCGACTTGGCGCCCACCGCATCTCGGGCTCGTTCGGCGAGGATCTCGTCGAAGGCATCCGCGTAGCTGCCGCCGCGCGTGACCGCATCCTCGGCGATCGATTCGAGCCGGAGCACCTCGTGCGCGGCAGACCCCGACCACCGGGCCAGCAGGTCGACATCTGCCACGCCCGGCAGCCCGGTGTCGACGACCCAGTCGGACACACCGGCGGCACGCAGGAACCGATGTGCGATGTCGACCTCCGCCGACTCTGCGCGCCGAGCCCAGTAGACGTCCGCCGGTGCGTGCACCGGCAAGCCGAGAATCGGCGCACACCAGCGGCGCAGCGCGAACCCTATCTGCGTATCGAAGGGCGCATCGTCGGCGGACACCGGCTCGGTGTTCGCCTCATTCAAGGCATTCTCGAAGCGGGTGCGGTCGACGCTGTCGATCCAGCAGCCGTGCACATGGTGATCGATGAGCGGCATCGTCGCGACGTGTTCGGCGATCGGCCCCGGCGACGCCATCGGGTCACACGCTCCAGGCGAGGCGGAACCGCTCGGTCAGAGTGTCGGCCGTGTGGTCGGGGAAGTTGTCCACCTCATAGCCGCGCACGGCGACCAGGGCATCGACCGCCGGGTCGCCGAGAATCGCCCGCACCGTTGTCGAAGCATCCAAGGTGTCGACGATCGCGCGTTGATCCGCGGACAGCGGTGCGATGTCGGCTTCGGCGCGCTGCTGGTCGGTCAGCGTGGCCGGGTCCACGGTGACCTCCGGTGGCAACGGCATCTCCAGTGCGATGCCGAGAGCCGCCGCACCGAGGATCGCTGCGGTCGCGAAGTACACGTTGGCAGAGGGGTCGATGGCTTTGACCTCGACGTTCGCGCCGCGCGGGGTGGCCGGACCGGAACGGATGAGGCGGACCGCAGCTTCGCGGTTCTCCACGCCCCAGCACGCGAACGCGCCGGCCCATTGTCCGGGCAGCATCCGTAGCCCCGAGACGACCGAGCCGCTCAATACGCCTTGCAAGTCGACCATTGCGTCGACGAGCCCGGCGATCGCGTTCGCGCCCAGCGCCCTCAGCCCGGTTGGCCCGGGCCCGCCGGAGAACAGCGGTTGATCGTCCTGCATCAGCGAGATGTGTTGGTGTGCTCCGCATCCAACGCCGTCGGCAAACGGCTTGGGTGAGAAGCTGACGCGCAATCCGTGCCGTCGGGCGACGCGACCGAGAACGATCCGCGCCAACACCACCTGATCGGCGGCGGCAACCGGGTCGCGGGGTTCGATGGACAGTTCGAACTGCGAGCGGCCGTACTCGGGATGAAATTGCTCGACGCCGACGCCCGCCGCATGACAGTCCGCCAACACCTCACGGACAAACTGTTCGTGTTCCAGGACACCGGCCGCGCCGTACTGGGCCCACAGGTGTGCCGGCAGTTGCTGTCCTTCCGGGCCGGTCAGCATGAACTCGAGTTCATGCCCCACCATCGCGCGCAGACCGGTGCGGCCCAGGCTGTCGACGACCCGGCGCAATGTTCCGCGCGCACACTGCGGCACCGGAGCGCCGGCTTGGTCGAAGAACTCGCCGGGCGCCCACACCAGGGTCGCATCGAGAGTGTGCATCGCTTCGAGGTCGACACGGATGCGCTGATCGCCGACGACGCCGATGGCATCGGTGAACGCGATACCGACCTGATCGGCGGCGAACGCGTGCCAGGTCGGACTGGCACCGAGCCCGGGGGAGGCAAACGCCGGCACCCGGACCTGTGGCACGGTTTTGGCGAGGATCAGACCTGCGGGGTTGACGATCGTGCCGAGGAGAACGGTCGGATCGGTACCCTTTGTGCCGCCCGGTGCGCCCGATTGCATACCTCTCAGTGTCGTGCCCGCGCGCGTCCGCCGCACGGGAAACGGCGGACGCGCGTGCCGGCGGTCAACTCTCGTAGCGATACGGCAGGTACTGCACGTTCCAGTGGTTTCCGTCCGGGTCGTCGAAGTAGACGAAGTGTCCCCACGGCTGCACATCGACTTCGCTGGCGTCGACCCCTGCGTCCAGGAGTTGGGTACGTGCCGCGTTGATATCGGACACGCACAGCATCAACTGGCCCACGTTGGGTCCGGGGTCTTCGACGATGCCCTTGCCGAAGGCGATGGAACAGGCGGATCCGGGCGGGGTCATCTGCACGAATCGGATGTCGTCGCTGGGCGACTGGTCGTGGTCGGGATGGAATCCGATCCGGGTGTAGAAGTCCTTGGTGCGGTCGACGTCGGTGACGGGGAGAAACGCGACTTCGAGTGTCCAGTCCATGACGATGCCTCTCGTGTGTGGTCAGTGAATGTGGGCGAGTTCAGTGTGACCGGCATCGAGGACATATTCGGTCCTCGATGCGCGAGCCGAGACGATTCCCCTTCGGCGCGTCTTTTCGGCGGTGTCCGACGCATGCCGCGCCCACGCAATATCCTTGAGCCTTGTGCACCCCGATCGGCCGGTGACCATCTACGGTCCGGACTTCCCGTTCGCCTACGACGACTGGATCACGCATCCGGCCGGGATCGGGTCGGTGCCCGCCGACGCGCTCGGCTCGGAGGTCGCCGTGATCGGCGCCGGGATGGCGGGGATGGTGGCCGCCTACGAGCTGATGAAGATCGGCCTGCGCCCAGTGGTCTACGAACCCGAACGCATCGGTGGTCGCCTGCGCAGCGAGCACTTCGTGCCCGGTGAGCCGGAAGTCGCCGAACTCGGCGGCATGAGGTTCCCGATCTCGTCGTCGACGTTCTTCCACTACGTCGACACCTTCGGTCTGCGGTCGCGGCCGTTCCCGAATCCGTTGACGCCGGCGGCCGGCTCCACGGTCATCGACCTTGGTGGCGAGACGCTCTATGCCCGCACCCTCGCCGATCTTCCGCCCATCTACACCGAGATCGAAAAGGCCTGGGACAGTGCACTCGAACGCGTTGCCGGGTTCTCAGCGCTGCAGGATGCCATCCGCAACCGCGACACCGGTCGGCTCAAGGACCTGTGGAACCGGTTGGTGGTGGATTGGGATGACCGCAGCTTCTACGACTTCCTGGCCACCTCCGACGAATTCGGGGCGCTGACCTTCCGGCATCGCGAGCTGTTCGGGCAGGTCGGATTCGGCACCGGCGGATGGGATTCCGACTTCGCCAATTCGATGCTGGAGATCCTGCGCGTGGTGGTCACCAACTGTGACACCGAGCAGCACCTGATCGTGGGCGGGGTCGAGCAGGTGCCCCGGCGGCTCTGGTCGGACAGTCCGGCCCGCATCCGGTACTGGCCGGTCGGGACGAGTCTGTCGTCGCTGCACAGCGGAGTGCCGCGGGCAGGTGCGGCCGCGATCCGCCGTGTCGCGCCGGGCCGGATCGAGGTCGTCGACCGCTGGGGCGACGCCCGTGAGTTCCCGGCCGTCGTGGCGACCTGTCAGGCGTGGTTGCTGTCCACCGAGATCGACTGCGATGAAAGCCTGTTCAGCCAGGACCTGTGGATGGCCCTGGATCGGACGCGCTACATGCAGTCGTCGAAGACCTTCGTGATGGTGGACCGACCGTTCTGGACCGAACGCGACCCGGCGACCGGCCGCGACGTGCTGAGCATGACGCTGACCGACCGGTTGACCCGGGGTACCTACCTGTTTGACAACGGCCCCGACCGTCCTGGGGTGATCTGCCTGAGCTATAGCTGGATGAGCGACGCACTCAAAGTGCTGCCACATCCGGTGGAGAAGCGGGTGTCGTTGATGCTCGACGCCCTGCGCAAGATCTACCCCGACGTGGACATCGCCGAGCACATCGTCGGGCGACCGATCACCGTGTCCTGGGAGAACGAACCGCATTTCCTGGGCGCTTTCAAGGGTGCATTGCCCGGGCATTACCGCTACAACACCCGCATGTACGGACACTTCTACGGCCAGGAACGCCTGCCCGAGGCCGAGCGTGGCATCTTCATCGCCGGCGACGACGTCTCGTTCATGCCGGCCTGGGTCGAGGGGGCGGTGCAGACCGCGCTCAACGCGGTCTGGGGCGTGCTGAATCATTTCGGTGGCCGCAGCCATCCCGACAATCCCGGCCCGGGCGACCGCTACGCCGAACTCGGGCCGATCGACATCGGCGGGTGAGCGTCGTGGCCGACGTCGATGTACGAATAGCGCTGTGGCAGTGCGAATCCCAGCCGCTTCAGGTCGAAGCCAACCTGACCCGCCTCGATGCGACGGCGGCTGTGGCGACGGCGCGCGGAGCGCAGCTGTTGATCGCCCCGGAGATGGTGGTGACCGGCTACGCCATCGGTCCCGATGCGGCCGATCGGCTCGCCGATGCCCCGGACGGCCCAGTGGCCCAACGGGTCCGCGACATCGCGCGCAGCCACGACATCGCCATCATGTACGGCTGCGTGGAGCTTGTCCCCGAAGGTCGGCGGTTCAATGCCATCCGTCTCGTCGATCGGCTCGGGTCCGCGATCGCCACCCATCACAAGACTCAGCTCTTCGGCGACATCGATCGCCGCATGGTGGCCCCGGGCTCGTCACGCCCGCCCGTCGTCGAGTGGGCGGGGTGGCGAGTGGGTCTGCTGACCTGTTACGAGGTCGAGTTCCCCGAGTTGGTCCGGTCCTGCGCGCGGCGGGGAGCGGACCTGATCTGCGTGCCCACTGCGAATATGATCGACTACGACGTTGTGCAGGAAGTGTTGCTGCCGGCGCGCGCGCTGGAAAGCCAGGTCTTCCTCGCCTACGCCAATTACTGTGGTGCAGAAGGCGATCTGGTCTACGGCGGCCGCAGCACGGTGGTGAGCCCGACGAGCGCAGTGCTGGCGCAGGCCGGACGCGAGCCGGAGCTGCTCGTCGTCGACCTCGATCGCCCGACCCTCGAGGAGTCGCGCGAGACGTATCCATATCTGCGTGATCTGAGGACGGACGTGTGCTGATCGGGGTGGGCGCCGGGCGTCAAATGCGTTACACCTGAGGGGAAATTGACTCTGGACAGTCGGCCGTCCGTACCCTACGGTAGCGATACGCATCGAACCTACTGGCCAGTAGCGTTCGGTGTGCAGGGGGTCGGTAGCGGGGTCGGTCGGCGGTGGTCGACGGGTTCCGTCATCTCCGGCAAGCGGTTTGAGATTGTTCGACGTCGACGCCACTATGCGCGTCGACCGCCGTTCGGGTCGTCATGCTCCTGGTGTCGGGGCTGGGTATGACGCAGGCATCTGCACGTCCGATGAGGGGGATCATGCCCGACACACTTTCCACACGTATCCGCGGCCGGGTCGATGGCTCGGTGCGCAGGCCATCAGCGTTGCTCGAGGCGGTCGAGGTCGAAGAGCTCATCGTCATTCCCGGCCTCGATGCGTTGCTCGATGCTCCGCAGGAGTTCGCGCTGAGCTTTGACGCGTCGATCGCGCTGTCGGCGATGCTGCGCAAGCATGCTCATCGGATCGGCGTCCTGAAGCAGATGGCCGCTGACGAGATCGACGAGAAGAATTGTCGAGCAGAAGATCTGAGGGAGATCCCCGCTTCGCTTCCGGTCCGGGCGCTCGAGCTCATCGCCGGGCAGTCGCGTTGGGCGGCGGATCCGCAGGGGCTCGCGATCGTGCGCGTCGCGTTTGCGTTTGTCGCGGTGTATTCGTTGACCGATCCGACCAACTGTCACACCGCCTCGCGTGCACTGCATCTGCGTCCGCGACCCCTCCACGACGACCGCGCGCTGCTGCGTGCAGTGCTGAGCGCGGCGGTGCCGGTGCTCGACGGATCGTGCGCGGGATTGCTGCCGATCTATCTGAGCAAGGCGAGTGCCTTTTTCGCCGATCCGGACCACACCCGATGGTCGGCGCCATTCGACCGACGGTGCGCTGACGCCCGTTCGTCGTCGCTGCTCGATTACAACCCGGATGCGTTGGGTGAGGGCTGCCGGGCGATCGGCCTGGCGCACTCCGCGCTGCGCCTCTCGGGCCGAGGGTCGAACTGACCTGCGATGTTCTCGTGATCGTGGTTCGGGTCACGAATGTTCACTCAGTGTGCCGCGAACCACTTTACAAGTAGGTGGCTTTACCCTAGCGTAGGTTACGCGGCGGTAAGCTACTTTCCGGTAGGTGGGTTGAGGATGGCATCTGCGCATGTCAGAGGGTTTTATTTGTCCCGTCAGAGTGCGATGGACGCACCGACGGGGCGTCGCTGCGCAGTGTGTCGAGCGCTCTGCTGACCGCGGATCGGTCGATTTCGGTGGACGGGCGTGCTGCCGCGTCCGACGGATCTCGACCAGCACACGTCGACGCAGGGGAGGGCGTCGTTCGAGGGGTCGGGTCGGGTCGATCGTGCTGCCGCGGCAACCGGTCGCCCCGACCCGACGCAGTCGCCGAACCGGGTGTGCAGTCCAGGTGGCGCAGTAGGCTGAACGGGTGGTCGATGCAGCACGACGTCATCGATGGCTGATCCATGTGGACCTCGATCAGTTCCAGGTCTCCGTCGAGCGACTGCGCAGTCCGGAGCTCGTGGGCGTGCCGGTGATCGTGGGCGGCAACGGGGACCCGACCGAGGCACGCAAGGTCGTCACATGCGCCTCCTACGAGGCGCGCGCGGTCGGCGTGCGAGCGGGGATGCCTTTGCGCGCAGCGCATCGCAAGATGCCGGACGCGGTCTACCTGCCGCTCGACGTACCCGCCTACGATGTGGCCTCCGCCGACGTCATGGCTGTGCTGCGGGCCTCGGGCCATCCGCTCGAGGTGTGGGGCTGGGACGAGGCCTATCTGGGTGTCGAGCCGATCGACGGACCAGCCGTGGCCGACCGCAGCTCGATCGGCGAACTGGCCCGGCGCATCCGGGCCGACGTGTTCGAACGCACCGGCCTGCAGTGCTCTATCGGGATCTCCGACAACAAGCAACGCGCCAAGATGGCCACCGGTTTCGCGAAGAAGCCGGAACCGGCGTCAAGGGCACTCGCAGCGTTCGACATCGACAAGGTCTACCTGCTCGACGAACAGAACTGGCTGGCCCTGATGGGCAACCGGCCCTGTCGCGACCTGTGGAGCGTGGGGCCCAAAACCGCCGCCAAGCTCGGCTCACACGAGGTGGAGACCGTCGAGCAACTGATCGCCACCCCGCGCGAGCAGCTGATCGAGATCTTCGGTCCCCATCAGGGCAACTGGCTCTACGTGCTGTGCCGGGGCGGCGGTGACGCCACGATCACCGAGGAACCCTGGCTCGCCCGCTCGCATTCCAAGTCACGCACCTATCCCACCGATCTCGCCGATCGTGACGAGATGTGCTCGGCAGCTCTGGAACTGACCCGCGACCTGTTGGCCGAGATCGTCGCCGAGGAGCGCGTGGTGTTCGGGGTGGCCGTCACGGTGCGGACCACGACCTTCTACACGCGGACCAAGTCGCGCAAGCTCGCCGCGCCCACCACCGGCTACGACGACATCGCGCCGGTCGTCGGCGAACTGCTCGGCAACTTCGAACTCGAGCGTCCCGTGCGGCTGCTCGGCGTGCGGTGCGATCTGGTGATGCCGGAGGAGGACGACTGATGCGGGTATGGCTGTGGCCGGTGATGGTCCTCGTCGGCACGGCGGTCATGGCGGCCGCGGGAATCGCTGCGGTGTCCCACGCCCCGGCCGCAGCGACTCCACGCCCGTTGCCGGTCGTCTACGACTTCACCGCCGGTATCGGTGCCGAGCTCTCCCACCCGGGCGCGTCGCTGCCGGGCACCAACGACTTCGGCTGCCGGCCGTCGCGGAGCCATCCGCGTCCGGTGATCCTGGTGCACGGCACCGGCGGTGGGCGGCAGACCAACTGGGCCACGCTGGCGCCGGTGCTGCACAACGCCGGCTACTGCGTGTTCGCACTCACCTACGGGTCGTTGTCGACGGTGTGGCCGGCCTCGGCACTCGGCGGACTGGGGCCGAAGGTCGACAGCGCCTGGCAGGTCAAGGCGTTCGCCGACCACGTGATGGCGGCGACCGATGCTCGTCAGGTGGACATCGTCGGTCATTCGCAGGGCACCGAGATCCCCACGTATTGGATGAAATACCTCGGGGGGCGCGACAAGGTCGCCCACTATGTGTCGTTGGCGCCGTACTGGCGACAGGATCCCGACTCCGATGACAGTCGCGGCGATGCCATCGACACGTTCCGCCGGGCGCTCGGCATCGGGCGGCCCTCGCGTCCGGCATGCCCCGAGTGCGTCGCACCACCCGCGGACACGTCGTTCAATCAGGCAGTGCGGCAACCGACTCCCTATCTGCCTGGCGTCACCTACACCAACATCGTGACCCGCGACGACGAGATCGTGACCCCGTACAGCAACGGGATTCTCGACGGCCCGCCCGGCACCGACGTCAGGAACGTCGTCGTGCAGGACGGCTGCCCGATCGATCGTTCCGACCACGCCTCGATCACCTCGAACCGACGCAGCGCGGCGCTGGTACTCGGCGCCCTGGACCCCACCCACGCGCCGCCGGTGCCGTGCGTGGCGGTGCCCCCCTTCACCGGCGCCTGAGGCGGACGTGCTGATCGAGTGGCCACCGCGGACTCGACACCGCATCGTCGCGCGCCCAGCGGTCATTCGCGCGCGCAAGATCGCTGGACGCGCGATGTCACTCGCGCGGGATGCGCACGCCGACGAGTCGGGCGTCGGGGTCGACGTCGAGGCCGACACGATCCCAGTCGGTGCCCACGGTGACGACGGCGTAGGCGGAGGTGGGGAAGCGCTCGATGGAGCCGTCGGCATCGAGGGTCAGTGCCGTGGCCGGCATTCCCGGCTCGTGGCCCACCACCAGCACGGTGGACGCATCGGCGGGTGCGTGCACCCGAACGGCCTCGAGTACTTCGTCGGGCGACCCGCCGTAGACGTCGTCGACGTAGACCACCGGCGCGTCGACGCCGGTACGGTCCAGGGTCTGCCGGGTGCGGGTGGCCGTCGAGCAGATCACTGCGTCGATGCGCAGGCCCTCGTCGGTCATCCAGCGTCCGGCCAGAGCCGCCTCACGCCGGCCGCGGTCGGCCAGTGGTCGGTCATGGTCACCGACGCCGGCCGGATATCCGGACTTTCCGTGTCGCATCAGCACCAGCGTGCGACTCATGCGGCACCGCTGTCGGGCCGGCGCATCGCGGCGTCACGGGTGGCGCCGACATCGTGGGCGATGGTGCGCAGCAGCGTCACCGTGGCACGCCACGCGGCGGCCTCCTGGCGGCAGTAGGCCGCCTCGTCGTCGGCGCCCGACGCCAGGTGCTCGTCGGCAAGCTCGTCGAATTCGATGTACTCGTCGACAGCCTCGTCGATCAGGCCGACCACGGCATCGGGCGACGCGCACACCACGGTGATGGTGTCGCCGTCGAGGGTCATCAGGCGTTCGAGATCGGACTGGTACCGCATGATCCCAACTTACGACGCGGAGCCGACAGGGTGCGGTATCCACACCGTGAGCAGCGTACTTCCAGGATGGTTGAACCGTGGGACGCGATCGCTAAGGTGGGCCGGGTGCATACCTGGGTTCCCGCGCTGCTGTCGGTGACGGCGGCCGTTCTGATCGCAGGTGGCACCGTGATGCGTCAGCGGGCCTCCTATGCCAGCGGGGCGATAGCGCGCGGCTGGTGGTTGGGTGCGGTCGTGGCAGTGACCGGATTCGGGGCGCAGGCCGCCGCGCTTGGACTCGGGTCCATCCTGCTGGTGCAACCGCTGGTGGTGCTCGCCATCCTGTTCGCGCTGCCGATGGAGGCCTGGGCCGACCATCGGTGGCCGCTGCGGATCGAGTGGGCGTGGGGTGCGGTGCTGGTCGCCTGCGTGACCGTGTTCCTGGCCATCTCGCGCCCCGAACCGTCGGAGCGACGGCCCGACGAGCTGTTGGTGGTGGTGACCGTCGGCGCGGTCATCGTGGGCGTGCTCTGTTGTGTCATCGTGGCCGAGCGATCCAACCGGCACTACAAGTCGCTGTGTTACGGGATCGCGGCGGGTACGTTGTTCGGCGTCTCGGCGCTGCTGGTGAAGGCGGTCGCGGTGCGTCTGATCCACGACCTCAACCGCGCCCTGCTGTATCCCGAGCTCTACCTGTTCGCGGTGGTGGGAGTAGCGGCGATCTTCATGCAGCAGCGCGCATTCGGCGCCGGTGAGCTGCAGACGTCGTTTCCCGCTCTGACCGTGATGGAACTGGCGGTGTCCATGGCACTCGGGGTGGCGCTGCTCGGCGAGAACCTCAAGGTCTCGGTGCCGACGGCCTTGTTCCTCGGCGCGGTGCTCGCCGTGATGGTGCGTGCGGTCCTGGAACTGACAAAGCTCGCCGCGGTGCGCGCGGAGGAGATCGCGCACCGCGCTCACCGGCCGGACGGGTCGAGCCTCAGCTGACCGACACCGGGTCGATCAGACCGCTGATTCCCCGCGCCCACTCCTCGGCAAGTTTCGCCGGCTTGATCGCCGACGAGTTGTCGTGCCGCGCATGCTCGCCGACCTGGGTGGCGCCGCGGGAGACGAGCATGCTGGCGATGATCTCACCGCCGCGATTGAAGGTCTCGCCGTAGACGGTGTCACCGAGGCCGAACAGTGCGAATCGCAGGCCGGTCAGGTCGGGGTTCACCTCGTCGAGCTCGTCGGCGAACGGCTCGGCGCCGGTGGGTAGCTCGCCTTCGCCATAGGTGGAACAGACGGCGATCAGGAAATCGGCCGGGTCGAGATCCTCGACCGCGAACTCGCTCATGTCATAGATCGACGGATCGTGCTCGGCGGCGAGCACATCGGCGATGGCGTCGGCAACCAATTCGCAGTTGCCGGTCTCGGTGCCGTAGAGGATGACGACGGACATGGCTGGTACCCCTTTCGATGTCGCGCTCTCGGGAGACACAACTCCACAAGCCAGACTATCGAGGTGAGGCTACCCTAACCATCTGGGAATGGACAACCCGCAGGTGGGAGGGGGTTGCGAAAATACTTGGATGTCCTACTATTAATGCGGAAGCCGGTCCTGCCGGCATTGCCCCGACTCTCGAATCAGGTGATCTCCTCGTGTCCACTACAGACGCTGCCGTCCGTTCCATCCCGCATTACCTCAACGGTGCCGCGGTGCCGGCCACCGACGGCCGCTTCGCCGACGTGTTCAATCCCAGTACGGGGCAGGTCGCCGCCAAGGTGCCGCTGGCCACCACCGCCGAGGTCGACGCCGCGGTCGCCACCGCCGTGCAGGCGCAGCGCGAGTGGGCCGCCTGGAACCCACAGCGTCGTGCGCGAGTGCTGATGCGGTTCGTCGACATCGTCAACCAGAACGCCGATGAACTCGCCACCCTGCTGTCGATGGAACACGGCAAGACCCACGCCGACGCCAAGGGTGACATCCAGCGCGGCATCGAGGTCATCGAGTTCGCCATCGGGATCCCGCACCTGCTCAAGGGTGAATTCACCGAGGGGGCCGGCGCGGGCATCGACGTCCACTCGGTTCGGCAGCCGCTCGGCGTGGTCGCCGGTATCACCCCGTTCAACTTCCCGGCGATGATTCCGCTGTGGAAGGCCGGTCCGGCGTTGGCCTGCGGCAACGCCTTCATCCTCAAGCCCAGCGAGCGGGATCCGTCGGTGCCGGTGAAGCTCGCCGAGTACTTCAGCCAGGCGGGACTGCCCGACGGTGTCTTCCAGGTCGTGCACGGTGACAAGGAATCCGTCGACGCCTTGCTGAACAACCCCGACGTGCAGGCATTCGGATTCGTCGGCAGCTCCGACATCGCGCAGTACATCTATTCGACCGCCGCTGCCAACGGTAAGCGTTCGCAGTGCTTCGGTGGTGCGAAGAACCACATGATCATCATGCCCGACGCCAACCTCGACCAGGTCGCGGACGCGCTGATCGGCGCCGGCTACGGCAGCGCCGGCGAGCGCTGCATGGCCATCAGTGTCGCGGTCCCGGTGGGCGAGCAGACCGCAGAACGACTCCGCGCCAAGCTCGTTGACAAGGTCAACGCATTGCGGGTGGGCCACAGCCTCGACCCGAAGGCCGACTATGGGCCGCTCGTGACGGCCGCCGCGCTCGAGCGGGTCAAGGGCTACATCGCCAAGGGCGTCGAGGAGGGCGCCGAACTGGTCATCGACGGTCGGGAACGCACCAGCGACGACCAGTCCTACGGCGACGAGGACATCTCGAACGGCTTCTTCATCGGACCGACCCTGTTCGACCACGTCACCAAGGACATGACGTCCTACACCGACGAGATCTTCGGACCGGTGCTGCAGATCGTGCGTGCCGGCGACTACGAAGAGGCGCTCGCGCTGGCGTCGGATCACCAGTACGGCAACGGTGTCGCGATCTTCACTCAGGATGGTGACGCCGCCCGCGACTTCACCGCGCGGGTCAACGTCGGCATGGTCGGCGTGAACGTCCCGATCCCGGTTCCGGTGGCCTACTACACCTTCGGCGGTTGGAAGCGCTCCGGTTTCGGCGACCTGAACCAGCATGGCCCGGCGTCGATCCAGTTCTACACCAAGACCAAGACCATCACGTCCCGGTGGCCTTCGGGCATCAAGGACGGCGCCGAGTTCGTCATCCCGACGATGGACTGAAGTCCTCGGTACCCGCGACGTAAGAGAGCATCCTTCGCATGACGATCATCACCGACAGCGGTCTCGACGCCGACGAGCGCGTCATCGTCGAGACCGCCGCCGGGTTCGCGGCCAAGAAGCTGGCGCCCTTCGCCCTGGAATGGGATGAGGGACACCACTTTCCGGTCGACGAACTCCGTGAGGCCGCCGAACTCGGCATGGCCGCCATCTACTGTTCCGAGGACGTCGGCGGGAGCGGTCTGCGCCGTCTCGACGGCGTGCGCATCTTCGAGCAGCTCGCCTACGCCGATCCCGCGGTCGCGGCGTTCCTGTCCATCCACAACATGTGCACATGGATGGTGGACAAGTACGGCACCGATGAGCAACGGGCGCAGTGGGTGCCGCGCATGGCATCGATGGAGGCCGTGGCGAGCTACTGCCTCACCGAGCCGGGCGCCGGATCGGATGCCGCCGCGTTGGCGACGCGGGCGGTGCGCTCCGGTGACGACTACGTGCTCACCGGCGTCAAACAGTTCATCTCCGGCGCCGGTGCCAGCGACGTGTACGTCCTGATGGCTCGCACCGGCGACAGCGGCCCCCGGGGCATCTCCACGTTCATCGTCGAAAAAGACACGCCCGGACTGAGTTTCGGCGCCCAGGAGCGAAAGATGGGTTGGCATGCCCAGCCCACCGCGCAGGTCATCCTCGACGAGGTGCGGGTGCCGGCCGCCAACCTGCTCGGCGGGCAGGAGGGGATCGGTTTCGGTATCGCCATGAACGGACTCAACGGGGGACGGTTGAACATCGCCGCGTCGTCGTTGGGCGGGGCCCAAGCCGCCTTCGATCGTGCGGCAAGCTATGTGGCCTCGCGCAAGGCGTTCGGTGGCGCGCTGATCGACGAACCGACCATCCGGTTCACCCTCGCCGACATGGCGACGTCGCTGGAGGCGTCGAGGTTGATGCTGTGGCATGCCGCCTCGGCGCTCGACAACGACGCGCCGGACAAGGTGGAGAAGTGTGCGATGGCCAAGCGCTTCGTCACCGACAACTGTTTCACCGTGGCCGACCAGGCGCTGCAACTTCATGGCGGCTACGGATACCTCAATGAATACGGTCTCGAGAAGATCGTCCGCGATCTACGGGTGCATCGGATACTGGAAGGCACCAACGAGATCATGCGTGTGGTGGTCGGCCGATCGATCGCCACCCGATATCGGGACAACTGAACTGCAGACCACTGGGTGAACGCACAAGACTGGGAGATTCGACAATGACGACGATCGCCTTCCTCGGGCTCGGCAACATGGGCGGCCCGATGGCCGCCAACCTCGTACAGGCCGGACACACCGTGCACGGCTTCGATCCGGTGCCCGAGGCGGTGAAGACGGCGCAGGGCAACGGAGTCGAGACGTTCCCGACCGCCGTGGAAGCGGTGGCCGCAGCTCAGGTGGTGATCACCATGCTGCCCAGCGGCGCCATCGTGAAGAGCCTCTATGCCGAGATCCTGCCCGCCACCCAGACCGGTGCGCTATTCATCGACAGCTCCACCATCTCCGTCGACGACGCCCGGGCCATCCATGAGCAGGCCGCCGAGCACGGCTTCGCCCAGCTCGACGCCCCGGTCTCAGGAGGCGTCAAAGGTGCGACCGCGGGCACGCTGGCCTTCATGGTCGGCGGCGAGGACGACGCCTTCGCCGCGGCGCGGCCCACCCTGGAACCGATGGCGGGCAAAGTGATCCACTGTGGTGCCGCCGGGGCCGGACAGGCCGCGAAGGTCTGCAACAACATGGTGTTGGCGGTGCAGCAGATCGCCGTTGGCGAGGCCTTCGTGCTCGCGGAGAAGCTGGGTCTGTCCGATCAGGCGCTCTACGACGTCATCACGGGCGCCACCGGCAACTGCTGGGCCGTGCAGACCAACTGCCCGGTGCCCGGACCCGTGCCGACCTCACCGGCCAACAACGACTACAAGCCGGGCTTTGCCACGGCGCTGATGAACAAGGACCTCGGCCTGGCGCTCGACGCCATCGGCAGCACCGGTTCCCGTGCCCCACTCGGCACCCACGCCGCGCAGATCTACAAGTCGTTCGCCGAACAGCACGGCGACCTCGACTTCAGCGCGATCATCAAGACCCTGCACTAGTTTGGATGGCGCCGGGCCCGCTCTCACTCCGGTCCTCCTCGCTGCGCTCGTCGATCCTCGTTCGGCGACCCGGACGCTGGATGGCGCCGGGCCCGCTCTCACTCCGGTCCTCCTCGCTGCGCTCGTCGATCCTCGTTCGGCGACCCGGACGCTGGATGGCGCCGGGCCCCGCTCTCACTCCGGTCCTCCTCGCTGCGCTCGTCGATCCTCGTTCGGCGACCCGGACGCTGGAAAATGTCCGTGAGCATCACCGCTCGTCGCCGTCGGCTGGATAATCCATCCGAGCAGGCTCGGAGGTGATCCGGATGGACACCGAAAGCAGATCCTGTCGTCAGAAGTCGCCCGCGTTGTGCCGTAGCGACTGAATGGCTTTCACCATCGAGTCCATCTCGTCGTCGGTCATCCCGACCGCACCGAACACTTCCACGTTGAGCGTCGCGGTGGCATCCTCCACCGTGGAACGACCGAGATCGGTGATCTCCACCAGGGTGGTGCGTCCGTCGGTGGGGTGGGGGACGCGCCGGACGAGTTTCGCCTCTTCCAGCCGACGGATCGCGTGCGTCACGCTGGTGACGTGCACCTGCAGCCGATCACTCGCCTTGGTGATCGGTAGCGCGCCCTGTCGTGAAAAGGCCAGCAGGCGAAGAAGTTCGAAGCGCGAGAAACTCAGATCGTACGGACGTAGCGCTCCCTCGACGCGCGCCAGCAGGATCTGATGCGCTCGCATGATCGAGGTCACTGCGACCATCCCGTCGGCCACGTCCCCCCACCCGGCGTCCGCCCAGTTCTGTCGTGCCTCGGCGATCGGGTCGAAACGCATGCTGCGGCCTGCCATGCTCACACCCTATCGGCGATCGGCGCATCGGTAGGTCGCGGTTCCTCCCCCGGGTATCGCTTCACTCGCCAGCTGCCGCCGGAGAACGAACCGATACCCGGGGGAAGAACAATCGAGCGCGCGGTCCAGCGGGTCTCAGTGGCTGGGTGTGTGCTCCATGAGCATCTCGATGGCGCCGACGATGGTGTCGACCAGGCCGGCCACGGTGTGGTCGCCGAGCTCGCCGCGCTGCTCGTCGGACCGCATCATGATCACCGACTCCACCAGCCGGAACGGCAGCAGCGCCCGGGTGTCCGAGGCGGTGCCGAGCGCCGCCGTGGCCAGCGACTCGTACGCGCCGGCGAGTTCCTGCCGGGCGGCGCGGAACTCGCCGAACCGATCGTCGGCCAGCTCGGGTAGCAGATACAGGGCGCCGAGGTTCCAGCGCGCGGCGGCCAGCTGGGTGACGTCGTATCGGGCGAGATCCAACAGTCGGTGAAGCGGCGCCTCGTCGGCCTGCAGCAGCTCGCGGGCCCGCTCCACCGAAGGATCGACGGTGGTGGCGAGCAAAGCGGCGAGGATGTCGTCCTTGGTCTTGAAGTAGTGGTATAGCGACGCCTGCCGTACCCCGACCGCATCGGCGATCATCCGCGTCGACGTTCCGGTGTAGCCGTGTCGGGTGAACAGTTCGGCAGCCGCGTCGAGGATCTCCTCGCTGGCGGAATCTCCGTGCCGTCGTGGCTTGACCAGACGCGGTCGGCCCGGGCCAGCGGTGCCCGACGATGCTGACGGCCGCGACGCCATGAGGTCCTCGATTCTGCCTGTGTCGAGGTCTCGACACCCGACTGCATTCACCCTAACGCACCCATATTGCGGAGCCGACAGGCCGCTGACCTGCGCGATGTAACACACTTGTAGCGCGCGTTTCCATCTACGAAATAATTCTGTCACTTGATAGAAATTCGCGGAAGGTTATCTATCACCTGACAGATACGCCGCTCATCGTGGAGCCGACGCACAGACCTCAGCAGAGAGACGACGACAATGACCTCCACCGCCATCACGCCGCCGCCAGTGCCGCCCGAACCATCGGGAGGCGACGCCGACGACCTGTCGGAGTTCGGCTACGACCAGCAGCTGCATCGGTCGCTCGGCAAGTTCGCCTCGTTCGCCGCCGGCTTCTCGTTCGTGTCCATCCTGACGACGATCTTCCAGTTGTTCGGACTCGGCTTCGGCTTCGGCGGACCGGCCTTCTTCTGGACTTGGCCCATCGTCTACGCGGGCCAGTTCCTGGTGGCGCTGTGCTTCGCCGAGATCGCGGCGCGCTACCCGATCTCCGGCGCGATCTACCAGTGGTCGCGGCGGATGGGCGGCGAGGTGATCGGCTGGTTCGGCGGCTGGTTCATGATGATCGCCCAGATCGTCACCGCATCGGCCGCGGCCATCGCGCTGCAGGTGGTGTTGCCGTCGGTCTGGAGTGGGTTCCAGATCATCGGCGACGACCCCACCCTGACCAGCACCAGCGGCGCGGCCAACGCGGTCCTGCTCGGTTCGATTCTGCTGGTCATCGTCACCTCCATCAACTGTGTGGGCATCTCGTGGATGAGCCGTATCAACAACATCGGTGTCACCTGTGAGCTGGTCGGCGTGGTCGCCGTGGTGCTCGCACTGTTCACTCACGCCCAGCGCGGCCCCGACGTCGTCTTCGACACCGGCGTCCCCGGCCAGCAGCCCGGTTACATCTGGGCTTTCATCGTCTCCGGCCTGATGGCCGCCTACGTCATGGTCGGCTTCGGTTCGGCCGGCGAGCTCGCCGAGGAGACCCGCAACCCGCGTCGTGTCGCCCCGCGCACCATCCGGCTGGCGCTGACCGTGTCCGCGATCGGCGGCGGTCTGATGCTGCTCGGTGCGCTGATGGCGGCCCCGACGCTCGACGAACAGCTGGCCACCGGCGGCCTGCCCTACGTGCTCGACTCGGTGCTCGGCAGTTTCTGGGGCAAGGTGCTGCTCTGCGACGTCGCGGTGGCGATCTTCATCTGCACCCTGGCGATCCAGACCGCGTGCTCGCGGCTGATGTTCTCGATGGCCCGCGACGGTCGGCTGCCGTTCTCCAAGACGCTGTCGCATGTCAACGAGCGCACCGGAACCCCGATCGCGCCCGCGATCCTGATCGGGGTGCTGTGCATCGGCATCCTGCTCGTCAACGTCGGCAACTCGGCGATCTTCGCCACCCTGGCCAGCGTCTGCATCATCCTGATCTACCTCGCCTACCTGGCGGTGACCGGACCCATGCTGTACCGCCGGTTCCAGGGCTGGCCCACCGATCGGGCGGCCGTCGACGCAGAGGGCAAGAAGCTGTTCACCATGGGATGGTTCGGAATCGTCGTGAATCTGTTGGCCGTGCTCTACGGCACGCTCATGGTCATCAACCTCGCCTGGCCCCGAGCCGAGGTGTTCGACCCCGCGGGCGACATGCCGATCCTGCGGTGGGCCGGTCCGATCTGCATCGCCATCACCGTGCTGGTCGGCATCGCATGCTTCCCCCGCGGCAAGGAACATCCCAAGCCTGTCACCTCGCCGGTCTGAGATCCCGCGACCCGACCGCATCCCCTCAAGGAGTCACATCATGAGCACCATCACCCACGACGACGGCACCGCCACCACGGCGGGTGCCCGCGAACACGCCCGGTCGCAAGCCGGCACCATCACCGACTCGATGCCGGTGGTGCCCGCCGCCAACTGGCCCAACCCGCCGGCCGGTGTCGACGCCGACCGGCTGACCTGGGCGGAAACGGTGCCCGGCGGTCGGTACACCAGCAAAGTGCTCGCCCGGGGTACGCGCCTGCGGCTGCGGGACATCACCGGCTCGGCCTGCGCGCACCTCCTGCTCTGGCGCGCCGATGCCCCCTGGGAGCGGCTCAATGTCGCCGACACCGTCAAGGTGCCCTGGCAGGCCTACCTGTCGACCGGCCACCCTCTGCTCAGCGACCAGGGACGTGCGCTGGCCACCGTCGTCGCCGACGACTCCGGTCACCACGACGCCCTGTGCGGCACCAGCACGCTGGCCCGCAACATCGCGAAATACGGTGACGGACTGGCACATTCGGACACCCCAGCCGGACGCGAGCTCTTCACGCTCGCAGCGGCCAAACACGGACTCGCTGCCGCCGACGTGGCGCCGTCGCTGTCGTTTTTCCACGGTGTTGTCGTCGAATCCGACGGCACCCTGACCTCGAAGGGGTCGGCGGGGCGGGACAAATCGGTCGAGTTGATCCTGCACCTGCCGTGCGTGGTGGCCGTCGTCAACACCGCCCATCCACTCGATCCCTCGCCCACCTTCGACACCGGCCCGCTCGAGGTCGTGTCCTGGCGGGCCACCGGTGACCTCGACGACCTGCTGGGCAGCGTCGCCGACGCCGACCCCGAATACCAGCGGGCGGTAGCGAACTCCGAAGACGTTTGGGCCGCAGCCCATTTCTGATCCGATACCCACCGTCCCGTCCGCTGGTCGAGTAGCCCACAGTGAGCGCAGCGAGTCCGGGACGCATCGAGACCAACCACCTGAACGGAAAGTTGCATGACCACCACCGAAATCCCCACCGACCCTCACGAGCTCGCCCTCGTCCCGGGAGAGATCATCACCGACGCCGTCATCGGTGCCCGCGCCCCCTGGTCCGGCGTCGTCGCCGCCGGCGATGTGCTGACCATCGTCGACCTCTACGGCAACCAGGCCGTGGACACCCTGTTCTACGGCGGCCACGATCACACCGTCCGGTACTCGGCGCAGGCCACCATCGCGGCGCAGGGCAACATCTTCCTGACCACGGGCACCGTGATCCGGGACCAGGAGTCCAACGCGCTGATGACGATTGTCGACGACGAGGTCGGCAACCACGACACCCTGGGCGGCGCCTGTTCGCAGGAATCCAACACACTGCGTTACGGCCACCACACCAAACACCAGCACGCATGTGTCGAGAACTTCCTCATCGGTGGTGCGAAACACGGCCTGGGTAAACGTGACCTGGTCGGCAACGTCAACTTCTTCATGAATGTGCCGGTGGACCCGGACGGCTCGCTGGGCATCGTCGACGGCCTGTCGGCGCCGGGCAAACGTCTCGCGCTGCGCGCCGAGGTCGACACCTTGGTGTTGATCTCCAACTGCCCGCAGATCAACAACCCCTGCAACGGATTCGATCCGACCGCGGTGCGCGTCATCATCACCCGTCCCTCGGCCTGACCGCCGAACTGCCTTCCAACACGAGGAGCTCGAAACCCATGGCCACCATCACCGTTCTCCGCGCGGGGCCACAGACAACGATCCAGGACTGGCCCGGTCGGATCGGCTACTGGAAAGTCGGCGTCCCGCCGTCCGGGCCGATGGACGACCTCTCGTTTCGGCTCGTCAACCAGGCGGTCGGCAACGGCGATACCGCCGCCGGTCTGGAGGCGACGATGATGGGACCCGCCCTGCGGTTCGACGCCCCTGCCATCGTCGCGGTGGGGGGCGCGCCCGCCCCGGTCACCGTGTCGGGACGTCCGGTCGCGCAGTGGGTTCCGGTACGACTCGAAGCGGGTGATGTCCTCGATGTGGGTGCGGCCGCCGACCTCGGAATGCGTATCTACATCGCGGTGTCCGGCGGTATCGAGGCCGAGGACTACCTGGGGAGCCGATCCACCTTCACGATGGGCCGATTCGGCGGCAAGGACGGCCGCAAACTCGCCGACGGCGACGAGCTCACACCGGCCGACACCCCGACCGGGCGGTCGCGTCGCGTCCTGACCGACGAGCAGCCTGCCTTCACGCACACCTGGGAACTCGGCGTGACGGTCGGACCGCACAGTGCGCCGGAGTTCTTCACCGCCGACGACATCGACGACGTCTTTGCCACCGCGTATGAGGTGCACTTCAATTCCGACCGCACCGGTATCCGCCTTATCGGACCGAAACCGCGGTGGGCGCGCGACGACGGCGGCGAGGCCGGACTGCATCCGTCCAACATCCACGACAACGCCTACTCGGTTGGGGCGTTGGATTTCACCGGCGACACCCCGATCCTGTTGGGACCGGACGGCCCCAGCCTCGGCGGATTCGTTTGTCCGGTCACCGTGGTCGCCGCGGAACGCTGGAAGTTGGGTCAGCTCAAACCCGGTGACACCGTCCGCTTCGTCGCCGTGCGCAGTGAGCATGCGGCATCACCGTCCACGATCGGCCCGGGCCGACGGGCCGGGATGGTGAACGTGCTCTCCGCCGGCGGCGACCTCGACGACGGCATACTCGGCACCACCACGACCGCCGACGGGGCCACCACGGTCACTTATCGCCGCAGCGGCGATGACAACATCCTGGTCGAATACGGCGACATGCGGCTCGATCTCGCGTTGCGGGCCCGCGTGCACGCACTCAGCGAGCGCATCGCCGCCGAGCGGCCGGCCGGTCTCATCGACCTCACCCCGGGTATCAGGTCCCTGCAGGTCAAGGTGGACCCCGATGTGTGGTCGCAGCGCGACGTGCAGCAATGGCTGACCGAGTGTGAGAGCCAGTTGCCGGCCGCCGAGGACCTCGTGGTCCCGAGTCGTGAGGTGTCGTTGCCGCTGTCGTGGGACGACCCGGCCACCCGGGAGGCCATCGAACGTTACATGCTCGGTGTGCGCGCCGATGCGCCGTGGTGCCCATGGAACATCGAGTTCATCCGTCGGATGAACGGACTCGACTCGGTCGACGATGTCCACCAGATCGTGTTCGACGCGAGCTATCTGGTCCTGGGGCTGGGCGACGTCTATCTCGGTGCGCCGGTGGCGGTTCCGCTCGATCCGCGACATCGGTTGGTCACCACCAAATACAACCCGGCGCGTACCTGGACGCCGGAGAACGCGGTCGGCATAGGCGGTGCGTACCTATGTGTCTACGGTATGGAGGGGCCGGGCGGCTATCAGTTCGTCGGCCGTACCACGCAGGTGTGGAATCACCGCCACCCCGAGCCGGCACCCGGTTTCGACGCCGAGCACCCGTGGCTGCTGCGGTTCTTCGACCGCATCAGTTGGTACCCGGTGAGCGCCGACGAGTTGCTCGACATGCGTGCCGACGTGGCCGCCGGTCGCGGCGACAGTATGCGGATCACCGAGGGCAGCTTCTCGTTGGCCGAACATCAGGCTTTCCTCGATGTCAACGCCGGCGCCATCTCGGCCACCCGATCGGCGATGGTGTCCGCTCGCGACCAGGAGCGCGAACGCTGGTCTCAGCAGGGAGAATTCGCGGCACGTGGTGGCGCCCAGAACATCGAACAGGGGAAGGTCGCATGACTCGCATCGACGACATCTACCGCCGGATCGCCGACGCCGACCGGCCCGAGGTGTTCATCACGCTCCGCCCGCGCGAGGAGGTGGCTGCCGAGTTCGCCGCCTCGGCGGGCAGCGGTCTGCCGCTCGCGAGCGTGGTCCTCGCCGTGAAGGACAACGTCGATGTGGCCGGGCTGCCGACCACTGCCGCATGTCCCGGGTATGGCTACCACCCGGACGTCGATGCGCCGGCAGTCGCCGCGCTGCGGGCGGCCGGGGCGGTGGTGATCGGCAAGACCAACCTCGACCAGTTCGCCACCGGACTCGTGGGAACCCGCAGCCCCTATGGCGCGGTGCGGGATTCCCGACGACCCGAACACATCTCGGGTGGTTCCAGTTCGGGCTCGGCGGTCGCGGTGGCGCTCGGCTTCGCCGACATCGCCATCGGCACCGACACCGCCGGGTCGGGACGTGTGCCCGCCGGGCTGCAGGGCATCGTCGGTGTCAAGCCGACGCTAGGGGTGGTCTCCACCGAGGGGGTGGTGCCGGCATGTGAGAGCTATGACACGGTGACCATCTTCGCCGCGTCCCTCGGCCTGGCCGATCGGGCGATGGCCGCGATGGCCGTGGGGACCGGGCCCCGGCCGTACGGCCCGGCGAGCCGATTGGCTGCACCGGAACAACCGACCATCGCGGTTCCGGCCGAACTGCCGGAGCTCGACGATGCCTGGCGTGCAGCGTTTGCCGATGCCGTTGCCACTGCCGAGGCGGCCGGACTGCGGATCAAGCACATCGACTTGACGCCGTTTCTGGCCGCCGCCCGACTGCTGTACGAGGATGCGCTCGTGGCCGAACGCGCGCACGCCGTCGGCGGGTGGTTGCGTGGCGCAGACGAGTCCGCCGGACTAGACCCAGTCGTCGCCGGGATCATCGGCGCCGCAGACAGGTTCAGTGCAGTCGACCTGCTGGCGGCGCGGTCCCGGCTCGCGACGCTGCGACGTGAGGCAATGGCCGAACTCGGTGACGCGGATGCGCTGATGGTGCCCACCGCGCCGGCCCACCCCAGTCTGGCCGAGGTGGCCGCCGACCCGGTGGGCGTGAATTCCCGGATGGGTACCTACACCAATTTCTGCAACCTCTTCGATCTGTGCGGTGTCGCTGTGCCCGCCGGAACCGTTGACGAAACAGACCGAACACAAGCGCAATTCGGCATCACGCTGTTGGCTCGCTCGCACGAGGACGCCGTCGTGATGGATCTGGCCCGACGGTTGCGTACCGAAACCCCCGGTGCCGCGTGGCCGGAATCCGTCGCCCCGACGGTGGAGCTCGCGGTGTTCGGTGCCCACATGCGCGGTGGCCCGCTGACGCATGAGTTGTCCGAGCGTGGAGCGCGGTGGGCGGGGGAGGTGAGCACTGCGGACTGCTACCGGTTGGTGGCGTTGGACACCGTTCCCGCCAAGCCGGGATTGGTGCGGGATCCAGACGGCGGACACGAGATCGCCGGCGAAGTGTGGGTGATGTCCCCGAATGCCCTGGGCGAGTTTCTTGCTGCGCTGCCGGCCCCGATGATGCTGGGCAGCGTCGAACTGTCCGACGGTCGATGGGTCGTGGGATTCGGATGCGCCGCCGACGCCGCTGAGCGAGGGGAGCGCTTGAGCCGCACCCGGTGGTGAACGCGCGGCGTGTCGGTCCCGGCCCAGGTGATGGCAGCTGTTTGAGTCCGTTGAACATTTCTTTGAAATCGCACACCGCACGATTCGGACATGGTTCAATGAGCGCGCTCACATCTGGTGGACAGGGGATTGGGACGGATGACCAACATGGGCGGCAACGGAATTCGGCGTTCGCAGAAGGTGGAACGACGACGCAACCGCAAGCAGAAACGCCACGGTGTCACCGCCGGGGTGGCCGCCTTGGCAACCGTCGCCGCGGTTGGTGTGGGGCAGATGGTGGTGCCGGCGCAGGCTCAGGCAGACATCTTCGACGATATTGACCTCATCGAGTCGATCAATTTGAATCCCGCGGCGAGCCTGGGTGAGGTCATCGGCACGATCGTCAACAACCCCGCATCGCAAACTGCGCTGGACCAATGGCGGATTCAGGGCTGCGCGAGCGGAGGAGTGAGCGGTGGGGCCGACTGCCAGGAATCCACGGGTACCGGTATCGCGATTGTCTTGCCGGGAGAACTCGAGCTGGCACCGCGTGTCGTGTTCGTACCGATCCAGAGCGCCGTGAACGATCCTTTCGTTCAGAGTCTGCTCGAATTTCTCGGAATTGAGAACGCGACGATCGACGACGCGCTCGAGCCAGAGGGCTCTGCGACGGTGATCGGCAGTGGATTCCAGTTCGCGATGGCGTCCACGGGCGGCAATGCCACCGCGGTGTCCTACCTACCGCTGAGCCTGGCGACCGCGGGCGCCAGCGATGGGCGCACCGCCTACGCGTTCGCGATCGTTGGAATGGCCAACGCGTGGACCACCGACGACATCCCGGTGACCATCCTCGGGCTCGACACCGGCGTCGACATCCCCGGTATCCAACAGGTCAGCTGCTACGGCGGCCTGACCGGTGCGTACGCAGAGGAGGTGGGTGCCTGCGCGAACGTACTGGGCACCTTCGACTTCCGGTGGTCACAACCAAACGGCGAGGTCCAGTTCGCGCTGACCGATCCGTCGGCGGTGCTCACCGATCCGTCGGGCGTCTTCTCTCAGGTCATCACCCAACTGCTCAACGGCGAACCCTTCACCCTCAGCAAGGACTTCGCCCGGCTGAGCTTCGCCGGGGACTACGACCTGCTCAGCGGCAACTTCGTCCGCTTCACCAGCGACTATGGGACGCAGGAATCGACCACCATCAACTGGCTCGGTCAGCAGCTCACGCTCAACCCGATGGTCACCGTCAACGGACAGGAACGGCCCAACCATCTGGGCGTACCCATTCTGACCCTCGGCGAACTCGACACCGGTGAGATCGTGCCCGTCCTGCACATCACTGACATCGAATTCCCGTTCGGTATCCCGTCGGCCGGTCCGTTCGTCATTCCCGACACCAGTTCGTCGATGACGTCGACCGCTACTCTCGCGGTGAGCGAGACCGAGGCGCCGGACGTCGAGCCGACGATGCAACAGATTGCCGCGCTGAGTGAGCCGGCCCAGGTCGAGCCGGAGTCCGCTGCCGACGAGACCGAAGAGTACGTCGGCAAGCACCGGATCGCCGACGTAACGCCCGAGTATGTCGGCAAGCATCGCGCCGACGATGCTTCCGACACCATCGCCGATTCCGCCACCGCCGGGGCGCCAACGGAGTCGGCCGAACCCGGCGACGGTGCCGCAGACGATACCGACAGTGCGGAGGCCGACGCCTCCGACACCGACCCGGCCGACACCGACCCGGCCGACACCGGGTCCGCTGATAGCACCGACGACACCGAGTCCGACGCGGATTCCGATTCCGGTGACAACTCCGCGGACGGAGGTGACGCGGGTTCGTCGTCGGTCGACGAGGGCTGACGCCGCGGCGTCATCGGGGATGGCCGCTCTCCTTGGCTACAGTGGAGGAATCGATCAGTTTCACCTGACCGGCCGCACCAAGGAGGAGCCATGGCGGTAGATCCAGCGAAACGTCAAGCGGTGTCGGAGGTCGTACGTCAGCATCCCGGGATGGCGGTGGCCGCGGTGTCACCGGCGATCGTGGTGTTCGCGGTGCTCTGGTTGGTTCTCGGGTTCTGGCCTGCGCTGATCATCGGCCTCGTGGCCGGGGGCGCCGGCTACTACTTCCTGACCCGTCAGCGGTAACCCCCGAGCAGCGACTGACCCCAGAGCGACCAAACCCGAGCAACGACCAACCCCGAGCGACCAACGCAGAGGAGCAATGGCCACCCGCGTCGACAGTTGGATCTGGGCGATCCGGCTCACCAAGACCCGATCAGCGGCGGGTGCGGCGTGCCGCGGTGGGCACGTCCGTGTCAACGGCGTCACCGCGAAGCCGGCACAACCGGTCACCATCGGCGACGAGGTGCGCGTCCGCTTGCACGGGCACGAACGGATCGTCGAGGTGACCAAACTGATCGCCAAGCGTGTGTCCGCGCCCGCGGCGGCCGAATGTTTCATCGACCGCAGCCCACCACCGCCGCCACGCGAGGTCCTGGCCAGTCAGCCCCGACGCGACCGCGGCGCCGGTCGGCCCACCAAACGCGAACGCCGTGAGTTGGACCGTCTGCGGATGCGCGGCGGCTTCCTCATCGCGACGGTGGCGATCGTCGCTGTCGTGCTCACCGGGTGCTCGGGTGGCTCCGGTGACTCCGACGACCCGGCATCGCCCAATACGCCTGAGGCGCCGGCGCAGGCCGGAGCAGGGCCGTTCTTCGGTGAGTGTGGCGGGCTGACCACCGAGGAGGTCACCCGGATCACGAAGTTCGCGGGCCTGTCCAACACGGTCAACAACCCGTCGGTGTGCGAATGGGACAGCAGCGGTGACCGCACCGGCGCCGTCACCTCGTTCAACTGGTACCGCGGTTCGCCGATCGGGCGCGAACGCGCCACCGAGCAACTGTCCCGCGAATCGACCAAGGACGTCGAGATCGACGGCCACCGTGGATTCATCGCCTCCGACGTCGGCATCTGCGAGATCGGCATCGCGTTCGGCGCCGACTTCTTCGAATGGTCGGTGAGCGCCGGTACGCAGGCGCTCCTCGGTGAGCAGCCACCGCCGACCGAACAGATCTGCGACGCTGCCCGCGAGCTGTCGCGACTGTCGATCGAGCGGGCGTCATGAGGCGCCGCTTGCTCGCGGTCCTCGCCGCGGTGCTGATGAGCCTGGGGATGGCGACCGGCTGCAGCGTCGACGGCACCCCGGTCGCCGTTGGCGCCGCCGACGATCAGCAGCCCGGCAACGTCGACACCGACCAGTTCGACAATCTGCTGCTCGAATGCTCGGTGTTGTCCCCGATGCAGATCGCCGACGCGGTGGGCGGGACGGTGGCCCGGGGCACCTTCAACGGCGCCATCTGCCGATGGATCGTCGAGGGCACCACCACCGCCGGTGTCACCTTCAACTGGTTCGAGTGGGGCGATCCGAACGTCGAGAAGGACACCGCCAAGGAACTCGGTTACCAGACCGAGAACATCAAGGTCGCCAGCCAGGCCGCGTTCACGCAGCGTGACCCGGATCGGCCGGCCGTCTGCGGGGTCACCGCACGCGCACCGAGCCGGGGCGTCTACACCTGGTGGGTCGAACCCCGCACGTCGGCGGTACCGGCCGACCCGTGCGCGGCCCCGATCAAACTGATGGAGTTGCTGCTCAGCGGTGGTCAGTGACGGGTGCGGCTCAGACCGGTATGACCCGGACCAACTCGTCGATACCGACGAAGTCCGCCGGATTGCGCGTGTAGAGATGCGCGTCATGGGCATGTGCGGTGGCCGCGATGAGTAGATCCAGCGAGCGTGCGCGAGGTTGCCGGTCCGCCTCGAGTACGGCAGCAGCCACTTTGCCGTATGCGGCTGCAACCGCCTCGTCGACCGGCAGCGCATCGAAGGATCGCTCGATGATCAGCAGCCGCCGCAGTCGCTCGGCCCGCGACGTTGCGTCTTTGGCAACGAGCACACCGAAGTGCAGTTCTGCCACCGTGATGGCGCTCAACGCCAGCTCGCCTGCGAGCGCTCCAACATCGGGGGCGAGAACCACGCTGGTATCGAGAATCGCCCTCACCGAGGTAGCCACGGATCACCGACAACGTGATCGATGGTCTCGCGGTCGGTAGCCCAGTCGGCGTCGGAGGGACCGGCGAACAGGTCGCGGATGTCGTGCCACCGGCGCCAGGCTCGCGGGGCCGCAGGGACGAGGCGAGCACTCGGACGACCTGACACCGTGATGGTGATCTGTTCGCCGGCCTCGACTCGTCGCACCAGCTCAGAGGCGTCTTGGCGCAGTTCGCGCAGTCCCACGGTCGTCATCAGTACAGTGTAGCGCTTGTGCTACCTCACCGTCCGGTTCTTCACCCCGGCGGCAGCTTCGTCACCGACACCGTCGCAGCCACCACCAGCTGGCCGTCGGCGTCGGGGATCAGCATCCACACCAGGAGACGGTCGGCCTCGCGCACGCGGCGCAGGGTGATGGACACACCCGGCGTGATCGGCCGAAGATACTCGATCACCGCGCGGTGCGGAACGTCGGCGAGGTCGGGATGCTCGACCAGCTCGTCTTCGACCGCCTCCAGATACGCCGCGTTGTTGAGGTGTTTGAACGGGTCGAAATCGGTGATGCGCAGGACATGGATGCGGTCGGGCAGGGAGACCTCGTCGGCCGCGGGCGCCTTGTCCGGGTTCATCGACCGCCAGCGCAGCCGGTGCTCGTCGGTCATCGACGACAACATCTCGAGCATCTCGTCGCTGATCCGCGACGGCATCCCCTGATCGTTGACGTTGATCCAGAAGGCCTCGGTCTCGATCAGGCCCGGTTCCCGTGGCTCCGGATTGAACCGATTCGTGTCGTGCTCGGCCGTGAGACGCACTCGCATGTTGGTCCAGCGAGTCGACAGCGCGCCGCACCACCGTTGCGCGGTGACCGTCGCGGGCCACGAGATGGGTCGGATGACGTCGATGACGGTGCGTCGCACGATCCAGAAGGGATCGCTGTGGCTGTAGTCGGTGGCCTCGATGTTGTCGTTTGCGACATCCTGCAGGTAGCGCGCCACCGCGTCGAGTCGTAGCCGCATCTGCTGGTCGATGTCGCCGGTGCGGACTCGGTAGGCGACTTCGAAGTGCCGTGCACCATCCTTTCGATCCCGCAGTGGTTGGCTGTCCATCCCGCTGGGTGAGGCGCTCACTCGGTCCCTACTTTCGGCCGCCGGTATCTTTACAGTTAAGATACTCAGGACGGAAAAACTAGAACACGTTCCACGTGTCGGATTTCGAGGAAACAGCAGATGGCGCATGTGATCACCCGACCATGTTGCAACGACGCCAGTTGTGTCAGCGTGTGTCCGGTCAACTGCATCCACCCCACTCCGGACGAACCGGAGTTCTTCACCGCGGAGATGTTGTTCATCGATCCGGAGACCTGCATCGATTGCGGTGCGTGCATCGACGAGTGTCCGGTCGAGGCGATCCTGCCCGATGACCAGCTCGAAGAGCGTGACGAGCCCTATCTGCAGATCAACGCCGACTACTACAAGGACCATGACGTCGAAGGTGGGCTCGTACCGCCCAAGAAGGCACCCCAGTTGCCCGACGGTGAGCTGCACGTCGCGATCGTCGGCGCCGGCCCGGCGGCCTTCTACGCCGCCGAGGAACTCGTGCGCAAACCCCAGGTCAAGGTCGACATGTTCGATCGGCTGCCCACGCCCTACGGCCTGGTCCGCGCCGGCGTCGCGCCCGATCACGCCCCGACCAAGGGGGTCGAGAAGACGTTCGCGGCCACCGCGGCCAAACGCAATTTCCAGTACTTCCTCAACGTCGAGGTGGGCAAGCACATCACGCACGCCGAGCTCGCCGAGCGCTACCACGCGGTGATCTACGCCGTCGGCGCCGCGACCGACAAGCGGCTCGGCATCGAGGGCGAAGACCTCTCCGGTTCGATCCCCGCCACCGAGTTCGTCGCCTGGTACAACGGCCATCCCGATTACGCCGACCTCGACGTCGACCTGTCTTCGGAACGGGCGGTGGTGATCGGCAACGGCAACGTCGCCCTCGACGTCGCCCGCATCCTGGTGAGCGATCCCGAGGAGTTGGCAAAGACCGACATCGCCGACCACGCGCTCGCCGCGTTGCGGGAGTCCAATGTCCGGGAGGTCGTCCTGCTGGCCCGGCGCGGTGTCGCGCAGGCCGCCTACACCAACAGCGAGTTCCTCGCGCTCGGTGACGTCGAGGGCGTCGACGTGGTCATCGACCCCGACGACCTCGTTCTCGATGCCGCCACCGAGGCGGCGCTCGACGACGACACGCTCGACTCGACCATCGCCACCAAGATCCGGCTGGCCCGCGAGTTCGCCGAACGACCCACCGCCGACGGCAACCGTCGCATCGTGTTCCGCTTCCTGGTCTCGCCGGTGGAGATCGGCGGCGATGGACATGTCGAGTCGCTGACCTGCGTGCGCAATGCCTACGCGCCGGGCACCGAGCGGATCGCGGTCACGCCGACCGACGAGCGCTTCGAGTTGACGACCGGTGTGGTGCTGCGGGCCATCGGCTATCGCGGTGTGCCGGTGATGGACTTGCCGTTCGACGAGGTCAAGGGTGTGGTGCCCAATGCGGACGGGCGGGTGCAGGCGGTGGCCGATGGCGACGTCATGCCCGGCCTGTTCGTGACGGGTTGGATCAAACGAGGCGCGACCGGGGGGATCGGGATGAACCGGATATGTGGGCAGGAAACCGCGGAGGCGGTGCTGCGCGACTTCGTCGACGGCGCTCTGCCTGCGCCGACCGTGGTGCGTGACGATGTCGCCGACATCGTCTCCGATCGGGGTGCGCGACGAATCGATCTGGCGGGCTGGAAGGCGATCGACGCCGCCGAGCGCGACGCGGGCAAATCTGCCGGTCGCCGCCGCGTGAAGATCGTCGCGGTCACCGAGTTCGAGACCGCCGCCGGCATGGAACCGGTGTAAGGGATGCGCGTCGCACTGCTGTCGTATCGCAGCAAGCCGCACTGTGGCGGCCAGGGGGTCTACGTCCGGCATCTGTCCCGTGAGCTCGCGCTGCTCGGACACGAGGTCGAGATCTTTTCCGGCCAGCCCTATCCCGAGCTCGACCAGGTGGCCATCGACGCCGGGGTGAAGCTCACCAAGGTGCCCAGCATGGCGCTCTATGACGAACCGGACCCGTTCCGCACGCCGCGGCCCGGGGAGTACCGCGACTGGATTGACGCCCTCGAGGTCGGTTCGATGTGGACGGCGAGTTTCGGTGAGCCGCTGACGTTCAGCCTGCGGGTGGCGCGGATGCTCAGACAACGGCGCGACGATTTCGACATCGTGCACGACAACCAATGTCTCGGTTACGGTCTCCTCGACATCCAGAAGGCCGGTTTCCCACTGATCGCGACGATCCATCATCCGATCACCCGCGATCGCACGCTCGCGGTGAAAGCCGCCAAGGGCTGGCGCAAGATCACCGCATGGCGCTGGCATTCCTTCCTGCGGATGCAGGGTCGGGTATCCCGACGCATTCCGGAGCTGCTGACGGTGTCTCGCAGCAGTGAGGTGGACATCCGCAAGGCCTTCGACATCCCGTCGGGCCGCATCACCACGATCCCGCTCGGGGTGAACACGGCGGTGTTCAAGCCGGGTGTTGAGCGCGTGCCCGGTCGGATCGCCTGCGTCGCAAGTGCGGACGCGCCATTGAAGGGCGTCTCGTATCTCCTGGAGGCAGTCGCCAAACTCAGCGCCGAACGCGCCGTCGAACTCGTGTTGGTGTCCAAATTGGACCCGAACGGCCCGTCGGCCAGAATGATCGACGATCTCGCCATCCGGGACAAGGTGCGGGTGGTCTCCGGTCTCGAGGACGAGGAGATGGCCGATCTGCTCGCCTCCGCCGAGGTCGCTTGTGTGCCCTCGCTGTACGAGGGATTCTCGCTGCCCGCGGTGGAGGCGATGAGCTGCGCCACGCCGCTGGTCGCCACACGGGCGGGCGCGATTCCCGAGGTCGTCGGAACCGGCGAGGAGGCCGCGATGCTGGTGCCGCCGCGCGACTCGGGTGCGCTGGCGCAGGCGATCGAACGGCTGCTCGACGACGCGGAGCTGCGCAGTCGACTCGGTGAGGGGGGGCGCCGCCGGGTGGAGGAACGCTACAGCTGGGCGGCGGTCGCCGCCAAAACCGCGGCACACTATGAGACAGTGCTGCAGCGGGTCGGCGCCGAACAGAGCGGCTCGGGACTCACCACTGCGCGGTGACCTGGCGCGCCGAAGGCCGTTCGCGCGACACCGGATCGACACAAAGGAGAAGAACGCGTGCTGACAGTGGATTTCGACCGCCTGGGGGTGGGTCCGCAGACCAAGGCGATCGACATCGGGGCGGGACAGGGCCGGCACTCCTTCGAGATGTTCCGCCGTGGCGCGGACGTCATCGCCTTCGACCAGTCCGAGCAGGACATGGCCGACGTCGCCGAGATGTTCGACGCGATGATGGCCGAAGGCCATGTGCCCAGCGATGCCAAGGCGCGCGCCGAGGTCGGTGACGCGCTGCGGCTTCCATACGCCGACAACAGCTTTGACGTGGTCCTCATGTCGGAGATCCTCGAGCACATCCCGAGTGACGAGGCCGCGATCGCCGAGATGGTGCGCATCCTCAAGCCCGGCGGCGTCGGCGCAGTGACGGTGCCGAGGTACTGGCCGGAGAAGGTGTGCTGGGCGCTATCGGACGAGTATCACGAGGTCGAGGGTGGGCATGTGCGCATCTACAAGGCGTCCGAACTCGCCGGCAAGTTGACGCAAGCCGGCCTCGAGGTCACCGGTACCGATCACGCGCATGCTCTGCACGCGCCGTACTGGTGGATCAAATGCGCTGTGGGCGTGGAGAACAACGACAACTTCCTGGTCAAGGGCTATCATCAGCTGCTGGTGTGGGACATGATGAGCAAGCCGTGGCTGACCCGTGTCGGTGAGCAGGCACTCAACCCATTCATCGGCAAGTCGGTCGCGTTGTACCTGCGCAAGCCGGGCAACGCCGGCGCCGACGCCGCGGGCAGGTGACACCGCAACCGGCGATCGCAGGGGTACTGACCGCCGAGCAGGTCGACGCCACGGGTGCCGCGATCGCGGCGATGCAGGAGGATTCCGGGGCGCTGCCGTGGTTTCCGGGTGGTCAGACCGACCCGTGGGACCATGTGGAGTCGGCGATGGCACTGTCGGTGACCGGTCGGATCGCCGAGGCCGAAGCGGCCTATGCGTGGTCGCATCGGCATCAGCGCGAGGACGGGTCGTGGCCGATCCGGATGATCGAGGGTCGCGTGCAGGACCCGAACATCGACAGCAACTTCTGTGCCTACATCGCGGTCGGGGTGTGGCATCACTATCTGATCACCGGTGACACCGCGTTTCTCGACGAGATGTGGCCGACGGTGTGGTCGGCGATGGATCTGGTGATGAAGTTCCAACGTCCCGACGGCGCGTTCCGCTGGGGTGGCGATCATCGCACCGGCGCGATGTTCGACCAGGCCCAGATCACCGGTAATGCCAGTATCTTCCAGGCCATCGACTGTGCCTTGCGGATCGCCGACGAGATGGGGCAGCCGGAATCATCGTGGGCGACCGCACATGCCGCGCTCGGCAACGTCATCCGTGAGCGCCCGGAGAACTTCGAGCCGCCGTCAGATCATTCGATGGACTGGTACTACCCGATCCTCGGTGGTGCTGTGCGCGGACGTGCGGGTCAGGAGCACATCGCCCGCCGCTGGGACGAATTCGTGGTGGGGGGATTGGGTATCCGGTGCGTCGACCACCGGCCGTGGGTCACCGGGGCGGAGACGTGTGAGCTGGCGCTGGCGCTCGACGCGCTCGGGGACACCGCAGACGCCATCACACTGGTCGAATCCATCCAGCATCTGCGCGACCCCGACGGCTCCTATTGGACGGGACTGGTGTTCTCCGACGGGAAGCGCTGGCCGGTCGAGAAGAGTTGCTGGACGTCGGCGGCCGTGGTGCTGGCGGCCGACGCGATCAGCCGGACAAGCGCCGGCGAAGGAATTTTCCGCGACGTCCGGCAAACCCTGGTCCTCGGGCAGGAAGTCACCTAGACTGGTGTCCAGTCAGCCGTCCAAGGTGTGGGCGGCCGCGATCGCCACGTCGCGCGGGAGGGTCCATGGAATTCGGAATCGTGCAGTTCACCAGCGACCGTGGGCTGAAGCCCCAGGTGCTGGCCCCGTTGATCGAGGAGGCCGGCTTCGCGTCGTACTTCGTGCCCGAGCATGGACACATCCCGACGCGGCGCGATGCGGCCCACCCGCAGACCGGCGACGAGACACTGCCCGACGATCGCTACATGCGCACCCTGGACCCCTGGACCTCGCTGGCCGCTGCGGCCGCGGTGACCGAACGGATTCGGCTGGCCACTGCGGTTGCGTTGCCGGTCCAGTCCGATCCGATCACGCTCGCCAAGACGCTTGCGACGCTGGACCACATCTCGGGTGGACGCCTCACCTTGGGCGTCGGATTCGGCTGGAACCTCGACGAACTCGCCGATCACAACGTGCCACCGAAGCGTCGCCGGACGATGCTGCGCGAGTATCTCGAGGCGATGCGCGCGCTGTGGACCGACGAGGAAGCCGAATACCACGGCGAGTTCGTCGATTTCGGTACCAGCTGGGCGTGGCCGAAACCCCAACAGCACATCCCGACCCTGGTCGGTGCGGCCGGCAACGAAAAGAACTTCAAGTGGATCACGCGCAGCGCCGACGGATGGATCACCACTCCGGGTGAGGACGACATCGAGGGCTCCGTGACCCTGCTCAAGCAGATCTGGTCCGATGCGGGGCGGGCCGGCGATCCGCAGATCGTGGTCCTCGACTTCAAGCCGGTGGCCGAGAAGCTCGAGAATTGGCGTGAGATCGGCGTGACCCAGGTGCTCTACGGACTGCCCGACGACAGCGTTGAGCGGGCGAGTGGGTACCTCGCGAAACTGGCCGGCAAGCTCGGGCTCACGCCCGTCGGCGTCTGATCCGGACCCCCGAGCCCTGCCTGGGGTTGCGTCCCAACCGCTGGTCGGGTCGCGCTTTGTACTGCTGGTTGGGTCGCGCTTTGTACTGCTGGTCGAGTAGTCGCGAGGCGCTAGCCGAGCGGCGTATCGAGACCACCCGCCACGTCCCGCGGATCAGCCCGCAAACCGGGCATGAGATATCTCCGCACATGCCGCAGCACCGCGTCCGGATCGTCGGGGTCGATGGTCTCCGACGGCACCGTCCCGAGACTGATCAGCACGCGGGCAACCCATTCGGAGACCTCGGCGAGGTCGTGGGCGGGGTGGATCTCGCCGCGGTCGGTGGCCGCTTCGACGTACGGGCGCCAGAACGCCGACAGATCGGGTACCAGGCCGCTGACACCCGCGCCGGCACACGCCGCGAAGTCGTCGGGCTCCTCGGTCCGCAGGCGCATCAGCAAGGTGCCCGGGTCGTCGTAGGCGCCACGTCCGATCCGCACCCCGGCCGCCACTTGCCGGTCGAACCCCTCGATTCGATCGAGTTCGCCGACGGCACCGGACCAGAACGATTCGTTCAATCGCACGATCGCGGCGCCGATCAGGGTGGATTTGTCGGGAAAGTGGCGATAAAGCCACGCGCGTGAAACTCCCGCGGTCTCGGCCACCTGCTGCATCGTGGTGGCGCGAATTCCTTTGTCGGCGAGCAGCTTCTCCGTCGAGTCCAGGAGTCGGCCGCTCACCGTGCTGGTCGGACGGCTGTCGGTCGATGCCTCGCTCACAACCGAACCCTAGCAAATCGTAGACAAATCCCGGATTCTGTCCACATCGCCAGCCCGGATGCGGTAGACAGAATATGCAATCTGTCTACTGCCTGTCGTTGTGGGCCGTTCGATGAGGAAACATGACCACGTACCTACCGCGAACCGCAATCATCGGGGCCGGCATCAGCGGCCTCACCGCCGGCAAGATGCTGGCGGACTACGGCGTGCCGTACACCTGTTTCGAATCCTCGGATCGGATCGGGGGAAATTGGGCTTTCGGCAATCCGAACGGGCACAGCAGCGCCTATCGTTCCCTGCACATCGACACCTCCAAGCATCAGCTGAGCTTCCGTGACTTCCCGATGCCCAAGGAGTACCCCGACTTCCCACACCACACCCAGATCAAGGCGTATCTGGACTCCTACGCCGAGGCCTTCGGATTGCTGGACAACATCGAGTTCCGCAACGGTGTCACCCACGTCCGCAGGCTCGATGAGGGCGGCTGGGAACTGTCCACCGAGTGCGGTGAGACCCGCTACTTCGACCTGCTGATCGTGGCGAATGGCCATCACTGGGACCCGCGCCTGCCCGACTTCCCGGGCACCTTCGACGGCCTCGAGATGCATGCCCACCACTACATCGATCCGAAGACCCCACACGACTTCACCGGCAAACGAATCCTGGTGGTAGGGCTTGGGAACAGCGCCGCCGACATCGCGGTCGAGTTGTCGTCGAAGGCGCTCGACAACACGCTCACGCTGTCCACTCGTTCGGGCGCGTGGATCGTGCCGAAATACTTCGCCGGGCAACCGGCCGACAAGTACTACCACACCTCGCCGTACATCCCGTGGTCGTGGCAGCGCAAGTTCATGCAGGTGATGCAGCCGATGACCGCTGGTCGACCCGAGGACTACGGCCTGCCGACGCCGAATCACAAGTTCTTCGAGGCACATCCGACGCAGTCGGTGGAACTGCCGCTACGCCTCGGATCCGGTGATGTGATCCCGAAACCGAACATCTCCCGACTCGACGGTTCGACCGTGCACTTCGAGGACGGCACATCCGATGACTTCGACATCATCATCTACGCAACCGGATACAACATCACCTTTCCGTTCTTCGATCCGGACTTCATCAGTGCGCCCGACAATCGCATCGACCTCTACAAGCGGATGTTCTACCCAGGCATCGACGATCTCGTCTTCGCCGGGTTCGCGCAGGCGACGCCGACCCTGTTCCCGTTCGTGGAATGCCAATCGCGGCTCATCGGTGCCTACGCGGTCGGCCGTTATCGGCTACCGGGTGTCGACGACATGCGACGGGTCATTGCCGAGGACATGCAGTTCTTCACCGGACACATGCTGGACCGCCCGCGACACACTCAACAACTCGACCACTATCTCTACGAACACGACATTCGCACCAAGGAGATTCCGTCCGGGATGAAACGTGCAGCAGCGCAGGGAAGCCCGCCATGGTCGCGGGTAGGCGAGCGCGCGCAGCAGCGGACCGCGGTGGCGGCGGGAGCGCAGGAATGACAATCAACCGACAGACCGTGACCTTCGATTCGCACGGCACCGCATGTGACGCCTGGTTCTTCGCCGGCGCAACGGATTCGGCCTTCGATGCGCCCTCCGGACGTCCCGTCGTGGTGATGGCGCATGGCTTTGCCGGCACCAAGGATTCCGGCCTCGAACCGTACGCGCGTCGGCTCGCCGACGCGGGTCTGGCGGTGTTCGCCTTCGACTATCGCGGCTTCGGCCTATCCGACGGAGCACCGCGCCAGCGGATCTCGATGACCGGTCAGGCCGATGACTACCGTGCGGCCATCGTCGCCGCGAAGCGTCAACCGGGAGTCGATCCCACTCGGGTGATTCTCTGGGGGATATCGCAATCGGGCGGTCATGCGCTCATCGTCGGCGGCGGCCGCACCGACATCGCGGCGGTGATCACCATGGTGCCGCTCGTCAACGGGCTCGCTGCCGGAATCCACCACTACCCGCAGGTCGGCGCCGCCGCCATGCTGCGTTCCGCCGCGGTCGGCATCGGCAGTACGCTGGCCGTCAAGACCGGCCGTGCGCCGACGATGATGCCGGTCGTCGGCCGGCCGGGGGAGAAGGCCGCACTGACCTCGCCCGGCTTCTACGACAGCTACCTCGCCATCGCGGGGCCGTCATGGCGCAACGAGGTCGACGCCTCGGTTGGCTTGGAACTGGGCAGCTTCCGCGCCGACAAGGCCGCCGAAAACGTCACGGCGCCAGTGCTCATGCAGATCGCGGACCTCGACCAGGGTGCGCCACCACATGCTGCGGCCAAGGCCGGGTTCAAGGCGCGCGCCGAGGTTCGGCATTACCCCTGCGACCATTTCGACGTCTTAGAGGGCAATGACTGGTTCGAACCCGCGGTCGCCCATCAGATAGCCTTCCTGACCCGCCACCTCGCCGGCGATCGGGCCGATGCCGCTGAGGGGGTGCCACGATGACACGCACCGCGGTCGTCGTCGGCGGCGCATCGGGCATCGGGCTGGCCACGGCGAGGGCGCTTGCTGCCGAGGGGTTCTCGGTGGTGGTCGCCGATGTGAACAGCGATGCCGCCCTCGCCGCGGCAGAGGAGATCGGCGGCCGTGCGGTCACCCTGGATGTCACCGACGAGTCGTCGGTTGCCGCAGGATTCGCGTCACTCGACGATCTCGAGGCGGTGGTCAGCTGCGCCGGTCTCACCGTTCCCGGAGCGCTCACCGAACTGGGACTCGACCAGTGGCAGACCAGCATCGACGTATGTCTCACCGGGTCGTTCCTGGTGCTCAAGCACGCCGGGCAACGGATCGTCGACGGCGGCAGCATCACGGTGATCTCCTCGCTCAACGGTCGCCAACCCGGGGCCGGGATGGGCGCCTACTGTGCAGCGAAGGCCGGGGTCACCATGTTGGTCGAGGTCGCGGCCCTCGAACTGGCGCCGCGCAAGATCAGGGTCAACGCCATCTCTCCCGGCCTCGTCGACACGCCCCTCACCGAAGGTCTCGCGCTGGTGCCGGGCCTCGTCGACGAGTACCTCGAGAACACCCCGCTCGGTCGCAGCGGCCGTCCGGCAGAGGTGGCCGACATGGCCGCGTACCTCGCCTCCGAGAAGGCTGCGTGGATCACTGGCTCCGCCTTCGACCTCAACGGCGGCGCCCACTTGCAACGCTACCCGGACGTACTCGGCAAGATCCGCGCCCTATCGTCCTGACTGCCTTGGGTGTTCGTCCCCCAGGTATCCGCAGGTTCTCCGTGCGTTTGAGGGGGAGATGGCGATTCCCGGGGGACGAACCATGGGGAGTGGGCCTGTGGATGGATGAATCGCGTTGTGCTCGGAAGCGGGCATGATCACGGTCCATGGACAAGAACAACATCGGTCCCCGCGATCTCGTCTTCCGCGCAGACGCGATCCGTGCCGGCCGGACCGACAGCGAGCTGAACCGAGAGGTGCATGCCGGAAGTTCGCAGCGGGTCTGGCACGGAGCTTATCTACCCGTTGCCGGAGACGAATCGACGCTGTCATACGCGGCCAAGTTGGAAAGATACCGCGCCACGGTGATTGCGGCGTCGCTCAACGGTGGCCCCAATCGCACGGCCAGCCACTTCTCGGCGGCAGCCATGCATCGCATCCCGATGTTGAACCCGGACTTCTCGCTGGTCCACTTCACCTCCACCACAACGGGAAAGCACATCAAACGCGGCATCATCCATCAAGCGGCGTTACGCGAATCCGACATCGTCGTCGTCGACGACACCCAGGTGACATCGCTGGCTCGATCGGTGTGCGACGTTGCGCGGATGGGCACCCTCGTGCAGGCAGTCTGCGTCCTCGACTCGGGGCTTCACCTCGGTGTGACGACAGCCGAACTCGACACGCAGCTCAAGCTCCTGTCCCGCCGACGCGGCATTGCGATGCTGCGGTCGGCGTTGGTGTTGGCCAACGGCCTGTCGGAGAGTGTTGGTGAAACCGTGAGTCGTGTCGGGTTGGCCGACTGTCCCTTGATCCCCGTTCCTGAGTTGCAAGTTGAGATCGAGGTCGAGCTCGGGGGGCGCCGACAGACGGTACGCGGTGACTTCGGCTGGCGTGATCGCAGCGGGCGGCTCCGAGTGGTCGGCGAGTTCGACGGGCGTTTCAAGTATCACCGTACGAAGCCGTTCGCTGACGACCGCTTGCCCGAGGATGTCATCTACGACGAGAAGCTGCGTGAGGACGCGATTCGAGCCACAGGGCCACAGGTCGTTCGTTGGACATGGTCCGACGCGCGACGGCCAAAGGTGCTCCATCCCAGGGTGATCGCTGCGCTTCGGGCGGCCGGCATTGTCCAGTGACGGTTCTTCCCCCGGGTATCGCCAGACCCCCTCTGAACTCGTGGAGAGTCTGGTGATACCCGGGGGAGGAACCGGCCGTGCGTGGCTAGGGGTGGGGGAGGGGCTCGCCGGGGGTGCCGGCGTCGCGACGCAGCACGCGCAGCGAGCCCTCGGCGCGGACCTCGGTGAATTGACCGGTGGCCAGCGCCTGCTGGTAGATCTCGAACGGCGGGCGGCCACCGTCCGCGGGATTCGGGAACACGTCGTGGATGAGTAAGGCGCCACCGATGCGGACCCACGGGGCCCAGCCGTCGAGGTCGTTCTGCGCGGCAGCCATGCTGTGGCCGCCGTCGATGAACACGAAGTCGGCGGGTTTACCCCACACCTTCGCTGCCGTCGCCGATCCGGCGAGCATGCCGATGACCGTGCCCTCGAGCCCGGCGTCGTACATGGTGCGTCGGAATCGTGCCGAGGTGTCCAGGGTGCCGGTGTGCGGGTCCACCAGCGAGGTGTCGTGGTATTCCCAGCCAGGCTGGTGTTCCTCGGAACCGCGATGGTGGTCGACGGTCACGATCGTTGCCCCCGCCGACTCGGCCGCCGCACCCAGGAATACCGTCGACTTGCCGCAGTAGGTTCCGATCTCCACCCCGATCCGGGTCGAATTCGGCTGTGACAGATACTCTCCGGCGATCTCGAACAGGGTCTGCGCCTCGTCGAGCGGCATGAAACCGGGGGCCTGCTCGGCCACCTCGAGACGTTCGGGAGAAGGTGCTGCGGACATCCGCGTCGACGATCCGGTCATGAGGCAGATCCTATCCGGTCGACCCCCGGCGCACAGTAGGGTGAGCCCTATGAAAGCACAGGTGCTGACCGCAGAGAACGGTCCCGAAGGACTCGAACTGACCGACGTCGACGACCCCAAACCCGCCGACGGGCAGGTCCTGGTCGATATCAAGTCGTGCGGTGTGTGCTTCCCCGACCTACTGATGAGTCAGGGCAAGTATCAGCTGCGGGTGCCCACGCCGTTCACGCCCGGCACCGAGGTGGCTGGCGTGGTCCGCGAGGCCCCCGAGGGGTCTTCGGTGAAGGCCGGCGACAAGGTGCTCGTCGCCTCGATCGTGGGCGGGTTCGCCGAGCAGGTCGCCGCGTCGCCCGGGCAACTGTTGCCGATGCCCGAGGGCATCACCTTCGATCAGGGTGCCGCGATGGGCATCAACTACCAGACCGCGCTGTTCGCCCTCAAGGTGCGCGCCCAAACCGCGCCGGGCGAGATCGTCGGGGTGCTGGGCGCCGCGGGTGGTGTCGGCACGGCCTCGATCATGGTGGCGAAAGCGATGGGCGCCAAGGTCATCGCGATCGTGCACCGCAAGGGAGCCGACGAACTGCTGCGCAGCGCCGGGGCCGACGAGATCGTGCAACTCGAGGACGGTTGGGGAACCAAGCTGAAGGAGATCGCACCCGAGGGTGTCGACGTGATGCTCGACCCCTCCGGCGGTGAGGTGTTCGACGAGGCGCTGCGCCAGGTCGCGCCGGACGGCCGCTATGTGGTGATCGGTTTCGCGGCCGGCGGTATCCCGACGGTCAAGCTCAACCGGGTGCTGTTCCGCAACATCTCGGTGGTCGGCGCGGCCTGGGGCGAATATGTGCGCACCCACCCCGATCTGCCAGCGCTGCTGCACGACGAGCTCACCGAAATGATCGATGCCGGGATGAGTCCGCAGGTCAACGTGACCTACTCCCTCGACGAACTGCCCAAGGCATTGACCGATCTGGCGCAGGGGCGGATCCTGGGGAAGGCGGTCGTCAAGGTCGCCGACTGACGACGCGGTGGGCGGGTCTCGATACGCCGACTCGCACGCTCGTCGGCTACTCGACCACCGGAGGGCGGACACCGCTCGGGGTTCGAACCCACTGGTGGTCGGATAGCGGCGAGCGAGCCTGCGAGCCCGACGCGTATCGAGGCCGTCGACCGCATCCCTGCCCCGAGGAGCCCAGCATGTGCCGCAACATCACCGAACTGCGTGGTCTGGAGCCCGCGGCGACCGACGAAGAGATCGAAGCCGCCGCCCGGCAGTACATCCGCAAGGTGAGCGGCATCCGGCACCCGTCGGCGAACAACGCCGAGGCATTCGAGGAGGCCGTGCGCAAGGTCACCGAGACCACGCACGAACTCCTCGACGCGCTCCCCGAGCGGCGACAACCGCCCAAGACGGTGCCGCCGTTGCGACGGCCGGAGGTCCGGGCTCGGATGGCGGGGCGCTCCTCGGCGTAGGCCGACTTTCGCGCGCGATGAGTCGGGCATGAGTGGTCGCGTGACCGTGCTCGCTACTGTGCAGAGGTGACACCCCTCTCCCGGCCCCTACGCGTCACGGTGGTGCTGATCGTCGCCGCAGTGCTCGCGACGACGGGCCTGATCGGAATGCCGCGGGCAGCTGCCGCTCCCACCGACAACTGCGCGCCGCCCGGCGTCGAGTCGGCGTCGGCGGCTCCGCTCAACCTTGCGGCCGCCGAGCAGGGCGGCGAAGACCGCTTCACCACAGCCACCACCACGCCGATCGACCAGATCGACGTGAGTCAGCTCGAGCTACTCACGCCCGGCACGCTGTCAGTGGGCACCCTGTCCGACGCCGGTCCGAGCATCTGTGTCAACGGCCAGGGCGTGTTCACCGGCTTCGACAACGAGCTCCTCAAAGCGGTGGCCGCCAAGCTCGGCCTGCAGATCCAGTTCGCCGGGACCGAGTTCGCCGGGCTGCTGTCGCAGGTTGCCACCAACCGCTTCGATGTCGGCTCGTCGTCGATCACCACGACCGATGAGCGTCGCCGAACCGTCGATTTCACCAACGGCTACGACTTCGGCTACTTCTCGCTCGTCGCGCCGGACGGCGGTGCGGTCCAAGGCTTCGGCGACCTGAACGATTCCGTGCGGATCGGCGTCGTGCAGGGCACCGTGCAGGACGACTACGTCGTCAACACGCTCGGGCTCGACCCGGTCAAGTTCCCCGACTACGCCACCGCCTACGCGAACCTGAAGGCCGGGCAGATCGATGCCTGGGTGGCGCCGTCGCAGCAGGCCGAGGGGTCGGTGCAGCCCGGCGACAACGCGTCGATCGTGGAGAACACATTCAGCGTCAACAACTTCATCGCCTGGGCGATCGGCGAGAACAAACCCAATCTGACCGAGGCCCTCAACTCCGGTCTGGACGCGGTGATCGCCGACGGCACCTATGCGGACCTGTACGCCGACTGGGTTCCGCGCGAGCTACCCGACGGCTGGAAACCGGGCAGTAAGGCTGCGCCGGAACCCGAACTGCCTGACTTCGCCGCGATCGCCCGCGAGAACGCCGACGACACCGCTGCCGGCGACACCGCACCGAAGAGCACCCTGGAACAACTCGGCGCGACATTCTTCGACTGGGGGCTGTACAAGGAGTCGTTCCCCGACCTGATCAAGACCGGCCTGGTCAACACGCTGATCCTGTCGCTGGTTTCCGGGGTGCTGGGCACCATCCTCGGCATGCTGCTGGCGGTCGCGGGCATCTCCCGGTCCCGCTGGCTGCGCTGGCCGGCCCGGATTTACACCGACATCTTCCGCGGCCTGCCCGCGGTGGTGGTGATCCTCATCGTCGGGCTCGGAGTGGGCCCGGTGGTGCGTGGCATCACCGGCAACAATCCGTACTGGCTCGGCGCGGTCGCGCTCGCCTTGCTCTCTGCGGCCTACATCGGCGAGATCTTCCGCTCCGGCATCCAGAGCGTCGACGACGGGCAGATGGAGGCGTCACGCGCCATCGGCTTCAGTTACCGGCAGTCGATGCGGCTCGTCGTGGTGCCCCAGGGTGTGCGCCGCGTCCTTCCGGCCTTGATGAACCAATTCATCGCCCTGATCAAGGACAGTTCGCTGGTCTATTTCCTCGGGTTGCTGGCCAGTCAACGCGAACTGTTCGCGGTGGGACGTGACCTCAACGCCCAGACCGGCAATCTGTCGCCGCTGGTGGCTGCGGGCATCGTGTACCTGGTGCTCACCATTCCGCTGACCCATTTGGTCAACTACATCGACGCCCGCCTACGGACGGGCCGATCCGTCGAGGTAGATGAGGATCCGGTACCCCCGACTGCCGTCGAGAGAGGCTGAGCAGTGTCTGAGACCACCACCCGCGATGCGGTGTCGCTGACCGGTACCGATCTGCATCTGTCGTTCGGCAAGAACCATGTGCTGCGCGGTGTCGACATCGCCGTCGACGCCGGCACCACCACCACTGTCATCGGTCCGTCCGGGTCAGGGAAGTCGACGTTGCTGCGGGTGCTCAACCGGCTGCACGAACCCGACAAGGGTGACATCGCGCTCGACGGCCGTTCGGTGCTGCGCGACAATCCCGATGAACTGCGCCGTCGCATCGGCATGGTGTTCCAGCACTTCAATCTGTTCCCGCACAAGACGGTGGCGCAGAACATCGCGTTGGGTCCGCGCAAGCTGCGTGGGTTGAGCAAAGACGAGGCGCACGAGGTTGCGTTGCGGCAACTCGACGTCGTCGGTCTGCGCGCGAAAGCCGATGTGCGGCCGGGCAATCTGTCGGGCGGCCAGCAGCAGCGGGTGGCGATCGCCCGTGCGCTGGCGATGTCACCGCAGGTGATGTTCTTCGACGAGGCCACCTCCGCGCTGGACCCCGAACTCGTCAAAGGGGTCCTTGCGCTGATGGCGGACCTCTCGGCGGAGGGGATGACGATGGTGGTGGTCACCCACGAGATGGGCTACGCGCGCAACGTCTCCGATCACGTGTTGTTCATGGACCACGGCGCGGTGGTGGAAACCGGGCCGCCCGAGCAGCTGTTCACCGACGCGTCGTCGGAGCGGCTGCGCAACTTCCTGTCTCAGGTGCTCTGAGCGCACGCCTCACGGAGTGCCGATCCCGAACAGCTGCGCGGCGTTCTCGTAGAACACGCCGCGAACCCAGTCGTCGCCGAGATCGAGACGCACGACCGCTTCGAGCGCATGCGTGTAGGGGTAGGGGATGTTGGGGTAGTCGCTGCCGAACATGATGCGATCGCCGACGTCGAGCAGACGGGGCAATGCGTCGACCGGAAACGGTGCACTTTCCTCGGCAAAGTCTGTGAACGACATCGTGGTGTCGAAGCGGACGTTCGGGTAGCGCTCGGCGAGGTCGAGGAACTCGACGTACTCGGGGGTGCCCATGTGCGCGATGATCAGCGGTAGCGACGGAAATCGGCGCAGCAGCGCGGCGATCGGTTCGGGCCCGGTGTGAGTGCCCGGCGCCGGCCCGGACCCGCAGTGGATGATCACCGGCACCTGGCTGTCGGCGATCTGCGACCACACCCCGTCGAGCAGCGAGTCCATCGGCGAGAAGTCTCCGACCTGGATGTGGCATTTGAACACCTGCGTGCCGCGCTGGATCGCGTGCGAGATGTAGGAGGGTGCGGACTCTTCCGGGTAGAAGGTGGCCGTGTGCAGGCAGTCCGGGTGATGCGCCGCGAAGTCCGATGCCCAGCCGTTGAGCCACTCGGCCATGTCCGGCTTGTGCGGATACACCAGCGACGAGTAACCGCGCAATCCGAAACCCTGCAGGCCCGCGACCCGGATGTCCTCGTCGGCCCGGTAGGTGATGGGCCACTCCCGTCCGATCAGTGGTCCGGCCGAATCGAAGTACGCCCAGACCTTGTCCATCACCGGCTTGGGCATGAAGTGGGTGTGGATGTCGATCAGCCCGGGCAGATGCAGGGACTTCCACATCTGCCGCACCGCGTCGGCTTCCTCCGCTCCGAACGGAGCTGATCCGGAGTTCTCGTACACGTCGTTGTCCACTCGATCGACGTTACCGTCGGCCCGTCTCTGCGACTACGTCAACGAAGAACACGTCCTCGTGGATGGAACGGGGTCATCGGGTCAGCCGACGGCCGATCGGCTGGGCACCAGATCCGGCCGCGCGTCGGCGAGGATCTCGTCGCGATCAGCGGCGAGGGCGAATCCACTGTCGATCATCTGCTCGGTCGCCGAGCGGTACCGGGCCAGATAGTCATCGGCGTCGCGATACCGTCGCGCCAGCAGGCCGGGATCGGCCGGAGTCGTGGAACCGAAGAGCATGCAGATGCGGGCGACGTCACCGGTGACGATGCCGCGCAGTACCTGGGTCGCCGCGTCGACGCTGGGTGAACGCACCCCGCCGACAACGTTGCCGATTTCGTCGAGAACGAATCGTGGTCTCGTGTCGAGGCTCTCGACGGCCAGCGGTGCCGCGATCGGCGGCGGGGGGCCACCGGCGGCCCAGGCGTTGAGGTGGTGCAGGGCTGCGCGCAGGACGAAACGCTGTTGGCCTCGGTTGACCGGTGTCGGGCAGCCCAGCATGGATTCGTACGGGCCGATCTGGTGCAGGTCGGCGTGCGAGGTCCCGGCCAGCTCCCAGATCCGGATGCGGTCGGTGTCGGGCTGACGTGACCGCACCGACATGAAGTTGGTCAACACGTCGGTCTCGGTCTGCACCATGAACACCGGGATGGGCACCGATTTGGCGATCCTGGTGGGTACGCCGCGGAAGACCTGGTCGATGTCGACGCCGCTTCCGGGCTCGCCGAACGGCATCTCGGCTGCGGCGCGGCTGTGGATGAGGATGCCGTCGACGACCGCATGGCGCTCGGCGAACCGGTTGGCGTAGGTGGTCAGCGCCATCGCCGACTGCGACTCGCCTGCGGCGAGCACGCGTCGCACCGACAACCCGCTCAGCGGGTGACCGTCGTCGGAGGGTGCGCGCAGTGCGGCGCAGACGGCACCGAAGATGTCGAAACAATAGGCATCGCCGGGGTGACGCAGTGCGCCATAGCGTTCCGGGTCCTTGGCGGCAAGACTGCGGGGACCGCCATCGATCGCCATTCCCACCGAACCGTGTCCGCCGGCGATTCCGGTGTATTGGGCCGACACGCCCAGCCAGGCGTAGCCGTTCCGGAGGAGTTCCTCGGCGAGATAGGTGTATTCGGGTGCGGCATCGGAGCCGCTGCTGACATTGAGCCACTCCACCACGACGGTGCCGTTGAAACCGGTGTCCGCGACGGGTCGTCGGAGCAGGGCGCGCGTGGTGAACGCGGCGGAATCGAGCAACGTCACGCCGTCGGCGCCCGACGGCGCGTATCCGCGCGCCACACCGCGGACCGCGTACTCACCCTCACGGTAACCGTGCTCGACGAGGTCGGGTCCCGGGGTGGCGCTCACGATCGAACAGCCGTTGCCGCCGGACAGTTCGGTGAACTCGATCGGTTCGATGACGTCGCGTGCTGGTGGGGTCCCTGCGGACACGTGGGCTTCCCTTCTGCCGACGGTCACATGAAAGCGTTTGTGCTTCACGCTGATTGTCGAGTTTACTGATCTGCGACCGGTTTGTGGGTGAGGAGTTCTCGATGGCGGGCATCTTGATCGCGGGCACCACCAGCGACGCCGGTAAGAGCGTGGTGACCACCGGTTTGTGCCGGGCGTTGGCGCGCCGTGGCATGCGGGTCGCGCCGTACAAGGCGCAGAACATGTCGAACAACTCGATGGTGTGCGTCGGTCCAGACGGTGACGGTGTGGAGATCGGGCGGGCCCAGTGGGTGCAGGCCATGGCGGCGCAGGCCACCCCGGAGGCGGCGATGAATCCGGTCCTGCTGAAACCGGGGAGCGATCGCCGCAGCCACGTCATGTTGATGGGACGGCCGTGGGGTGCGATCGACTCCTCGGACTGGCTGGAGGGACGGCGCGAGCTCGGGCGGGCGGCACACGCCGCCTTCGACGATCTCGCGACTCGATTCGACGTGGTGGTCGCCGAGGGCGCGGGCAGCCCCGCCGAGATCAACCTGCGGGCGGGCGACTACGTCAACATGGGATTGGCCCGGCATGCCGATCTGCCGACGGTCGTCGTCGGTGATATCGATCGCGGTGGGGTGTTCGCGGCGTTCCTCGGTACGGTGGCCCTGCTGTCGCCGGAGGATCAGGCATTGGTTGCGGGGTTCGTCGTGAACAAGTTCCGCGGTGACCTCGATCTGCTCGCTGGGGGCGTGCGCGATCTCGAACGGGTCACCGGCCGCCGGGTGTTCGGCACGCTGCCCTGGCACCCGGACATCTGGTTGGACTCCGAGGATGCCCTCGACCTGCAAGGACGACGGACGACGACCGGGCGGCGCGCACGGGTGGTGGTGATCCGGCTGCCCCGCATCAGCAACTTCACCGACGTCGACGCGCTCGGTATCGAACCCGACCTCGACGTCGTGTTCGCCTCGGATCCCCGATCGCTGGCCGACGCCGACCTGGTGGTGTTGCCGGGTACGCGATCGACCATCGCCGACCTGGCCTGGCTGCGCGAGCGCGGCCTCGACCGATCGATCATCGACCATGCACAGGCGGGCAGACCGGTGCTGGGTATCTGCGGTGGCTTTCAGATGCTCGGCCGCACGGTCTGCGACCCCGAGGGCATCGAAGGTGCGCCGGCCGAGGTCGACGGTCTGGGACTGCTCGACGTCGAGACCACCTTCGGGTCGTCGAAGGTACTGCGGCTGTCGGAGGGGCGGTGGCGCGACGTGCCGGCCTCGGGCTACGAAATCCATCACGGGCGGATCACCCGAGGTGAAGGCGCCGAAGAGTTCCTCGCCGGCGCACGTGCGGGCCGCGTCTTCGGCACCATGTGGCACGGTTCGCTCGAGGGCGACGAGTTGCGGCACGAGTTTCTTCGGCAGGCTCTGTCGCTCAATGCTTCTGACGTCTCTTTCGGGGCCGCGCGAGAACGGCGACTTGACGTGCTCGGCGATCTCGTGGAGACGTGTCTCGACGTCGACGCGCTGGTGGATCTGGCGCGGGACGGGGCGCCGCGCGGCCTGCCCTTCGTGGCGCCGGGCGCACCGTAGCGGTCGATGCGCGGGTCATGCGACGGTGACCCGCGGGAGAACGCCGACCGCATCATCGGGACTCGCCGGCAAACGGGTGCAGCGGAGTCATCCCGCGCGGTGAGATGAAGAGGCCTTCGGCCTCCGCTGTGACAGCCCCGTCGACCAGCATCGCCGCGCGGGCCAACGTCTTTCGGCCATCCCGTTCTGGAGTGAATGCTTCGATCCGCAGCGGCCCCAACGGGGTGGGCCGCAGATATCGGATGGTGAGCGTCCCGGTGTAGCTCGGTAGGCCGGTCATACTCGCCGCCTCACCGAGAACCTGGTCGAACAGCAGAGAAACCACACCACCGTGGACGTGACCGGGCGGACCCTCGTATGCGGCGCCGAGTTCCACGTCGGCGTGGGCGACCACTGGATCGGTGACACTGCCCCGGACCACCGTCAGCGGTGGCGCGATCGCGTTGCGGAGGCCGATCACCGCGTTGCCCCAGGCCATTCCGCGACCCTCGGCGGTGTGCCGGACACCGTAGGCCCCGGGGATCTGCTGTGCCCGCAAGGCTGCGGTGACCTCCGAGATCGTTTCCGTCGCCGAGTGCACGGTCGCGTCGTCGACCTCGGTCCGGATGACGGCGTCGACGAGTTCGCGGAGGGCTGCGGTGAGCGGTTGGTACACCGCAACCCGGTGGTGGTACTCGTCGGCCGTCAGGTCTTCGTAGGTGAACTCCATGATGCTCCTGACTGGCTCGGGCGAGGTCCACGGCCCGAGACGGACATGGGCTACTTCTGGTTCTTGCGATGATTGGCGATCACAGTGCCGAACATGAAGTTCATCTTGGTGCCCAACGGCCAGCCCACGTAGTAGCAGAGGAACAACGCGATCTCCTCGAGTTGCTCGGGAGTCAGTTCCTCGTTGGTCAGGGCTGCCCCGGCCTGTATCTCGGCCACGTCGATCTGCCCACCGGCGGCGAGCGCACCCAGCAGGATCAGCCGACGATCACGGATGGACAACCCCTCGCGGGTCCACACTTCGGCGAACACCTGATCGCAGGTGTGCGCGAAGAAGTCGCCCGGTCCGTCGGACATCTCCCAGCCGTAGACCTTCGACATCATGTCGAGGCCCTTTCGCCGCCGGGCGTCGGCAGTCTCGTCTGGGCTCGACCCGTCTGTACCTGCCTCATGTGGGGCCGTCATCGTTGTTCTCCTTCCTGATGTGGCACACCGAGTTCCGCCGCGAAGTCGCGTAGCGCGATTTCGCCGAGGGGGAGGTCGACGTCGAGTTCGCGTCCCAGTTCCAGCGCCAGGGTCAGATCCTTTTCGCCGAGCCCGCGGACTGGGATCAGCACGTCGTGCCAGAAGTCGTCGGGTGCCACGTCGGCAGTGGTGTCGCGCAGCATGATCGCACCCGGCCCACCGGTGATCGCGTCGGTGTGCCGAACCACTTTGCCGAGCTTGGTGATGTCGATCCCGGCGGCCTCGGCGAGGCGAGATGCCTCCATCGCCGCGGTGAACGCCACGAAATGCATCAGGTTGCGCGCCAATTTCATCTTGGTGCCGGCGCCCACGTCGTTGCCGGCGTGGACGAGCATGTCCGACACCGCCGCGTAAGGCTCCTTCAACCGCAGGTATGCCTCCCGGTCACCCCCGACCATGATGGCCAGCCGCCGCTGCTCGGCACCCGCCGCGCCCCCGGAGATCGGTGCGTCCAGCAGGGTGACGCCCTTGTCGGCGCAGTGGGCGGCCAACTCGGTGGCCGTCTGAGGGCTGATGGTGGAGTGGACGGCGATGATCGTTCCGGGCGTGGCGGCCTCGAGGAGCCCGCCGGCACCGGACACGACCGTGCGTACCTGATCGTCGTTGAGCACGCAGATGCCGATGATGTCGGCACGGGTGGCGAGATCGACCAACGATGACGCCGCGGTGGCGCCCGCATCGACGAGCTTGGCGACTGCGTCGGCGGAGAGGTCGAACACCGTGAGCTCGTCCGACCAGGCGGTGAGGCTTGCGGCCATCGGACCCCCGATGTTGCCGAGTCCGACGTAGCCGAGCCGGATCTGTCCCGGGCCGGGGTCACTCATGAGCGGATGACCTGTCCACCGTCGACATTGAAGATCTGCCCGGTCACCCAACCGGCCTCGTCGGAGAGCAGGAACAAGCACATGCCGACCAGATCCTCCGGTGTCCCGAAACGCTTGAGCGGCAGACGGTTGACGATGTCGTCCACCATTTCCTTGGGAGTGGTGGAGCGGGTGGCCTCGGTGTCGATCGGGCCGGGCGCGATGGCGTTGACCCGGATGTTCTGTCCGCCCAGTTCGGTGGCCAGCTGCTGGGTGAGGCCGTTCACACCCACTTTGGCCAGGCCATAGAAACCGCTGTAGAGCCATGCGGCGGTGGAGGACTGGTTGACGATCGCGCCGCCGTCGGTCATATGCGGGTACACCGCCCGGGTGACGTTGAGGGCGCCGTCGAGGTTCACGCTCATGAACTTCTTGTAGTAGTCCCAGGGCACGGTGATCAGGAAGTCGAGCTTCATCCCGCCGTAGATCGCTGCGTTGTTGACCAGACCGTCGATCCGGCCATAGGCGTCGACGGCCGCCGCGGCGAGCGCCTGCGCGGACTGTTCGTCGGCGACGTCGGTACTGACGTAGAGACCGTTGATGTCGGCGGCCACCTGCTTACCTGCGTCGTCGTTGAGGTCGGCGACGACGACGTTGGCGCCCTCGGCGGCCAGAGCGCGGGCATAGACCTCACCGATGCCGCCGGCGGCCCCGGTCACGATGATGGTCTTGTCTCCGAAACGGTTGCGACTATCGGAAGTCATTGTGCTGCTTTCTGTTGTGGGTTGTGCGAGCGTCATCTGTTGGTCGGTGAGGAGCGAGCTTGCGAGCGTCACCTGTTGGTCGGTGAGGAGCGAGCTTGCGAGCGTCACGAAGGGTCATGCCGGCGTCGCCACGGCCTTGGACTCCAGATACTCCTCGAATCCGGCGACGCCCATCTCGCGACCGATGCCGGACTGCTTGTAGCCACCGAACGGGACGTCGGCGGAGTACCAGATGCCGCCGTTGATGCCCATGGTCCCGGTGCGGACTCCGTTGACGACCTTGTTGATCCGGTCCGGATCGGTACCCCAGACCGCCCCCGACAGGCCGTATGGTGAATCGTTGGCGATGCGAATCGCATCATCGTCGCCGTCGTGCGCAATGATCACCAGCACCGGCCCGAAGATCTCCTCCTGCGCGACCCGGGCGGAGTTGTCCAGGCCGGATATCAGGGTGGGCTCCACGAAGTAGCCCTTGTCCCTGTCGGCGGGACGGCCGCCGCCGATCTCGATGGTGCCGCCCTCGCTCCTGGCGAGCGCGATGTAGGACTCCACCCGCTCGCGTTGGACGGCCGAGATCAACGGTCCGCAGATGGTTCCCGCGTCGCTCGGATCGCCGGCGGGCAGTCCCGCCAGCGCGTTCTTCGTCGCGGTGATCGCCTCGTCTAGCTTCTCGCGCGGGACCACCAGCCGGGTGGTGATGGCGCATCCCTGACCGGCGTGGGTGACGACGTTGAACGCGGCCATCGAGCAGGCCGACGCGATGTCGGCGTCGTCGAGCACGATGAACGCCGACTTCCCGCCGAGTTCCAGGAACACCTTCTTCAATGTCTCGGCAGCACCGGCCATCACCTTCTTGCCGGTCGCGGTGGAACCGGTGAACGAGACCAGGTCGACGCGCGGATCGGTCGAGAGCTGCGCACCGAGCGCGTGATCGCTGGAGGTGACGACGTTGATGACGCCGGGCGGGAAGTCGGTCTCCTCGGCGATGACCTTGCCGACCAACGCCGCGCACCACGGGGTGTCCGGCGCGGGCTTGAGTACCACCGTGCAACCGGCCGCCAAGGCGGGGCCGATCTTCGCGAAGTTGATCTGGTGCGGGAAGTTCCACGGGGTGATGGCGCCGACCACCCCGACCGCCTCGAACCGGACTTCGCGGGTGTTCTTGAGGCCCATCGGTTTCGCCTCGCCGAGATCGGTGGTCCACTCGTAGGACTCGGCGAGGTCGGCGAAGTAGCCGAGATCGTTGACGGGGCCGGAGAATTGGGGTCCGGAGGTCAGGAAGGTCGGGCAACCGACCTCGGCGACGGCGAGTTCGCGGAACTCGTCGCCGTGGGCGAGCAGCGCATCGCGAAGCTGACGCAGACAGCGCGCGCGGAACCCGTGGTCGCGTGACCAGTCGGTGGTGTCGAAGGCGCGGCGCGCGGCCGCGATCGCCGCGTCCATGTCGTCGGCGGTGGCATCGGCCGCCTGGCCGAGTACTTCTTCGGTGGCCGGGTTGCGCACATCGAAAGTGCCGCCGGTGCCGGGAGCGAGTTTGCCGTCGATCAACAGGTCTGACGACGACACTGGGCGTAGAGGCATGGTCTGGAACTCCATCTGGACAGGTGTCTGGACTCGTGATCAAACCTAGTGTAGCGTGACTCACATGTCCAGTCCCGTGTCTCAGGAATCCACTCGCCGACGGCTGACGCAGCAACAGGCCGAGACGGTCACCCGGTTGACCGACGCGGCGGTCGAGGTGCTCAACATCGAGGGTTTCGACGGTCTCACTGTGCGCACCGTGGCGAAATTGGCGGGGGTCGCCCCGGCGACCGCGTACACGTATTTCTCGTCGAAGAGTCATCTGGTCGCCGAGGTGTTCTGGCGTCGCCTCAGTGCGGGTGTGCCCGAGCCGGATCTGTCGGTGCCACCGGCCGAGCGCGTCGCCCAGGTGCTGCGTGAGGTCTCGATGGTGGTGGCAGGTGAGGGGCAGCTCGGTGGCGCCGTGACCATGGCGCTGTTGGGCACCGACCCGGACGTCGAGCACCTGCGCCTGCGGATCGGCGGTTTTATTCGTCGCCGGCTCGCCGAGGCGCTCGAGGTGGACCCCGAGCACCCGGGTCCGCTGCTCGATGCACTCGAGATGATCTACGCCGGTGGCCTGGTGCACGCGGGGATGGGGCATATGTCCTACGAGCAGACATCCGAACGTCTGGTCGCAGCAGCACACCTACTGATGGAGAAGTGATGACCGATACCGCCACGGGGACGGGTATGGAGCATCTCGTCCCGTTCGATCCGTATGCCTATGACTTTCACGAGGATCCGTATCCGACGTACGCTCGGCTCCGGGACGAGGCGCCTGTCTACTACAACGCGGAGATGAACTTCTGGGCGCTGGCCAAACATTCCGATGTGCGCACGGGGTTTCGCGACTGTGTGAACCTGTCCAACGCGTGGGGCGTGTCGATGGACCCGTCGTCGTATGGGCCGGACGCACACAAGTCAATGTCGTTCTTGGCGATGGACGACCCGAAGCACATGCGCATCCGGAAGCTGGTGTCCAAGGGGTTCACGCCACGGCGCGTCAACGACCTCACAGATCGGATCACCGCACTGACACAGCAACATTGGGACAGATGTCTCGAGATGGGCGAGTTCGACTACGTCGAGGACTTCGCCGGCCTGCTCCCGATGGATGTCGTCTCCGAACTGCTGGGGGTCCCCGAGGCCGATCGCGCCTTCCTGCGGCAGCAGTCGGATCTGCTGCTGCATCGCGAAGAGGGTGTGCTCGACATCCCCGAGGCCGCCGTCTACGCCTATATCGAACTGCACAAGTACTACACCGAACTCATCGCCGAACGCCGGAACAATCTCGGCGAGGATCTGGTGTCGGCGTTGATCGCCGCCGAGATCGACGACGACGAGACCGGCGAGAAGACCAGCCTCACCGAGGACGAGATCGTCGGCTTCATGGTGCTGATGGTGGTCGCCGGCAACGAGACCACGACCAAACTGCTTGCCAACGCACTGTATTGGGCCTGGCGCAATCCGGCCGAACTCGCCAAGGTGATCGCCGACGAGGACATGGTGCCCGACTGGACCGAGGAGACCCTCAGATACGACAACTCGACGCAGATGGTGCTGCGCAAAGTCGCCGCCGACACCACTTTCGGTGACATCACCATCCCGGAGGGTGATCGGGTGCTGCTGCTCGTCGGTTCGGCCAACCGGGACGACGAGGTCTTCGACAACGCCGATCGGTACCAGATCGGCCGCGACTGCAGCCAAGCGCTGATGAGCTTCGGCATGGGGACCCACTTCTGTCTCGGCGCGCACCTCGCGCGACTCGAATCGAACATCGGTCTGTCCGAGGTGGTTCGCACCATCAAGTCGGTGGACATCGACATGGATCGTGCCGTCCGCGTCCACTCGGTGAATGTTCGTGGCTTCGCCCAACTACCCGTGAAAGTGCAGGTGCGCTGATGGCATTCATCCCTCATCCGGACAGACGACCGGTGCTGATCGCCGGTGCGTCCTCGGGTATCGGCGCAGCGACCGCCGAATATCTGGCCGACGCAGGCTATCCGGTCGCACTCGCAGCCCGGCGCGTGGACAAGTGCCACGAGATCGCCGAGAAGATCACCGCCAATGGTGGTGAGGCGGTGGCGGTCCCGCTCGACGTGACCGACGAACAATCCGTCGTCGACTGCGTGGCGAAGGCGCAGGCAGCCCTGGGGCCAATCGAGATCGCGGTCTCCGGTGCGGGTGACCTCGCGATCGGACTCTCCTACGAGACGTCCTCCGATGAGTTCGCGTCGCAGGTGAACATCCACCTCGTCGGCGCACACCGCATCTACCGTGCGGTGGTCCCGGACATGATCGAACGCGGACGCGGTGACTTCGTGTTCATCGGTTCGGATGTGGCGCTGCATCCGCGACCCTGGTCGTCGGCCTACGTGGCGGCGAAGTCGGGTATCGACGGCCTGGTCGCGACCGTGCAGCTGGAACTCGAAGGAACCGGCGTGCGGGCCAGCATCATCCGGCCGGGCCAGACCATCACCGGCATGGGTATGAACCTGGATCAGAAATCCACCGACGCCATGCTCAACGACTGGATCAGACACGGCCTCGCTCGGCATGGGAACTTCCTTGCCCCCGAACACCTTGCGCAGGGGATCGGCGCCATCGTCGCGATGCCGCGCGGGGCGCACATGCGCGTGGTGGAGATCGAGGCCGAAGGAGCATTGACCAAGAAGGGAACCGACGCATGACCGCACTCACCAAACCCCAGCGCGTCTCCGGCGGGGACGGCGAACACGGCCACCTCGACGAACTCGCCTCCGACCCCATCGGACTGTTCTGGCGGGTCCGCGACGAGTGTGGCGATGTGGGCCAGTTCCAGCTCGCCGACCGGGAGGTGGTCCTCGTCTCCGGTGCACTTGCCAATGAGGAGTTCTTCCGCGCGCCGGAAGAAGATCTCGACCAGGCGGCCGCCTACCCGTTCATGACGCCGGTGTTCGGGGAGGGCGTCGTCTTCGACACCAGCCCCGAAGAGCGCTCCAAGGCCATCCACAACTCGGCGCTCAAGGGCCCGCACATGAAGCAGCACGCGGTGACCATCCCGAACGAGGTCGAACGCATCATCGCCGACTGGGGTGACGAAGGCGAGATCGACCTGCTCGAGTTCTTCGCCGAACTCACGCTGTACACGTCGTCGGCGTGCCTGATCGGCCGCAAGTTCCGCGAGCGGCTCAACGGACACATCGCGCACCTGTTCCACGACCTGGAGAAGGGCACCGACCCGATCGCCTACGTCGACTACAACGCCGACATCGAAAGCTTCCGCAAGCGCGACGAGGCCCGAGCCGAGTTGGTGGAGTTCATCCAGGGCGTGATGGACGAGCGGATCGCGAATCCGACTGAGAACAAAGAAGATCGCGACCTGATGGATGTTCTCGTCCAGGTCGGATTCGACGCCAACACCATCACCGGGATGTTCATCTCGATGATGTTCGCCGGCCACCACACCACCTCAGGAACCGCAGCGTGGACGCTGATCGAATTGTTGCGCAACCCCGACTACATGGGGCGCGTGTACGCCGAACTCGACGAGATCTACGGCGACACCCCCGACGGCGAACGGCCCGAATACACTTTTGCCCACACCCGGCAGATGCCGCAGTTGGAGAATGCGCTCAAGGAGGCCCTGCGGCTGCACCCACCGCTGATCATCCTGATGCGTGTGGTGCAGAACGACTTCCACATCGAGGACTTCGAGATCACGGCAGGTCAGTCGATCGCGGTGTCCCCGGCCATCTCCAACCGGCTACCCGAGGACTTCCCCGAGCCGGACACCTTCGATCCGGATCGCTATGACAAGCCCCGGCAGGAGGACCTGGTGAACCGGTGGACGTGGATTCCGTTCGGTGCCGGCCGCCATCGTTGCGTCGGGGCGCAGTTCGCGATCATGCAGCTCAAGGCGATCTTCTCGGTACTGTTCCAGAACTACGAGTTCGAGATGCTGCAGCCGTCGGAGACCTACCGCAATGATCATTCCAAGATGGTCGTTCAGCTGCAGCAGCCGTGCCGTGTGAAGTACCGGAGGCGGTGAGCGCCGATGCGTGTCGAAGTGGATCTGGATCTGTGCCAGGGGCACGGCATGTGCGAGATGGAGGCGCCTGAGGTCTTCCGAGCGCACTCCGACCACGTCGAGATCCTCGACAAGGAGCCAGACGAGAGCCGCCGAGCCGAGGTCGAGGCCGCGGTCATGTATTGCCCGACACAAGCCCTCAAGATTGTGGACGACGAGTGAGTGGAGAGACGCGACATGCCTTTTGATCGTGCCGAACTGGAAGAGATGAAACAGCGTTGGCTGGACGCCAACGTCGAGGCGGAGAAGGCCGGCGACTGGAAACCGCTGGCGGAGTTCTACACCGAAGACGCCACCTACGGGTGGAATTACGGCCCCGACAAAGATTTCATGGCCGTCGGACGCGACGAGATCCGCGACATCGCACTCGGCCAGGAGATGGAGGGCCTCGAAGGTTGGGAGTATCCGTATCAGGCGTGGGTGATCGACGATCAGACCGGCGACCTGATCGGTTTCTGGAAGCAGGTGTATCAGGGCACCCGCGAGGACGGCACCAACTACGCCCTCGAGGGTATTCAGGGCAGCTGGTTCAAGTACGCCGGTAACTTCCAGTTCTCCTGGCAGCGCGACTTCTTCGACTACGGGAACGTGTCGGCGCTGTTCATCGAGATGCTGAAGAACAACGCGATGAGTGACGGCATGCTCAAGCGGATCGAGAAGGCCACCGGCGATCAGCCGGGCTGGTATCCGTTCGGCAAGGCGCCCGTCGAGTTCTGGTGAGCACTGAGATGACTACCTTAGCCCCGGCCTACCAAGGTCTGAGTCAGTCGCAACTCGCCGTCTTGGTGCCCGAACTCCTGCTCTCCGGGCAGTTGATCGACCGCAGTGGTATGGCACACCTGATCAGCGCCTTCGGGCGAGAAGTGATGGGGCAGGTCGCCATCGAGGAGTGGATGGCCGCCAGCCCCGTCTACACCCAGCGTATGCGCACCGCTCTCGGCATCGACGGCGACGGCGTCGAGGACATGTTCAAATGTCTGCAACTCGACATCGGTGCGCCACCACAGTTCATGGACTTTCGCTATGAGGTGACCGACAAGTACCACGGTTCCTTCTTCCTGCAGCACTGCGGCGCGTTGATGGACGTGGAACCGATGGGCGACGACTACGTCACCACGATGTGCCACGACATCGAGGACCCGACTTTCGACGCCACTGCCATCGCCACGAACCGTCGGGCGCGCATCCGTCCGATCCACCGGCCGCCGCGACGGCCGGAAGGTCGTACACCGCATTGTGAGTGGACAGTGACGATCGAGGACGACCGCGACGAACTGCCGTTGCCGTCCGATGCGCAGGAGATGTTCGGCACCCGAGCCGGGACGGTGACGCTCACCCCCATCGACGCGTCGGCGACAGACGGACTGGTCGACTACCGGGGACCGCTGCTCGCCGACCTCCAGTTCCGGGAGTGGTCACACACCGCGCTCGCCCGGATCGCCGAGGAGATCGCACTGCAGCACCAGCTGTTGTCGCTCGGCTTCCTCTGGTCGGTTCGTCGGCACGCGACCGATGAGGCCCAGGTGCGCGAAATCTACCGCAAACAGCTGACCGGCATCGCGGGATTGTCGGCCGACCGTCTGCGGCGGGCGCTGACGCTGGGCGCCGACGCGTCGGCCCTGGCGACGGTGATCAACCTGCATCCGGTTCTCGGTCCGCTCGCCTACACCGGGGTGGCTGCCGAGGTGCGGGGGGACGACGTCATCGTTGTGGTGCCCACCGAGTCGGATGCGGCCGTCGACGGCGGCTGGATCGCGCTTCTCGATGCCGACCACGTCGAACCGCTGCAGGCGATCGCGACCGCGGTGGACGCATACTGGGCGGTGTCGTCGGCAACCGCTGCCGACGGAGTCACCGAGTTCGTGATGAGCAGAGGAGATGCCGCGCACCAGGAGTCAGGGGAGGTGGCGATCGCGCGATTCAGTTCGGGCGCCGACTTCGAGTTCACCGACCGTGGGCGATCGATTCCGATCACGCCGGTGGGTAGCGGTGTTTGATGACCCCGAGTCGGTGACCGCCCCCTGGCCGGGGGCGGGGGACCTGAGTCTCTCGGGTCGCGTTGCCGCGGTGGCCGGCGCGACCCGGGGGATCGGTCTGTCGGTGGCATACGCGCTCGCCGGACGAGGTGTGTCGGTGGTGATCAACGGTCGAGATCCGGTTGCCGTCGATGAGACCGTCACCGAGATCCGTGGCGGTGGTGGCTATGCGGTGGGCGTTGTCGGGTCGGCCGGTGACGACGGTGTGGCCCAGAAGATGGTCGATGCGGCGCTCTCGGAGTTCGGGGCGCTCGACATCGCCATCAACTGTGCCGGCATCGCCGAACCGCCGGGATCGACGATCCTGTCGATCAGCGCCGAGGAGTTCCGTGACCAGCTCGACGCACATCTGATGAGTGCATTTCATCTGATGCAGGCCGCCGGCCGGGTCTTCGCCGAACAGCAGACCGGGTCGATCGTCCTGACCGGGTCCGCGGCCTCGCTCGGGATGTTCGGGGGCAGTGGCTACCCGGCGGCCAAGGGCGGGGTCAACGCCCTTGCGCTGGCCGCTGGTGCCGACCTCGCCGACCGTGGCGTCCGGGTGAACGTGGTGATGCCCGGTGCGAAGTCGCGGTTGTCGAGCGGTGACGACTACGTGTCGCATATCGAGAGCCTGCATCGGCGAGGGATACTCGACGAGGTGACCCGGGACGCGGCGCTCGACCCTGCCCCGCCCGAGTACGTCGCCGCGCTCTACGTGTTCCTCGCCAGCGGCGCCGCACGACACGTCACCGGTCAAATATTCACCGCAGCAGGCGGTTTCATCGGGCGCTATGAGCCCCAGCAGGCGTCGTTCGTCGCCTACCGCGACCACAAGGACAGCGCCCCCTACACGCTGAGCGAACTCGCGGAGTTGCTGGGCACGAACTGATGTGAGGGGTGGGCGTCACGAAGGGCCGGCACCTGCAGCCGTTCGCCGCGCCGCGAGGTCGAGCCAGAACCGCGCCCCCGCACGCACGGCATCGGCCACCGGTGCCGGCTCCCAACCGAGTTCGCGCACCGCCTTGCGGTGATCCATCTGCGACATCTGGTGCATCAGCCGTACGGTCTGCACGCTGAGCTTGGGTGTGGCACCGGTCAGTCGGCTGCGCAAGGAGCCCACCGCACCGATCGCATACATCGTCGGTTTGTGCAACACCAGACGGGGTTCTCGACGACCGGCGATGCCGGCTGCGATGGACACGACCTCGTCGAGGTCGATCTGCGACTCGGCGATGATGTAGCGTTCGCCGACGCGGCCCTTGTCGGCGGCGAGACGGAGCGCGGCGGCGGCATCGTCGACACCCACCGATTCGGTGCGCATCCCGCGAACGGTGAAGGGCAGTTTGCCCAGCGCGGCGCCCGCGACGAACGACCCGTGCGGGGTGGGCAGGTAGTCGCCAGGGCCGTAGGTGTTGGCCACGCACAGCGCGACGACCGGCACCCGGCCGTCGCGTCCGTAACCCAGGGCGACGTCCTCGCCGGCGACCCGGGACCGGATGTAATCGTTCGCCTCGTGGTGCCAGTTGAACTCGTCGGTCTCGTCGACGATGGCGTCCGGACGGCGTCCGATCGTCGCGATGCTGCTGGTGAACACGAATTTTCGCAGGTCGGCACGGGCGGCGACGTCAAGCACCGAACGCACCCCGTCAACATTGGTTCGATCCAACACCGAGCCATCGGTGAGCCAGGCGCGCGCGTCTACCGCGCAGTGGTACACCACCTCGCAGCCCGACATCGCCGACGCCAGCGCGTCGCTGTCGAACAGGTCGCCGACCACCCGCTCCACATCGAGATCGTCGATGGCCCGGGTGTTGCTGGTCGCGCGCACCAGAACCCGCACGTGTTCGCCGGATTCGACCAACTGCCGCGTCACCCGGGAGCCGAGGAAACCGGTCGCCCCGATCACCAGTTTCACCCCGACGATCCGCTCGCATGATCGGCGACGGCTGCGGCACCCCGCGACAACATGGTCGCGAACATGCGATCACCACGCTCGGTGGGCTGCGCCGCGCCCGCGCCGAACACCACCAGCAGCAGCGTGTGCAGCAGGCCGTCGACGTAATCGTTCCAGCACTGCGCTGCCGAGTAGTCGGCGATCCCGCGTGTGCACAGTGCGTCGTGGTAGGCGCTCACGATGGCTCGTTCATGAGCGCGCCGGTCCGTGACCGACAGACTCGTAGAGACCAGAAATGCGATGTCACGCAAGGGGGGACCGGCGGCAATGGTCTGCCAGTCGACCACCGTGGCCGTTCCGTCCGGATCGAACAGGATGTTGTCGAGCCGCAGGTCGGAGTGGATGATCGTGTACGGCTGGTCGGATGCGACGAGCCAGTCGTGTGCGTGCGCCACGAGATGGTCGAGGGCTGCAGAGTCCGGCCCCGTCGGCGCGAACCGCTCGCGGAAGGTGTCCGCCATCGGGACGAGGAACTCCTGCATCATGTCCGCGTCCTCGGCGGTGGGCAAGTTCAGGCCGGCTTCGGTGAGCAGCGTTTCATCGCACCACCGGGGTGCGTGCAGGCCGGCGGCGGCAACGGCAACCGCGGTGACGGCCTGCGGATCGGCGCCGGCGATCTGATCACCCTGCTCCGCCGGGGCCATGTCCTCGAGGAGCAGCACGAACTCGCTTCCCGCATCGGAGATCACCGCCGCGTATGCGCGTGGAGTGGGGACGTCGACTGTCGGGGCGATGTCGGCGTAGAAGGCAACTTCGTTGCGGAATGCGCCCACTGCGAACGTGCGTTGGTCGAGTGGGCCGGTGGCGATCTTGGCGACCATGGTTGTCGGGAGCGTCGCGTCGTTGATCGCGTAGGTGAGCGACAACCGGAACGAACTGGCCATCTGACCGGAACCGACCGGAGATGCCGACACCGAAGCCACCGTCGCCACGTGACCGGCCGAACGCAGCACACCGGTGAGGAAGTCGGCGGTGACCGCGTCGACATCGGTGGGGATCAACCCCGGTTTCGAGGGCGATGGACTCACCCCGCTCCCGGTCATCGAGTGTCACCGATCGAGACGCGCGCGTAGGCCGCGGAGAGTCCGGGATTGACCGGGAGATCAGGCAGTTCCGGTCGGATGGACCGATACGCGGCGAGGACGTCGAGGAGTTCGGACGGGGCCGCCCCGTGCAGGATGACGGAGTCGACACCGAGGTCGAATTGGTGGGCAATAGTGGCGGCGCACTGTGCCGCGCTGCCGGTCGCCGAGTCGGCCACCCACGCTTGCGGTATGGCCTCATGGAGTTGCCGGATCTCGTCGTCGGTCGCGGTGGCGTCAATCGGACCGCGCGCGCCGACGAACGCGTCCGTCGCTCTCAGGTGTTCGAGATCTGCCGCGGCCCAGTCATTGGCCTTCATGAGGACATCGGGGTAGCCCTGCAGGTACGTGGCCAGTCGTCCGTAGAGGCGACGGAGTCGTTCGGCGTCACCGAGTCCGTCGGGGATGGTGGCCAGGACCGACCAGATGCGTACCGACGCCGGGTCCCGTCCGGCGCGTTCGGCGGCGGTGCGCACGATCTCTACGGCTCTACGCGTCGCCTCGTCGGAAAAGACGGTGTGCAGCACCACGCCGTCGGCGATGCGACCGGCGAGTTCGAGTGTCCGGCGGGACATGGTGATCAGCATGACCGGCACCGGTGTCACCGAGACGCCGAGATTCAGCAGCGGAAAGCTCCCGATCGGGCCGTCGTGTCCGACGATCATCTCGCCGCGCCACAAGGTGCGGAGAACTTCGGCGACATCGGCGAGTTGCGCCCCGGTGACCGGCGGCACATCGAGGATCTGCCACTGCGCGTCGATCCCGCGGCCGAGGCCCAGGGCGAACCGGTTGCCGCTGAGTTCGGCGAGAGTTGCCCCCATCGTCGCGGTGATGATCGGGTGACGGGTGTTGTGATTGGTTGCCGCGGTGGCGACCCCGATACGCCTGGTCGCAGCCGCGATGGCCCCGCAGAGGACGGCGGCGTCCTTGACGTTGAACCGTTCGGAGACGAATGCGGTCCCGAAACCGGCACGATCGGCCAGGGCGGCCTCGTCTACCAGCTCACCCGGGTTGACGGGGTGCCGGGAGAGTGCGTAGTAGCCGATCTCCGGAAGCGGCTTGCGCGGGTCGGAGGGGTCGACGGGCGTTCGCACGCTCACACGGCCGCCGAGGTGGTCACCACCCGGTAGTCCCTGGACCGCGCATCCCGCACCCACAACGTTCCGCCGGTCGAGGTCGGTCCGTCCTTCTTCAGCTCCCGCTTGAGGATCTTGTTCGTCGCAGTGGTGGGCAGGTCATCCTCGATACGGACGAACCGCGGCCACGCCTTGGGGGACAGGTCCGGTTGTGCGGCAAGCTGTTCGGCGAACGACTCGGGTGTCAACTTCGCGTCGTCCTGCAACACGACCGCCGCCATCACGGCGTCACCGACATGCTCGTCCGGGACCGCGTACACGGCCACCCGGTTGAGTTCGGGAATGCGCAGCAGATTGCGTTCGATCGGTCCGGCGGCCAGGTTCTCGCCATCGACCCGCATCCAGTCGCCGGTCCGCCCGGCGAGGTAGATCCAGTCGTCGGCGTCCTTGTAGGCGAGGTCGCCGGACCAGTACATCCCGTGACGGATTCGTTCGCTGGTGGCGTCGGCGTCGTTGTAGTAGCCCATGAACATGCCGGCGCCCTCGATGTTGACCAGCTCGCCGATGGCGTCCTCCGCGTTGGTCAGTGCGCCGTTCTCGTCGAACTCGGCACGCGGACACTCGGTGAGCGTGTCCGAGTTGTACACGGCCACATTGGAAAAACCCTTGCCGATGGAACCCTCCGGCGTGCCCGGTTCGCGGGTGATGATGATGGCGAGTTCGGTGGAGCCGAAGCCGTCCCACACCGTGCATGCGAAACGGCGGGAGAACTCGTTGATGTCGCGGTCGGTGGCCTCGTTGCCGAACGCCACGCGCAGAGGGTTGTCGGCGTCGTCGGACCGCTCCTCGGTGGCGAGGATGTAGGCCAGTGGTTTCCCGACGTAGTTCATGTAGGTGGCCCGGTATCGCCGGATGTCGTCGAGGAAGGTCGACGCGGAGAACTTCGCCGGTGCGATCGCCGCCCCGCCACACAGCGCCACGCAGTAGCCGCCCATCAGGGCCGCGGAGTGGAACAGTGGCATCGACAGGTAGCAGACATCCCCTGGTCCCACATCGTACTTGTCGGCCAGGACCGGTCCGGCGAACGGAATCATCATGTGCGCGAACTGAACCGGTTTGGGGTTACCACTGGTTCCGGAGGTGAAGATCAGCATGAACGTGTCCATTGCGGTCGGCTCGCTCAGCGGGACCAGCTCGCCGGCATCGGCCAGCAGCGTGGCCCACTCCGGCGACGATGTGTCGAGCACACGAACCCCGGACAGATTCAGACCGGCGAGCAGCGGGCGATGCTCGGCATCGGTGATGAGGATCTGGCAGTCGGCGCGGACGATGTCGGCCGCCAGACCTTCGCCGCGGCGGGTGTTGTTGAGACCGACGGTGACGTAGCCGCCGAGTGCTCCCGCGGCCAGCGCGATCAGCATGTCCGGTGTGTTGCCGAGTAGGACACCGACATGCGGCGGCCGTGACCGGTCGGTCAGCGTCAAGACCGCGGCTGCGGCACGTTCGGCAGCCGCGATGTACTGCCGCCACGACCATTGCATGTCGTCGTAGGTGATCGCCAGGTTGTCGTCGTCGGTGCGCTCGCGGAGGAGCTGCGTCACGGTCTCGGCCACATCCTCACTGTAGAACGTGTTCTCATTCCTTGTGAACAGATTCCGAGAAATGTCTACTCGGACGTTCCGCGGGGCCGGTCAGCGGATGAACCAGCCGGTGCCGGGGCTGATCGTGAAGGCCTGCTCGGCCCGTCCGATGATGGTGGTGGTGAACGATATGCGGCCGATGCCGGTGGATACGACCGCGCCCGACGAGGGCTTGCCGGCAGCGCAGACCGGGAAGGTGACGTCGTCGGTGCGGTTCGTGTTCACGTTGCGCCAGGTGATGGCCACCCGTGCGGTGGCCAGGCTGTCGGCACATGCCTCGGCGAACGGCCGCAGCGCCAACCGGGTGCGCTCACCGTCGGCTGCCACCGCGGTGAGATCGGCGGCAAAACCTCCCGAGATCCCGTTGTCGTCGACAGTGATGCCGACATTCGGGGCCTGGTCGACACGCAACGGGGTCGGTGCGGCATCGGCAACGCCCGCGCCGACGCTCAGGGTGAGCCCGGCGGCAGCTGCTGCGGCGATCAGGGTGGACTGGCGCGCGGTGGTACCGCGGGAGACGAGTCGGGACGCGATCACGGTCATTGCTTTCCCTTCGAGGTGGGCCCGCATGGTCGCCGGCGTTGCCTCCCAGGGTCGCCGACGCCCACGGCCGCCGGGGCGCGCCCGTGGTGATCTGTTATGCATCCGAGATGCGTGACGCCGACCACTGCGATGCGAGTGCTTGGATTGGTCCATGGTTGCCGACATGAACTGGACAGACCGCGAGCCGCCGACCGATCCGATGAGTGCCTTCGGTATCGGCAACGTGGCCATGGTCGAGGGCGGCCGGGTGGCCGCCGACCAGCAGCTCGGACCGCTGTTCGCCGATCACCGCGGCCGCATCGACCTGGCGGCCCTGGCGGTGCTGTTCGATCACCTGGGGGGCCTGCCGTTCTTCCGGTCCGGCCCCAACGGGTCCCCGTGCGTACAGGCGCGGCTGGCGATGTCGATGCAGGGGCGCGTCGGCGTGGATGACCGGGTCACCGGGACCGCCGAGCTGATGATGCACGACGACGGCTTCGGTTCGACCCGGGTCGATCTGGTCACCTCGACCGGACGGCTGTGCTGTACCGGAACCGCGCGCAACGTGGCGGTGGGGCGATCCTTCGACGCGCATCCCGCCGAGCCCCGCGGCGCCGAACCCACACCCAGCGGTGCCTACACCCATGGCGTCGAACTGCCGCCGGCCATCGAGCCGTCCCTGACCGGGCGGGAGATCGTCGAGCAGATCGCGAACGGGATACGCCCGGCCGGGCCGATCGCCGACCTTCTCAACGGTCGGGTCGAACTCGTCGACTACGACCGCGCCGCCGGTGTGCGTTTCCTGATCACCACCGAGCCCTGGATGGGCAACATCTTCGGCACCATGCATGGGGGAGTGATCGCTGCGATCGCGGCGCAGGCATGCTCGTTCGCCGGTCAGGCCAACGCCGCCGCCGGCGCGGACTACCAGCTCGGCGACCTCGCCATCGGGTTCCTCAGGTCGCCGGCAGTGCACGGCGGCGAGCTCGCCGTCGACGTGCGGCCGGTGAAGGCGGGTCGTCGGATCGCGTCCTTCGAGGCGATCATGCGGTCGGCCGACAGCACGGTGCTGAGCACCGCGGCCGCTGACGTCATCTATCGCTGAGTTCTGCGGGCCGGGTTTCGACGCCGGACGTGCGATGGCGGCGGTAAAAACAATCAAGCATGATTGCTTTTTCTGGCGGCATGTGTGACGCTGGTCGCATGTCGTTGGTGGACACTCTCGTCGCCGATCTGAGCGATGAATCCCGAGAACTCGATGACCTGGTGGCCGACCTGGACGACGCCACCTGGTCCCGGCCGACTCCGGCTCCCGGATGGACGATTGCACATCAGATCGCCCACCTGAGCTGGACCGACGGGATGGCGTTGCTCGCCGCTACCGACCCCGACGGGTTCGCGGTCGCGCTCACCGAGGCGGCGCCGAACGCGGAGCGTTACGTCGACGAGGCCGCCGAGCGTGGTGCGGCCGCAGCCCCCGCGCGGATCCTCCACGACTGGCGGACCGCGCGTAGCGCGCTCGCGGATGCCCTGCGCGCTGTGCCCGACGGTGTGAAGATCCCGTGGTTCGGACCGCCGATGTCGGCGGCGTCGATGGCCACCGCGCGACTGATGGAGACCTGGGCGCACGGCCTCGACGTCGCCGACGCGCTGGGGGTGGCGCGGACCCCCACCGACCGCATCAAGGGTGTCGTGCACATCGGGGTCCGTACCCGCGACTTCGCCTACACGGTCAACGGGCTGACCCCGCCGGAGGCTGGGTTCCGCTACGAGCTCACCGCGCCATCGGGGCAGTTGTGGACGTGGGGACCCGAGGACGCCCCCGACATCGTGCGGGGTCCGGCCGTCGATTTCTGCGGCGTGGTCACCCAGCGGCGTGCAGCGGCCGACTCGGATCTGACCGTCGACGGCGACGAGGCGCGCCGATGGGTTCGGATCGCCCAGGCCTTCGCCGGGCCGCCCGGAGCGGGCCGCGAACCCGCCGGCACCGCGACGAAGGACTGACGAGATGGCCTCCACCGCACCGCGCAGTATTCGCATCGGCAACGCGTCGGGCTTCTACGGCGACCGCTTCGCCGCTGTCCGCGAGATGCTCGACGGCGGCGAGCTGGACTACCTGACCGGCGACTACCTCGCCGAATTGACCATGCTCATCCTCGGCCGCGACCGGATGAAGGACCCGAAAGCCGGTTACGCCAAGACCTTTCTGCGTCAGATGGAAGACTGTCTCGGTTTGGCCGTCGACAAGGGCGTCCGGATCGTCGTCAACGCCGGCGGACTCAACCCGCACGGGTTGACCGTGGCGTTGCGCGAACTCGCCGACAGCGTGGGCATCGATGCGGGGATCGCGTTCGTCGACGGTGACGACCTCACCGAGCGTGCTGCCGAGCTCGGCCTCGGCACGCCGCTGACCGCCAACGCCTACCTGGGCGCGTTCGGCATCAAGACGGCTCTCGACGCCGGTGCCGACGTGGTGGTGACCGGCCGGGTCACCGACGCCTCGTTGACCGTGGGGCCGGCCGCCAGTGAATTCGGTTGGGAACCAGCTGACCTGGATGCACTGGCCGGTGCAGTGGTGGCCGGCCATGTGATCGAATGCGGTGCGCAGGCGACGGGCGGCAACTACTCGTTCTTCACTCAACTACCGCGGATGGGGCATCTCGGATTCCCCATCGCCGAGATCGCCGCGGACGGCTCGTCGGTGATCACCAAACACCCCGACACCGGCGGTGCGGTCACCGTCGGAACGGTCACCGCGCAACTGCTTTACGAGGTCACCGGCCCGCGCTACCTGGGGCCCGACGTGACCACCCGACTCGACAGCATCACGCTGACGCAGGCCGGCGAGGATCGGGTGTCGATCAGTGGCGTGCGCGGCGAGGCGCCACCGGCGACCACGAAGGTGTCGCTGAACCATCTGGCCGGCGTGCGCAACGAGATCACCCTCATCCTCACCGGCCTCGACATCGAGGCCAAGGCCGAACTGTTCATGGCGCAGTTCGCCGATGCGCTGCCGACGCAGCCGGCAGAGATGGGGTGGGAACTGTCCCGGCTCGACCGGCCCGACGCCACCACCGAGGAGCAGGCGAGTGCGCTGTTGCGTTGTGTGGTCCGCGATCCCGATGCGAAGAAAGTCGGCCGGGCGTTTTCGGCGACCGCCGTGGAGTTGGCCCTGGCGAGCTATCCCGGCTTCACCATGACCGGTCCGCCGGGTAACGGCTCGCCGTACGGGGTGTTCGAACCCGGGTACGTCGACGCCGCCGAGGTGGAGCATCGGGTGGCCCTGCCCAACGGGGTGGTGGAGCGGATCGATCCGAGCCCGCTGCGCACCGAGGTGCCCGCCGACCCCGACGAGCCGTCGCCATCCGGTGCCCACGACTGGGGGCCGACATCGTCAATACCGTTGGGCACGGTGGCGGGCGCGCGTAGCGGCGACAAGGGCGGCAGCGCGAACATCGGTGTGTGGGTGCGTGATCCGGCGCACTTCGAGTGGCTCGACCACACCCTCGACGTTGCGCTGCTCAAAGAGTTGCTGCCCGAGGTCGCCGACCTCGTCGTGCACCGGTACCGGCTGCCCAATCTCCATGCGGTCAACTTCGTGATCGAAGAGGTCCTCGGACGCGGCGTCGCCGATAACGTGCGCTTCGATCCGCAGGCCAAGGGGATGGGGGAGTGGCTGCGGTCGCGTCCGGTACCGATCCCCGTCGCCTTCACCGCAGCACCAACTGACAGCGCATCCCCCGACAGCGAGGAGAACAGGTGACCATCACCAGTCCGGTCTGGGACAGCCCGGAGCGCGCCGAACTCCGTTCGACCGTCCGCGGATTCGTCGAACGGCACGTTCGGCCGCATCAGGACGACTGGGAGCGTGACGGGCTGTTGCCGCGTGACCTGCATCGTGAGGCCGCGAAGCTCGGCCTGTTCGGACTCGGCATCGGCGAGGAGGTGGGAGGCTCCGGCGGTGACCTGGTCGATGCCTCGGTGCTGGGTGAGGAGTTCCACTACGCCGGGGCGGCGGCTGGCGTGTTCGCTTCGCTTTTCACACACGGCATCGCTCTGCCCCACTTGATCGCCGCCGGTGATCCCGACCAGATCGATCGCTGGGTGCGACCCACGTTGGCCGGGGAGAAGATCGGCAGCCTCGCCATCACCGAACCCGATGGCGGCAGCGACGTGGGCCATTTGCGGACCACCGCGGTGCGCGATGGCGACCACTTCGTGGTGAACGGCGCCAAGACCTACATCACCTCGGCGGTGCGCGCTGACTTCGTGACCACCGCCGTGCGGACCGGCGGGCCGGGGGCGTCCGGCGTGTCGCTGCTGGTGCTCGAGAAGGACACGCCGGGGTTCACCGTCACCCGCCGACTGGACAAGATGGGCTGGCGCAGCTCCGACACCGCGGAACTGGCCTTCGTCGATGCGCGGGTCCCGGTGTCGAATCTGGTGGGTCCGGAGAACTCCGGATTCGCGCAGATCGCCGCCGGGTTCGTCGCGGAGCGGGCGGGTCTTGCGGTGCAGGCCTACGCCAGCGCGCAACGGTGCCTGGACCTCACTCTGGACTGGGCCCGGGACCGGCAGACGTTCGGTAAACCACTCATCGCCCGGCAATCGGTGCAGGACACCGTCACCGAGATGGCGCGCCGCATCGACGTGGCCCGGACCTACACCCGGGCCGTGGTGGAGCGCAAGGTCGCCTCTGGCGACGATCTCATCGCCGAGGTCTGCTTCGCCAAGAACACCGCGGTGCAAACCGGTGAATGGGTGGCCAACAAGGCGGTGCAGTTGTTCGGGGGACTGGGTTACATGACCGGCACCGAGGTCGAACGGCAATACCGGGACATGCGCATCCTCGGCATCGGCGGCGGCACCACGGAGATCCTCACCGGCCTCGCCGCAAAACGATTGGGGTATCAGCAGTGACCACACTTCGATCCACCATTGATCCCGCTGCCGAGGACTTCCGCTCCGCCGAGCAGTCGATGAACCAGAAGCTGACCGAACTGCAGGCGGAGTTCGACAAGGCTCTCGCCGGCGGAGGTGGGAAGTACGTCGAGCGGCACCGCAAGCGCGGCAAGATGATTCCGCGTGAGCGGATCGAGCTGCTGATCGACGAGGATTCCGCTTTCCTCGAACTGTGCCCGCTGGCCGGATATGGTTCCGACTTCCAGGTCGGCGCCTCGGTCGTCACCGGCATCGGCGTCGTCGAAGGTGTCGAATGCATGATCGTCGCCAACGACCCCACCGTGCGTGGCGGCACGTCCAACCCGTGGACACTGCGCAAGATTCTGCGCTGCAACGACATCGCGCTGGCCAACCGACTGCCGGTGATCTCGCTGGTCGAATCCGGCGGGGCGGACCTGCCCACGCAGAAAGAGGTGTTCATCCCGGGTGGTCGGATGTTCCGAGACCTCACCCGGCTGTCCGCAGCGGGTATCCCCACCATCGCGCTGGTCTTCGGCAACTCGACCGCCGGTGGTGCATACGTTCCGGGGATGAGCGATCACGTGGTGATGATCGAGAATGCGTCCAAGGTGTTCCTCGGTGGTCCACCGCTGGTCAAGATGGCCACCGGTGAGGACAGCGACGACGAATCCCTCGGCGGCGCACAGATGCACGCGCGTCAGTCCGGGCTCGCCGACCATTACGCGGCCGACGAACAGGACGCGATCCGCATCGGCCGTCGCATTGTGTCCCGGTTGAACTGGCGCAAGCAGGGACCCGGACCGGTGGCCGAGGTCGTCGAGCCGCACCACGACCCGTCCGAACTACTCGGCATCGTGCCGGCGGACCTGAAGATCCCGTTCAACCCGCGCGACGTGATCGCCCGCATCGTCGACGACAGCGACTTCGACGAGTTCAAACCCGAATACGGTAGCTCGCTGTGCACGGGGTGGGCCCGCCTGCACGGGTACCCGATCGGCATCCTCGCCAACGCGCAGGGCGTGCTGTTCAGTCAAGAGGCGCAGAAGGCCACCCAGTTCATCCAGCACGCCAACCGCAGCAACACGCCGCTGTTGTTCCTGCACAACACCACCGGCTACATGGTCGGCAAGGAGTACGAGCAGGGCGGCATCATCAAACACGGTTCGATGATGATCAATGCCGTCTCCAACTCGACGGTGCCGCACATCTCGGTGCTGATGGGCGCCAGCTACGGTGCGGGGCATTACGGCATGTGCGGTCGCGCCTACGATCCGCGTTTCCTGTTCGCCTGGCCCAGTGCCAAATCCGCGGTGATGGGGGCAGCGCAGCTAGCGGGTGTGATCTCGATCGTGTCGCGGGCGGCGACCGAGGCGCGCGGCGGAACAGTCGACGAGGCTGCCGATGCCGGGATGCGGCAGATGATCGAAGCCCAGATCGAGGCGGAATCGGTGCCTGCGTTCTTGTCCGGGATGCTCTACGACGACGGGGTGATCGACCCGCGCGACACCCGGACGGTGCTGGGGTTGTGTCTGTCGGCGATCCACAGTGCCCCGGTGGAGGGCACATCCAACTTCGGCGTCTTCCGGATGTGAGGAAAACATGACAGATTCCGCACCACAGATCACGTCGGTCCTGGTGGCCAATCGTGGCGAGATCGCCTGCCGCGTGTTCACCACTGCACGGGCGATGGGGATGCGCACCGTCGCGGTGTTCTCCGACCCGGACGAACATGCGCCGCACACACGGCTGGCCGACGCGGCCGTTCGGCTACCGGGGACGACGTCGGCCCAGACGTATCTGCAGGGTGAGGCGATCATCGCCGCGGCCCGCTCAGCCGGCGCCGACGCTATCCACCCCGGATACGGCTTTCTCTCGGAGAACACCGAATTCGCGCAGAAGGTGATCGATGCCGGACTGACGTGGGTCGGCCCGTCGCCCGCCGCGATCTCGGCGATGGGTTCCAAGGTCAACGCCAAGAAGTTGATGGTCGACGCCGGGGTGCCCGTGCTCGGCGACCTCGACCCCGCCGCAGTGAGCGCCGACGATTTGCCGCTGTTGATCAAGGCGTCGGCCGGCGGCGGTGGTCGTGGCATGCGGATCGTGCGGACGCTCGACGAACTCGCGGATGCGGTCGCGGCCGCCGCGCGGGAAGCAGAGTCCGCGTTCGGTGACCCGACCGTGTTCTGCGAACCTTACATCGAGCGCGGTCACCACATCGAGGTCCAGATCCTGGCCGACACACATGGTGCCGTGTGGGCGGTCGGCGAGCGTGAGTGTTCCATCCAGCGCCGCCACCAGAAGGTGGTGGAGGAAGCCCCGGCACCGTTGGTGGAGCGGATCGGTGGTGACCTGCGCGCCCGACTGTTCGACGCCGCGCGGTCGGCGGCGTCGGCCATCGACTACACGGGTGCCGGTACGGTCGAGTTCCTCGCCGACGAGTCGGGCCGGTTCTTCTTTCTGGAGACCAACACCCGGCTACAGGTGGAGCATCCGGTGACCGAGCTGACCACCGGAACCGACCTGGTGGAGTGGCAGTTACGGGTTGCGATGGGGGAGCGTCTCGACGGTGCGGAACCGGTCGCGACCGGCCACGCGATCGAGGTGCGGCTGTATGCCGAGGATCCGGCCGCGGACTGGCAACCACAGTCGGGCACCGTGCACGCCATCCGGATCGACGCGGACACCGAGTTCGGCCCGTTGAGCCGCCCGGGCATTCGGGTCGATGCGGGCATCGTCGACGGCAGTGAGGTCTCCACGTTCTACGACCCCATGCTCGCCAAGGTGATCGCTTGGGCACCGAATCGTCGGCGTGCGGCAGCGATGCTGGCGCGCGCACTGGCCGACGCCACCATTCACGGACCGATCACCAATCGGGACATGCTCGTCAACACCCTGCGCTCCGAGCAGTTCCTCGCCGGTGACACCGACACGGGATTCATCGACGAGATCGGACTCGACGTGTTGTCGGCGTTGCCGGCCTCCGAAGGCGACATCTGTGTCGCCGCGACCGTCGCGGCTCTGGCGGATTCGGCGGCGGCGCGCCGCGATGCCGTGGTGCAGCGTGGATTGCCCTCCGGCTGGCGCAATCTCGCGTCGGGGCCGCGGGTGCGACGGTTCACCGATGTGCGCAGTGGCGGCGAGATCGACGTGCGGTATCGACACGGGCGTACCGGCGTGACACTGCCAGACCTGCCCGACACGACGGTGATCGCGGTGGCTCCCGGGTCGGTGACGTTGGAGGTCGACGGGGTGCGCCGGGAGTGGACGGTGTCGGGCTACGACGATCTGCTCTTTGTCGACCGGCCCGGAATGTCGGTGACGTTGCGGCGGGTTCCTCGGTTCGTCGATCCGTCCGCGATCGCGCGGCCCGGTTCGCTGCTGGCGCCTATGCCGGGCGCGGTGATCCGGGTGGCTGTCGCGGAGGGTGATCGGGTGAGCGCGGGACAGCCGCTGTTGTGGCTGGAGGCGATGAAGATGGAACACACCATCGCGGCGCCCGCCGACGGGGTGGTCACCTCGCTGTCGGTGGAGCCGGGCAGGCAGCTGTCGGTGGGTGACGTGCTCGCGGTGATCACCGACGACGAGAACGACCGGACAGACGTAGCAGCAGAACAGAAGGAGAAGGTCGGATGACCGAGACGCTCAACGACACCGCGCCCAACCCGTTCGTGGAGACCCCGGAACGCGCTGCGTTGCGCGCGTCGGTGGCGGCGTTCGCCGCGAAGTACGGCCAAGAGTACTTCCGGGAGTGCGCGCGGGAAGGTCGTAAGACCGACGAGATGTGGCTGGAAGCAGGCAAACTCGGCTTCATCGGCGTCAATCTCCCCGAGGAGTACGGCGGTGGGGGCGCCGGCATGTACGAGCTGTCCATCGTGATGGAGGAGATCGCGGCTGCCGGTGCCGGACTGCTGATGCTGGTGGTGTCGCCGGCCATCTGCGGCAACATCATCGCCCGTTTCGGCACCGACGAGCAGAAGGACCGGTGGATTCCGGGACTGGCCGACGGCACCATCACCATGGCGTTCGGCATCACCGAACCCGATGCCGGGTCGAACTCGCATCAGATCACCACAACCGCTCGGCGCGACGGCGACGAGTGGTTGCTGACCGGACGCAAGGTCTACATCTCCGGTGTCGATCAGGCCGATGCGGTGCTGATCGTGGCGCGCACCGAGGACGCGAAGACCGGCAAGCTCAAGCCGGCGTTGTTCATCGTGCCGACCGATGCGCCGAACTTCGAGTACACGATGATCGACATGGAACTGCAGAACCCGGAGAAGCAGTTCCAGCTCTTCCTCGACGACGTACGGCTGCCGGCCGACGCGCTGGTCGGGTCGGAGGACGCTGCGTTGAGCCAGCTGTTCGCTGGGTTGAATCCGGAGCGCATCATGGCGGCAGCGTCAGCGGTGGGTATGGGTCGGTTCGCGCTGGACAAAGCCGTCGCGTACGTGAACGACCGCACCGTGTGGAAGACGCCCATCGGTGCGCACCAGGCGATCGCCCATCCGCTGGCGGAAGGCAAGGTGCAGATCGAGATGGCCAAGCTGATGATGCAGAAGGCCGCGACTTTGTACGACGCGGGTGACGACTGGGGGGCAGCCGAACCCGCCAACATGGCCAAGTATGCCGCGGCCGAGGCGTGCGTGAAGATCGTCGACCATGCCGTGCATTCGATGGGCGGTAACGGACTGACCACCGAGTACGGTCTGGCGCCGCTGTTGAGTCTCGCCCGGATCGCTCGCATCGCTCCGGTCAGTCGTGAGATGATCCTGAACTTCGTCGCGCAGACGAGCCTCGGGTTGCCGAAGTCGTACTGAGCGCGACGGCACGGTGCGTAATGGCAGAACAGGAAGCTGACATGATCGACGGAACCCCAGAGGTCGTCCATACGAGGATCGTCGAGGGGATTGCGACGCTCGAGCTGGATTCGCCGGCGAACCGCAACGCGCTCGGAGCGGTGCTCGTCGACCAGTTGTCGACTGCGTTGCAGTCGGCTGCCGACGATCCGGGCGTGCGGGCCGTGGTTCTCACCCACACCGGTAGAACATTCTGTGCCGGCGCCGATCTCAGCGCGGCGCTGAAGTCCGGTATGTCGGTGGAGGACGCGTCGGCACACGGTACTCGATCGATGATCGATTTGATGCGTGCGATCCTGACAATGCCGAAACCGGTCATCGCCCGTATCGACGGTCATGTGCGGGCCGGGGGACTCGGTCTGATCGGCGCCGCCGACATGGTGCTGGCCGGACCGTCGTGCACCTTCGCGCTCACCGAGGCGCGGCTCGGGTTGGCGCCGTCGGTGATCTCGCTGGTTCTGCTGCCGAAGCTCACCGCGCGCGCCGCCGGGCGGTTCTTTCTGTCCGGTGAGACCTTCGGGCCCGAGGAGTCGGTCCGTATCGGGCTGGTGACCGAAGCCTTCGCCACCATCGACGACCTCGGGTCCGGCATGGACGCGGTGCTCGCGAACCTCCGGCGATCATCCCCGCAGGGGCTCGCGGCGTCGAAGGCGCTGACGACCGCAGAGGTGCTGGCGCGGTTCGAGAACGAAGCCGATGCGAGGGCCGTGGAGTCGGCGGAGCTCTTCGGATCCGAGGAGGCTCGGGCTGGGATGACCGCATTCCTGTCCAAACGACGCCCGCCGTGGGACCTCACCGCGGATCAGCGATGACGACGAGCGGTACCCGCGCGCCGGTGCCGCGCGAACCCCGACAGGAGCGGTCGCGACTGACCCGTGAACGGCTGGTGCAGTCGACGATGGACGCTCTCGCCCATGACGGGTGGGCGGCGGCCACAGTTGCGGCGGTCGCCGAGCGCGCCGGGGTGTCGCGCGGTGCGGCGCAGCATCATTTCCCCACTCGCGAGGCGCTGATCACTGCGGTCCTGGAGCAGGTATTCGAGGAGATGACCTCGACCGCTTCCGGGGTTCTCGCATCCCTGCCCGACGACGAGGAGGACCGCGTGGCCGCCGCGGTCGACCGAGCGGTTGCCATCTATACAGGAACCGAATTCAAAGCGGCGCTGCAGGTGTGGGCGGCCGCTGCTTCCGATCCGGCGTTGCGTCAGCTCATCCTGCCGATGGAGGCGAAGTTCGCCCGCGCCGCTCACCAGATGACCGTGGCGGCGATCGATCCCGACAACCGCTACCCCGATTCACATCGAATTGCGCAGGTCACCCTCGACCTCGCCCGCGGTCTCGGCCTGGCCGACACCTTGTCCGACGATTCGCGCCGTCGCGCCCAGGTGGTCGCGACATGGACCGAAATGGTCACAGCGGTGATTCAGGTGCGGTCCCGCTGAGGGATTGAAGCGTCCCCTGCTCGCTGAGGGCGACCGAGCTTGCGAGGCCGTCCCCGGGTCCCCCGCGTCCCTGTGCCCTGAAGAGCGTCCGAGCTTGCGAGGCCGCGTTACGAAGGGTCCACCCACGCAACGACACTCACGCACGAAATGTTGTCGGACCCCGCCGCTATCCTGAACTCAACACCTCGCCGATCAAGTCCATCCAGACCCCTCCCGCAGCGCACCAAAGTTGTCAGACCCGGCCGCTAGTCTGATATCAGTCCGGCTCCCCGTCAACGTTTCCCGCCGCAGAGGGGAAATCCATAGCTCACCCACGATCCCTGAGGTACATCCGAGCTTGCGAGGCCGCGTTACGAAGGGTTCACCCACGCAACGACACTCACGCACCAAAAGTTGTCGGACCCCGCCGATATCCTGAACCCAACAGCTCACCGATCGAGTCCATCCACATCCCACCCGCAGCACCCCGAAGTTGTCGGACCCTCCCGATAGTCTGATGGCAGTTACGATTCCCCACTAACGCTTCCCGATCACTAGAGAATCGGAGAGTAAGCCTCGGCCATAAATCACGAAGAGCGCAGCGACGAACAAGCGAAGCGCCCTGATCCCTGAGGAGCGTCCGAGCATGCGAGGCCGCGTCACGAAGGGTCCACCCACGCAAGCATACTCACGCACACGAAGTTGTCGGACCCCACCGCTATCCTGAACCCAACACCTCGCCGATCGAGTCCATCCACATCCCACCCGCAGCACCCCGAAGTTGTCGGACCCTCCCGATAATCTGATACCAGTCCGACTCCACGCTAACGACTCCCACCCATCAGAGAACCGAGAAAGACGCCGCACCCTTGATCGCTGAGTAGCGTCCGAGCTTGCGAGGCCGCGCCACGAAGGGTCCACCCACGCAACCACACTCACGCACGAAGTTGTCACACCCCACCGCTATCCTGAACCCAACACCTCGCCGAACAAGTCCATCCACAGCCCACTTGCAGCGCACCAAAGTTGTCAGACCCGCCCGATAGTCTGATAGCAGTTCGATTCCCCACCAACCCATCCCGACCTCAGAGACCGTCTTCGCCGGAAAGGAGCGTTTCGTGTTCACCTTCACCGACCGTGCCGCCGACGACGCCCTGCTGGCCAGCAGCAGTCTCGACGAATTGGCGCAGCATGGTCGCGACCTGTTGCGGTTGAGTAATCAAGCCCAAGCCCTGGCGATGCAGATCGCCCGTCAGATCGGGCGATCCACCTACAACGAGCGTCTCGCCGGGTACAACGATTTCGTTCCGAACCGAGTCCGCAACGCCGCGGACAAGGCCGCGAAAGGCGAAATCTCGCTGCAGTTGGGTATTTCTAGACGTCAAGCCGGTGAATGGGTCAGTCTCGACGAACTACTCGACGAACACCCCAAGATCCGTGACGCCTTCCGTGCCGGCGATTTGAGACCTCACCGGCTGGGTGTGGCCATCCGCGGCGCCGCCACCGGCCCCACCGGCGACCTGCGAGCACGACTCGGCGAACTCGCCGACAACGCCGAAACCACCGACGAAACCGATACCGACACCGACAATGTCGACGAGGAACTCACCCTCGACCTCGACGACCCCGCAGCCGACCTCGATCCCGGCACCGACGATCCCGGCACCGACGATACCGGCACCGATGGTGAGGGCGCGAGCGAGGCTGGTGATGCTGCGTCCGAGACCGACCCTGCCGCCACCGACGATCCCGCCGGTGACGATGCCGACGAGGATGAGCCGTGGGATTTCGATGATGTGGTGCTCGATCTGGCCAGCCGACCCACCACCGACACCGCCCTGCGAGATGATCTCGACGCCATCATCATCAGCCTCGACCCCGATCGAGCCGCCGAGGCCCGGGAGGACATCACCGATCTGTTCGGGGATGTGACGATCGGTAACGAAGCGTTCGGGCACATGACCGTCGATGCCTGCATCCCCGCCGAACACGGCGTGCACCTGCGTGACCGCATCAGCGCCTTGATCAGCCGACGGGTGTGTCGCCGTGATGGGCGCAGCATCAAAGCCCAACGCGTCGCCGCGTTCGCCGAAATCATCAAAGCACCCGGCGCAAAACTACGCTGCCACTGCGGCGACGACACCTGCCCCGCCCGCCAGACCCGCACCAACAACCCAGCACCCGCGACAGCACCCACCCCGAGTTCGGTCACCGGCGGTGAGCGCGAGTCGTCGGTCGACACCAGCACGGTTGACGACACCGTTGCACCCGACCAGACCGCCGACGAACCCGCCGTGGGTGGACCGGACGCGGCCGAAGAACAGCCGATCACCCTCGCCGACATCGACGAAGACACTGCCGTCGACAGCGACAGCGACTCGAACATCGACGACAACGGCGAGAGTAGCCAATCCGGCACCGGAACCAATGCCGTTGACATCACTCAGGATGCCGCGCCCTCCCCGGAACCTCGACGAGACTTCATCGCCGCACCACCTGCCGAGCACGACGCCGCCGTGGCCGATGCTCACACCGACTCCGACACCGATTCCGATTCCGATTCCGACCTTGTCCTCCCCAGCCTGACCCTGCTCCACGACCCCACCGGTCTCGACCCGACCCGCCTGATGGGCTACGGCGCCATCGACCCCGCCCACGCCGCTCGGATCGCACCACACGCCACCACCATCACCGCCCGCCCCAGTGAAACCCGCACCGCCAGCGGACTGATCATCTTCGGCAACCGCACACCGGCCCCACCGATCGACCCCACCGGGCACGGAGGTTTCGCCACCCCACCACCGGGGGCGCTGACCTACAGGCCGTCAGCCGCGTTGCGGGCGGAGATCATCCAACTGGACCGGCGCTGCCGTTATCCCTACTGCGGGCGACCATCCGAAGAGTGCGAACTCGACCACCTGCTCAAGTTCTGCCATGCCGACCCGGTGGCCGGTGGCTGGACTGTGGGGTTCAACCTTGCACCGCTGTGCCGTCCCGACCACGACCGTAAACATGACGGGCCGTGGATACCGACCATGCACACCGACCGCACCATCACCTGGCGCAACGCCCGCACCGGACAGATCATCGTCACCTACCCGCGCTGACCGCTGCGTTGTCACTGCATCCGGATCGGCGGAAGCGAATCAGTCGCCCCTCGAGGTGCTCTCTCGCTGCACGGCGCTGGGCGCCGATGCACACCTGACGTCGCCGCGAGCGCCCGCCTGTCAGGATTGGGGCATGTTCCTGGTCGCTGCGCTGCTGGCCCTGGTCGTGCTGAGCGGGGTGCTGAGTGCCTGGCGAGATCCCCGTCGTCTGAAACCGGGAATCTACTTGACCGCCGCGGGCGCCCTGCTCGTAATGATCACTGTGTTCCTGGCCTTGACGGCGACCGGAAACGAAGTCACCGAGGCCTGGGTGTTGCTGGCGATGGGTGCCTGCGGCCTGCTCGCCATCATCGCCCTGGGTATCTACCTGATCGTCAACGGGTTCGACCTGGCCCGAAAAGAAGGTGCGCGCCCGGCGACGTTGCTGTCGACGCTGCTCGGGATCTTGTTGTTCGGCTACGCGATCGGGGTGTTTCTCGGCGTGGTGATCGGTTGGTTCGACTCGGCGGCCTCCAATAGTTTTCTGCTCGTCTTACTGGCGGTGGGCCTGCCTGCGGGTTACCTCGGATTCGTGTTCGTCGCCTTCCTCGGTTGGTCACTGCTCTACGCGCAACACGGCCGCCGAAAGGCTCGTACCGAATCGGTCGACGCGATCATCGTGCTGGGCGCCGGTCTGCTCGGCGGAAACCGGGTCAGCCCGCTGCTCGGCAGTCGCCTCGACCGCGGACATGAACTGCTGGACAACGCGATCCGCGCACGCCGCGACCCGATCCTGGTGTGCTCGGGTGGACGTGGCGGTGACGAGACGGAATCCGAGGCGTCGGCAATGTCGCGCTATCTCGTCGAACACGGTGTCGACGATCGGCGCATCCGCATCGAGGACGCCTCCACCGACACCGCCGAAAATCTCGCCTACACGAAACGATTGCTCGACGAGACCGGCATCACGGGCCGGGCGGCAGTGGTCACCAGCGACTACCACGCCTTCCGGGCCGCGACCCTCATGCGGTCGGCGGGGATCGATGGATACAGTACCGGCGCCCACACCGCGGCCTACTTCGTCCCGAACGCGCAGGTCCGAGAGTTCGTGGCGATCCTGCGCGATCATCTCTGGCTCAACGTCGCGGTGCTCGCAGTGCTCTCGGTGCCATGGGTGGCCGGCCTCGTTCGCGTGCTCTAGAGCGCTGAACCCCCAACCGCTGGGCGCCACGGGTCGACGCGTGCCGTCGCGCAGGCCGAGCCAAACCGACGAATTGGGGTGCTGTCGGGTGAATGGGTCATCATGGTGATGTGCAGTGTGAGGTGGCACGCGAGGCATTGTCCGCGCGAATCGACGGTGAGTACGAGGGAGTTCCGTCGGCCCGCGTCGACGAACACCTCGCAGAATGTCCGTCCTGCCGGGACTGGCTGGCGATGGCGACTCGCCAGTCCGGAGTGCTCTCCGAATTGGGTCGCTCCGAGGTCCCCGACCTGTCATCTGCAGTTCTCGACGAGGTCGCCCCACCATCTGCGACGAGCTTCGCCGCAGTGCACCTGGGAGTGCGACGCAACATCGTCCGCATCGGACTCACACTCGCCGGAGCAGCCCAGATCGTCATCGCAATGGTGCAGATGACCGGAGCCGACTTCGGCATGACCCATGGTGGACATCCGGAGTCGACACATCTGGTGAACGAGACGACCGCCTGGGCGCTGGCGCTCGGGGTGTGCATGGTGGTCGCCGCCTGGTGGCAACGTGCCCTGCCCGGACTGCTCGTGGTGCTGAGCGTCTTCACCGTGGTGCTGGCCGGGTACGTGATCCACGACGCGATCGCGGGTCAGGTGACACTCGCTCGAATGCTCTCGCACCTACCGGTCGTCGTCGGCCTCGGCTTTGCGGCCTGGGGCAGTTTGCCCCGGACACCGGGTAGCCGCTCGGACGGTTTCGACCTCGACCGGTGGTCGTCGGGTCCGTCTCCCAATCATCGGGCGGTCTGAACCTGCTGCCCCATCACCCGGCAGCCGTGGTCACACCATGACGAAGAACATGATCGACATGCCGGCGGCCATGAACACCTGCGACAATTCGCCGGTGTGCGTGAGCAGGGCCGACGCACGTTCCTGCGGGTCGCCGGCGATGCGTCTGCGGCTGAAATAGAGGTACAGCCAGCCCAGGGCCGCAACCAGGAACACGATGCCCAACACCCAGTTGATCGCGGTGGCGTAGCCCGGGAGACCGGCGTGCATGTCCATGTCACCCATGTCGGGAGAATGACTGTGCGCCACGTTCATCTCGGACATCGCCAGCGCCATGGTGTGCATGTCATGGCTACCGCCCGAGTCGGCGCCGGGCAGGATATCGCCATTCATCGCGGCGTACATCCAGGCCATCGCGGCCATCATCACAGCGTGATAGCCGTGGGCGACGCGTTCGGGTTCCTGGGTCGCGAAGGCCGCGGCCGCCACCACAAACCACACTGCGGCGGCCCCGAAGAAGATCATCGGTCCAGTTGTCGGCCACTCCATGCTGAAGGGCCATGCCATCACGACCATGGCGAGCGCCATCACAATGTGCAGCAGGTGCCCGACCACACCCGTCCATCGCATGCGGTGGGCAACGAGTGAGTATGAGAACTGTGCGATCGACAGTCCGAACAGGACGGTGACCACCCACCGCAACAAGAGATCGTCGATCATGCACGCACCTCCTGCTCGCTGTTCGCCTGCTTGTCGGCCTGGGCAGAGCGGCGGTTGCGCAGTGCGCCGATGGCCGCGTCGACCGCGATGAACAGCGCCAATGGCAGTCCGAATAAGGGCACGTACCAGCTGACGACGGCGACCACCGCGACGACGGCGACTGCCTCGGCCGGTTTGAGCTCGCCGAGCGCGCCGCGACGAGGCGGAGTGGCCAGAGCCCGATGCGAGCGCGTCGGACGCCGCCGCCACCACATCACGTAGCCGAGAATGATGACGGTGATCAGCCCGATCGCCAGCGCGGCCAGCGCGATCTGGTTGATCAGCCCGAAGTAGATGCCCATATGTAGGCCGATGAAGGCAGAGGTGGCTTTGGCCATGAAGGGCCAGTCGGCGTAATCCACGCGGTCGACGATCTGGTCGGTCGTCGGGTCGACGGCCACTGAGTCATAGCTCTCCGGGAAGCTGCGCTTGTTCTCACCGACCAACCAGGCCGACTCCGGGTCCGACGCCGGGGTGATCACCAATGGGCCGCCCAGCCCGGCACTTGTCGCTGCCGCGTAGACCCCGTCGATGTCGGTCAGGTCGGCCTCGCCGGTTGTTTCCGCACCGGTCGTTCCGTGGTCGTGCTCACCACTCTGCGCTGCAGGTTCTTCGGTCAAGGCGGTCGACGGGGACGGTGTTGTCCACGACATCGCGCTCCGTAGATCGGCGATGTTGGCCCCGGTCCAGCGTGACCAGCTCAGACCTGACGCGGATAAGGCGAGCAGACCGATCACGAGCCAGATTCCGATCGCGCCGTGCCAGCTCAACATGCGCTGCCGTTTCGGGGCCTTGGTGTCAGGCACGAGGAGGCGGCGGGTCTTGCGGGTGCGTCTGCGGTGACCGACCCACAGCACCAGCCCCGCCAACGAGACGAACCACAACCAGCTCGCCGCCAACTCGCTGTAGTTGCGGCCGAACGCACCGAGGTGGAGGTTGCGGTGGAATGCGTCGAACCAGGCACGCACGGGCATCCACTGCCCAAATGTGGTGAGCGCGCCGCGGACCTCACCGGTGTACGGGTCGACGAAGACAGTGCGGCCATAGTCCTCGGGAACGTCGTCGACGGCGAGCACCACCCGGGTGGTGTCCTGTGGCGACTCCGCCGGACGGATCGAGCTCACCGTCCCCTCGGGATGTGCGGCGCGTGCCGCCGCGACCTGTTCGCTCAACGGCAGTCGCTGGTCGCCGACGGAGTCGACGGTCAACTCGTGGCTGTAGACCGCTCGGTCGATCTGCGGGACGAGCGAGTACAGCAGCCCCGTCACGGCTGCGATCAGCAGAAATGGACCGACCAGCAGTCCGGCGTAGAAATGCCACCGCAGCAGGAGCGGTCGCCAGCGGTTCCACGCCCCATTGGGCACTGCGGTCGGGCCCGAACGCTGCTCCGGTCTCGGTGGTGTGGGCTGCGGCGCTTCGGGTGGTGTGGTGGCAGTCATCGCGGAGAACTCGTTTCTTTGGGCTGAAGGGCGATACGGGCTGTAAGTCCGGCGTCGGGACGTCATATGAGTAGTCGCGCGGCACGGACTTTCGGTTCCCGGGGCCCGTAATCGCAGTGGTGTGACCTGTGCCGCTTTTTTCGTGGAAACGACGCGCGGTCGTAGAGTTGACGAGACATGAACTGTTCAGGCAACTGTGTCTGCCTGCCGACACCATTCAGGACCGTATGAGCAACACCGCCAGCCGAAGTCGGCACGTCGACCCGGGCGCGTTGGTCTGGGGGAGCGTCGTGCTCGGTGCTCTGGCCGTCGCAGCCGGGGCGATCGTGTCCGGGACGACCCGCTTCCGCGAGACGGGGGACAGCTTCCCCGGATGGTTTACCGCGGTCGCCTTCCCGACCGGGCACTTCGTGGTCACGATGCTCTCCGCCATCGCGATCGGGTCACTGGTCTACATCACGATCTGTGCGCGGCCCGATTCGCACCGGATGATCGGTATCGAGACGTTCCGTGCCCACCGCATCGTGCAGCGGACCGCGCTCGGCTGGTTGGCCGGCGCGATCGTGATGATCGTCATCACGGCGGCCGATCGCTCCGGAGTGTCGACGAGCGCCCTGCTCAGCACGTCGGCGATCATGCAGATCGTCGAGGCCTCCGAGCAGGCGGTGGCGTGGATCGTCAGCGCCTGCTGCGCGCTGGTGATCGCGATCGTGGTGCGTATCACCCTGTCCTGGACCGCTCACGCATTGCTCGTGATTCCCGCCCTGATCGCTGCGGTCGCCCTCCCGGTGGCCGGCAACGCCGGGCAGGGCCCGAATCACGACTACACGACGACGGCGATGATCGTTTTCGCGGCCGCGGTAGCGGTCATCACCGGACTACGGGTGGCCGCAGCGACGACGATCGGACGTGACACCCCCGAGCAAGACCGGATGCAGACCGGACGACGACTCGCCTGGACCCTGGTCATCCTCGACGCGGTGACGATCGTCTACGGCCTGATCCTGATCGGTTTTCTGGTCCCGATAGGGCAGTTGGCCACATCGGCCTACGGCCGCTGGGCGCTTATCGCCGCTCTCGCGGCACTGGTGGGCTCTGTGGTCGACGTCCGGATATTGACCCTGCTGCGCCGGAGTTCGGTGATTGCGCCGAGGACCGTGATGCTGTTCGGGGCGGGTGTGGTGGCCGCGACCGCGCTGCAGGCCGCATTGGCCGGGATGGCCACCCGAACCGCGCCTGCATTGCTCGAGCACGAGTTCACCGCGTGGGACGTGTTCCTCGGGTATGAACTCCCGGACGGTCCATCGGCGGCCCGGTTGGCGTTCCTGTGGCGTCCCGACCTGTTCCTCGGGGTGGGCGCCATCGTGCTGGCCGTCCTGTACGTGATCGGCGTGCAGCGGCTGCGTCGACGCGGCATCGAGTGGGGATGGACGCGGACGCTGTCGTGGGTGCTGGGCTGCCTGTCTCTGCTGGTCGTCACCTCGTCGGGGGTACGTACCTACGGCATGGCGATGTTCAGTGTGCACATGGCCGAACACATGGCGCTCAACATGTTCATCCCGGTACTTCTGGTACTCGGCGCCCCCGTGACACTCGCGCTGCGCGCGCTGCCGACGGCGCGTGGCGGCCTGCCCCGGCCGCGGGAATGGATCGTGTGGTTGGTGCACTCGCGGTTCACGCGGATCCTGACCAACCCCATCGTCGCGCTGCTCATCTTCGTGATCTCGTTGTACGGGGTGTATTTCACGTCCCTGTTCGACACCCTGGCCCGCTACCACTGGGGTCACGACCTGATGAGTGTGCACTTCCTCATCACCGGCTATCTCTTCTACTGGATCATCATCGGAATCGACCCGGGCCCCAAACGCCTGCCGTTCCTGGGTCGGCTCGGGTTGCTGTTCGCGGTCATGCCGTTCCACGCGTTCTTCGGCATCGCGACGATGACGATGGACTCCCTGATCGGCGGTACGTTCTACACGTACCTGGGCCTGCCCTGGCTCGACGATCTGTACCGCGATCAGTTCGTGGGCGGCGCCATCGCCTGGGGTGCCAGCGAGGTGCCGGCGTTGCTGGTGGTGATCGCCCTGGTTCATCAGTGGGCCACCCAGGACCGGCGGCTCGCCAAACGCCGGGATCGTCACGCCGACACCTACGACGACGACGAACTCACCGCCTACAACCGAATGCTCTCGGAGCTCTCTCGAGACCGCTGAACCGACCGCTTCAGCGCACTGCCACCTTCACTGCTTGGCTGTACTCCTCGCGCTGCTGCGGTGAGATGGAATCGGGGAAGGTGACGACGATGTCGAGCACCTGGAACGAATCCGGATGCTTGCCCAAGTAGATCTCGGCGCGCCCAGTGGTGGGGAAGTGGAGCACGGTCAATTCGTCGGCGGCCATAGCCGATGCGCAGCCGGCCGTCGGACACACTTCGTCGGTGACGTCGTGGCGTGCGGTCACGGGCAGGTCCTGCGCATCGACACCATCGAGCACGGTGTCGAGTGACAACGGGTCGATCGGGTTGTCGATCAGGGACTCGGTGGCCCGATCCGGGGCGCTGACCTCATCCTCGGCGCACCCGGCCACACCGAATACAGCGACCGCGCCCACGCCCGCCAACAGCAGGGCCCTGCCCCGGATCGCGGCCCTCACGCCGACACCTTCTCGGCGCGTTCGGCGTCGTTGCCGGCCCACTCGCGGCCTGCGGCGAAGCGTCGCAGACGCAGGCTGTTGGACACCACGAAGAACGAGGAGAACGCCATCGCCGCGCCCGCGATAAGCGGATTGAGCAGGCCGGCCGCCGCGATCGGGATGGCCGCGACGTTGTAGCCGAACGCCCAGATCATGTTGGTGCGGATGGTCTGACGGGTCGCGCGTGCCAGACCGAGGGCCTCGACCACGCTACGCAGATCGTGCCTTACCAGGATGATGTCGGCTGCTGCGATCGCGACGTCGGTGCCGCGGCCGATGGCCAGCCCGAGGTCTGCGGTCACCAAAGCGGGGGCGTCGTTGATGCCGTCGCCGACCATCGCGACCACCCGGCCCTCCTCGCGCAAGCGCTCGATGCGGGCCACCTTCTCGTCGGGCAGCACCTCGGCCACCACCTCGTCGATGCCCACTTCCTCGGCGACCTTCTTCGCGGCCGCAGCGTTGTCGCCGGTCACCAACAGCGTGCGCATCCCGAGCCGCCGCAACTCGGTGACCGTCTCGGCTGCACTCGACTTCACGGTGTCGGCGACGGCGATTGCGCCGCACACCTCGTCGTCGATCGACACGTATACGACGGTCTGGCCGGCCGCCTCGGCGGTGCGCCGGTCGCGCGCCAGGTCGGCCGGCACAGCGGCCCCTTTGGCGACCCAGCGTGGCGAGCCCACCTGGACCCGGCGTCCCTCGACGACGCCGCGCACACCCTTTCCGGGTTCGGCGACGAACGCGTCGACGCCATCCGGGTCGACGTCGGCCGCCGCGGCGATCGCCTTGGCCACCGCGTGCTCGGATGCCGCCTCGAGAGTCGCGGCCGCGCGCAGCACGCCGTCGCGGGCGTGGCCGTCGGCCACCGACACCGAGACGATGTCGAGCGCACCATTGGTGAGCGTTCCGGTTTTGTCGAACACCACCGTGTCCACCTCACGGGAGGCGTCCAGGGCCTGGTGGCCCTTCAGAAAGATGCCCAGCTGCGCGCCGCGCCCGGAGGCAACCATTAACGCCGTCGGTGTGGCGAGGCCGAGCGCGCATGGGCAGGCGATCACCAGCACCGCAAGCCCGGCCCCCACCGCGTGGTCTATGTCGCCGTCGGCGATGAGCCAGCCCGCCACTGTCGCCGCAGCGATCACGATGACGATCGGCACGAAGACACCGGCGATGCGGTCGGCGAGGCGCTGGATATCGGCCTTGGCGCTCTGCGCCTGCTCCACCAGACGCAGCATCGCGGCGAAGGCGGTGTCGTCGCCGACGCGGGCCGCTTCGATGACCAGCCTGCCGTTGAGTGCGGTCGTACCGCTGGTCACGGCATCGCCCTCGTCGACGTCGACGGGTCGAGACTCGCCGGTCATCGCGCTCATGTCGATCGCCGACGACCCCGAGGTCACCAGACCGTCGGCGGCGATCGTCTCGCCCGGACGCACCACGAACCGCTGGCCTTCTTTGAGCTCGCCGACCGGGATACGCATCTCCCCACCGTCGGGGAGCACCACCGCGACGTCCTTCGCGCCGAGCGCGGCCAATGCGCGCAACGCGCCGCCGGCCCGGGACCGTGCTCTCGCCTCGAAGTAGCGGCCGGCCAGCACGAACACGGTGACACCAGCGGCCACCTCCAGATAGATGGAGTCGCTGCCGATGATGGCCTCCCACACACCGACGTCGGCGGCCTCGGCGTCCTCGCCGAACATCGAGATCAGCGACCACCCGGTGGCCGCGATGATCCCGATACTGATCAGCGTCTCCATCGACAGCGCGCCGACCCGGAGATTCCGTGCGGCAACCCGGTAGAACGGCCACGCGCAGTAGGTGACCACCGGAGCGGCCAATGCCATCAGAATCCACTGCCATCCACTGATCCGGGTAGCGGGGACCGTCGCGAACATGATCGACAGGTCGGCCAGTGGGACGAATAGCACCAGGGCGATGACCATCCGCCGGAACAGCGAATCGGCGGTGCGCAGATCAGGATCATCGTCGGGGTCGGCCGGGCCGGACGAACGGCGTTCAGCGGAGTAGCCGGCCTTGTCGACCACCGCGCACAGGTCGGCGTCATCGAGCGCTTGCGGGGCATCGACGGTCGCGACACGCGTGGCGTAATTCACCGACGCGTGTACTCCGTCGACCTTGTTGAGCTTGCGTTCGACGCGTGCGGCGCAGGCGCCGCAGGTCATGCCGGACACCTCCAGCTCGACTCGCCGCACCACGCCTGCCGAGTCGGATCCTGCCGTGCTGTTCACCGGCGCGACCTGTGTCACCCTGCCTCCCAACGTTCACGCATGCCGACGTGTGCTGCCGGCAGATCCCTCCAAGTGAGTAGTCGTTGTGCCGGGCCGAGAAGTTCCCGGCACCGAAAATCCGATCCCAGGCGTCGGATACGGTTGCCGAGTGATCACGAGGCCCGACGACGACGAGGTGACTCGGCTCGCCATGGGCGCTGCTCGCGGAGACCGACACGCACTGGAGGCCTTCGTCCAGGCTACGCGCGACGACGTATGGCGCTTCGTGGGGTATCTGGCGGATCGCCGGATGGCCGACGACCTCACCCAGGACACCTATCTGCGGGCAATTCGGTCGATGCCGTCGTTCCGTGCCGGGGCGTCCGGACGGACCTGGCTGTTGGCCATCGCGCGGCGCACCGTCGCCGACCACTTCCGTCGGGCGGCTTCGCGTCCGGTGCTCGATCTCACGTCGCCGGAGAACATCGCCGTCGTGGCGCGCAGTACGCGCCACGACGATCACGTGGAACTGGAGATGCTCGTCGAGTCGCTCGACAAGCCTCGTCGGGAAGCGTTCGTGCTCACCCAGATCCTGGGGATTCCCTACGCCGACGCGGCCACCATCTGCAGTTGCCCGGTGGGCACGATCCGGTCGCGGGTGGCGCGGGCGCGCGACGATCTGATGGCCGCCTATCGGGCCGGGGAACGTCACATCGGTTGATCGACTGGGTTGCGGGGGCCGGACATGGTCCGGCCCGGACGCGCACGGGTCATCGCGTCCGGGCCGGGGTCGGAGCGGCTGTCAGTTGTCGTGGATGATCACACCGCGAATGTTCTTGCCGTCACGCAGATCCTGGTAGCCCTCGTTCACCTGGTCCAGGCTGTAGGTGGTGGTGACCAGTTCGTCGAGCTTGAGTTGGCCGGCGTCGTAGAGCCGCAGCAATCGGACGATGTCGTACTGCGGGTTGGCCGACCCGAACAGACTGCCCTTGATGGACTTCTCGTTCAGCGTCAGGTCGATGCCCGGCCAGTGCACGGTGAACTTCTCCGGGCTCGACAAGCCGGTGAGGATCACCGAACCACCCTTGCCGACGCCGCCGATGGCCGCCGACACCACGTCTTCGTCGACGGTGCCGACGGTGACGATGGCGCAGTCGGCGCCCTGACCCCAGCTGATCTCGGTGATGGTCTCCTGCGCCTCGGCGGCACTGGCGAACGCGTGGGTGGCGCCGAACTTGATCGCCGTGTCGCGTTTGAAGGCGATCGGGTCGACCACGATCACCGCCTTCGCCCCGGCGTGCACAGCGCCCTGCACCGAGTTGATGCCGATACCGCCGATGCCGTAGATCACCACGATGTCGCCGGCGCGGACATTGCCAGTGTAGACGGCCGAACCCCAGCCGGTCGGCACACCGCAACCCACCAGCACTGCCTTGTCCAGCGGCAGCCAGTCGTCGACCTTGACCACCGAGTGCTGGCTGATGGTGGCCCGCTCGGAGAAGGTGCCCAACATGCACATCGCACCGAAGTCGGTGTCACCGTCATGGAAGCGGAACGACCCGTCGGGCATCGAGCCCTCGAGGATCGTGGCCCCCATGTCACACAACGACTGTCGACCGGTGGAACAGTATCGGCAGGTGCCGCAGTTCGGGATGAAGCTGCACACCACGTGGTCGCCCGGTTTGACCTTGGTGACGCCGGGACCGATCTCCTCGATGATCCCGGCACCCTCGTGGCCGCCGACGATGGGGAAGCGCGGCGGCAGGTCGCCGTCGGTCAGGTGCAGATCGGAATGGCACAGGCCGGCGGCGGTGTACTTGATCAGCACCTCGCCGTCGCGGGGCGGATCGAGGGTGAGTTCGGTGAGCTCGAAGGGCTTTCCGACGCCGGTGAGGATGGCGGCTTTGGTTTTCATGATCGTTCGCTCCTTTGCGAAAGGGTGAGGGAAGGTGATCAGAGTGCGACGTTGACCGCTTTGGTCTGCGTGTAGAGGTCGATCGCGGACGAACCGAGTTCGCGACCCCACCCACTTTGTTTGTAGCCCCCGAACGGCATTGCGGTGTCGAATCCGTTGTATTGGTTGACCCACACCGAACCGGCCTTGATCGCGCGTGCGGTCTTGTGTGCCTTGGACAGATCTGTGGTCCAGATACCGGCGGCCAGACCGTAGATCGAGTCGTTGGCGGCCGCGGCCACACCGGTGTCGGCGTCGAAGGGCAAAGCCGCCACGACCGGGCCGAAGATCTCCTCGGACACGATCGAGAAGTGCGGCTCGACGTCGACGAATACGGTCGGTTCGATGAAGAATCCCTCCTCGCCCCAACGCTTTCCACCGGTCAATGCGCGCGCGCCGTCGGCGAGGCCGGCGGACAGATAGCCCGAGACCCGGTCGAACTGTTCCTGGCTGACCAACGGGCCGAGTTCGGTGGCGGGATCCAGGCCCGGTCCGATCTTCGCCTGCGACGCCGCCTCGGCGACCGCGGCGGTGAAGTCGTCGAAGATGGGGCGCTCGACGAACAATCGGGTGCCGGCCACACAGCACTGGCCGTGGTTGAACATCCATGCCGCCACCGATCCGGCGACCGCCTTGTCGAAATCGGCGTCGGCGAACACGATGTTCGGGCTCTTGCCGCCGAGCTCCAGCGACACCTTCTTCAGATTGCCCTTGGCCGCCTCGACGATCTTCTTGCCGACCTCGGTGGAACCGGTGAACGCGATCTTGTCGACGTCGTCGTGGGCGGCCAGGGCCGCACCGGCATCACCGAAGCCGGTGACGATGTTGACCACACCGGGCGGGAACCCGGCTTCCTGGAAGATCTCGCCGAGCAGCAATGCCGTCAGCGGGGTCTGCTCGGCCGGCTTGAGGATCACCGTGTTGCCCGCGGCGAGGGCGGGGGCGAGCTTGAACGCGGCCATCAGGAGCGGGAAGTTCCACGGCACGATGAGCCCGCACACGCCGACCGGCTCGCGCAGGGTGTAGGCGTGGAACTCGCCGCCGGGCACGAACGGCATCGAGACGTCGACGGTGGAGCCGGTGATCTTGGTGGCCAATCCGGCGTTGTACCGGAAGATGTCGGCCGACCAGTTCATGTCCACCGCGGTCGCGATGGTGGCGGCCTTGCCGTTGTCGAGTGCCTCGAGTTGTCCGAACTCGGCGGCGCGCTCGGTCAGCAGGTCGCCTACCCGCCACAGCAGCCGCTCACGCTCGTTGGGCTTCATCCGCGACCACGGGCCGTCGTCGAAGGCCTGTCGCGCGGCCCGCACCGCGCGGTCGACGTCGACGGCCTCGCCGTGGGCGACCGAGGTGATCGGGCGTGCGGTGGCCGGGTCGATCGTCTCGAAGGTGCGGCCCGAAGCGGCCGACACCCACTCACCGCCGATCAACATCGGACGGTCGGTGGCGATGAAGTCGCGGACCCGCGCATGCAGGTCGGTGGCGACGGCGGTCATGAAAACCTCCTGGTCAGGTGGCGAGATCTGAAGTGATCTGGGTCATAGTTGTGACCTGCTTCATTTCTGCCACCATCGGCCGGGAGTGCGCTGTCCAGAAACTGAACAGTGCGTTGAACACCGCGTCTAATCCGGTCCCGGCGGCCGCACGGTCAGAGAATTTCCGGGTGACTCAGATCCCGAGCGCACGCATCCGGGCGTACAACGTGGTGCGGCTGATCCCGAGTTCGCGTGCGGCATGCACCTTGTTGCCGCCGGCGTGGTCGAGCGCATCGACGATCGCGACCCGCTCGGCCTGCTCGCGCCCGGACAGATGCGCGGCCCGACTGGTGGTGCGGTAGGTGGGCGGGAGGTCGGCGGGCTCGACGATGCGCGCCGCCCGGGCCGCACACGACTGCGCGGCCTGACGCAGCACCGCATCCAACTCGGCAATGTTGCCGGGCCAGTCCTGACACAGCAGGGCGTCGGTTGCGTTGCCGGACAGTCGCATCCCCGGGGCCAGGCGCTGCAGGACCGCGCTGGCGGTGGCGGCCAGATCAGAACTGCGCTGCCGGAGCGGAGACAGATCGATGCGGCGCCCGCACCTGCCGATCAATGCGGCCACGCCGGCGGTGACGTGCTCGCGCGGGGCGCTCACCACGATGAGCGGGCACCCCGACCACGACGCCGCCGCCTTGGTGAGCAGCGTGATCGAACGATCGTCGAGCAGGTCCACGCCGTCGACGATGAGCGGTACCCGTCCGGATCGGGCCCGCGCGATCGAACCGACGATGTCGGGGTCGCGGCCGCAGATCAGATCCTCGGCGACGTCGACCGTCAGGGTCGGTCCGGACCCGTGGTCGGCGGCGAGCGCGTGCGCCTCGGTGGTGCGGCCGGTGCCGGGCTCACCGGTGACCGCGATGGTGGTCGCGGCCACCGGTGCGGTGCGGGTCGCCGCAGCGGGTCTCGGCGAGGTGTGCGCGGCCGGGCGGAACCGGAACAATGCCGCGCCGCCGACCCCGGCGACCGGTTCCACCCCGACCTCGACCTCGATACCGGACACCAACGTCAACGGGACCACCATCGCGCGCAGCGTCGGCTCGGTGGCGAGTACCCGCAGGGCCCCGATGTCGGCGGGTGAGAGCAGCTCGGCGGCCGGCGCGTTGGTCAGTTGCAGGTCGTCGCCGATCGCGGCGACCGCGATGTCGCGTCGTGGCGCGGCGCGCTGGAACGCATCGAGAACCCGACGCTGGTGGGCGCGCGAACGGTCCAGCAGGCGGTCGGCGATGTCGGCGACGATGCCGTTGACGAAAGGCACGGCCAGAGGGTTGATGTGCTCGGCCGTCTCCGACATACAGATGATGCCGGCCAGTCGTCGGGTGGCCGGATGGACGATCGGCTGACCGAAGCAACTGATCGACTTGAACCGTTCGAGATAGTGCTCACTGCTGTTGACCGCGATCCCACCGCGGATCTCGGCAGGAGTGCCCAGCGCGGTGGTGCCGACGATCTCCTCCCCGAACGGCATCCCGGGTGCGGCGCCGAGGTCGTCGAGCGTGCGTTCGATGGCACTGCCGAACGCGACTCGCGAGACCATGCGGCACTCGTGATCGACCAACAGCAGCGACATGTTGGTGTCGGCCAGACGCGCGGCCGCGTCGTCGAGGACCGGCCGTGCCGCGTCCAGCAGCGGATCGGCGCTCGCGGTGTCCACCAGCACGGTTGGCGTCGGGTCGTCAGGGCGCACACCCCACAACGCGGAGCGCCGCCACGAGTGGTCGATGACAGCTCGTACCGGGGGTCCGTCGGGGTGCTTCTGCAGTGTGTCGATAGTCACAAAATGGCACAGATGGCGCGCGGAGGAAAGCCGCCGCCGTTGTCGGCCGGTCCTCGGTTGACGCCGATGCGTGGTGATCGGACGAATCGGGCACAGCGCGAACGTGCTGGTCAGGACCCGCGTCCCGAATCGTATGGTGTTCGCCGTGAACACGTTCCCCACCACCGGCATGCCCGACGCGGCCGACACCGCCTGGCTGTTGGCGGCCTTTGCGCTCGTTTTGTCGATGACTCCGGCCCTCGGTCTGTTCTACGGCGGCATGGTGCGTTCCAAGAGCGTGCTCAACATGATGATGATGTGCTTCTCGGCGGTGCCCATCGTGTGGATCGTGTGGGTGGCGGTGGGCTACTCGATGGCCTTCGGGCCGGACCACGGTGGCGTGATCGGCAACCCGATCACCTTCGCCGGCCTACGAGACCTCTTCGGCCATTTCGGTTCCGGTGGCGCCGACAGCGCTGGTATGCCGCTGGTGGGGACTATCCCGGCCGTACTGTTCGTGGCCTTCCAGGCGGGCTTCGCGATGGTCACCGTCGCGCTCGTCGCCGGCGCGGTCGCCGATCGGATGAAGTTCACGTCCTGGCTGATCTTCGCCGGATTGTGGTGCCTGCTCGTCTATGTCCCGGTTGCGCACTGGGTGTTCAGCGCCCCGGGCCTGACCGCCGAGCGCGGCGGCTGGATCGCCACCCATCTGCATGCGATCGACTTCGCCGGCGGAACCGTCGTCGAGATCAACTCGGGCGCATCGGCGCTGGTGATCGCACTGCTGCTGGGGCGGCGTGCGGGCTGGCCACGGGATCCGATGCGCCCGCACAATCTGCCGTTCGTCATGCTCGGCGCCGGACTGCTCTGGTTCGGGTGGTTTGGCTTCAACGCGGGATCGACGCTGGCGGCCAACGGCTCGGCCGCGCTGATCACCGCCAACACCCTCGGTGCCGGCGCGACGTCGATGGTGGCGTGGCTGATCGTCGAACGGGTCCGCCACGGTCGGCCCACGTCGTTCGGCGCCGCCTCCGGCGTCGTCGCCGGACTGGTGGCCATCACGCCGTCGTGTTCGTCGGTCACCCCGATCGGTGCGCTCGCGGTGGGTGCGGTGGCCGGGGCGTTCGCCTCCTACGCGATCGAGCTGAAATTCCGCTGGGGCTACGACGACTCGCTCGACGTGGTCGGTGTGCACTTCGTCAGCGGCGTGGTCGGGATGCTGATGGTGGGGCTGGTCGCCAGTTCGTCGACACCGGCCGGCGTCGACGGTCTGCTCTACGGTGGCGGCCTCGATCAGCTCTGGCGTCAGGCCGTCGCCGTCGTGGTGGTGTTGGCGTATGCGTTGGCAGTGACCGCGGTGATCGGGCTGGCACTGAAATACACGCTCGGCCTGCGCGCGGACCCGCAACATGAACTCGACGGCATCGACGACGCCCAGCATGCCGAATCGGCCTACGACTTCCACACACCGCGTGGCGGACGCGTCGACGTCGGCACGTGAGGTGGTGAAACCGGCCCGGCTACCGTGGAGCCCATGCGTGTCGCGACCTGGAATGTGAATTCGGTCAAGCAGCGGATTCCGCGGTTGTTGCCGTGGCTCGATCAGCGCGCACCCGACGTCGTCTGCCTGCAGGAGACCAAGCTCTCCGACGACGCCTTCCACGAGACTCTCGGCGCGGACCTGGCCGAGCGCGGCTACGAGATCGCCCATGTAGGACAAGGACAATGGAACGGGGTGGCGCTGCTGTCGAAGGTCGGTCTCGAGGACGTCCGCGGCGGATTCGAGAACGTGCCCGGCTATCCCGAGCCGGATTCACCCACCGAGGCCCGCGCGGTGTCGGCGGTGTGCGGGGGAGTGCGCATCTACTCGTTGTACGTGCCCAACGGGCGTACCCCGGATTCCGACCACTACCACTACAAACTGGACTGGCTGGCGCGGTTGCGCGATGCGGTGGCAGCCGGTGACGGCGACGACGCCGCGGCGAACACGATGTTGTGCGGCGACATGAACATCGCGCCCGCCGACGCCGACCTCTTCGACCCGGCCGCCTACGTCGGGCACACCCACGTCACCGACCCCGAACGGGACGCCCTGTCGGCGTTGACCGCGTTGGGGCTGCACGACGTGGTTCGTGACCGCTGGCCCGACGACCGCGTCTTCAGCTACTGGGACTACCGGGCCGGGATGTTCCACAAGGACCTCGGTATGCGCATCGACCTCATCCTGGCGGGTGCGCCGATCGCGCGGCGGGTGGCGGCGGCCTGGATCGACCGACAGGCCCGAAAGGGCTCCAAACCGAGCGATCACGCGCCGGTGATGGTTGATCTCGACACCGCCCCGGACGGTGACATCGGGCCGGTGGTGCCGCCACCGTCGAATCCGGCGAAGCGCGGCGGTGGGGCGGTGCGGCTCCCGCAGTCCGTCGAGCCGGGCGAATAGCCCTATGAACTGCGAGTTCTTCCTTCTGGAAGTCGCAGATTCTCTGCCTGTTTTCGGGGGAGATGGCGATACCCGGGGCAGGAACCGAGCACGGCCCGATCACCGCCCGTTCACTTCCCGGCGATGATCTGTTCGACGGCTTGCACAGTTTTTTGACCTGTGCAAACTGCATCGGTAGAGTGGATCGCCGGTGCCCGGCTCATGCTGGGCCAGTCCGCATGCCCGGGGACACCCGGGGCAGGTGGACTGACAGGCGAAACCGTCGTCGAGCGTATGACACGCCCGACCCCGGGGTAGCAAAATTGTACTGACCAGCGCGTACGTGCTGGTGGGGCGAGTTGTGGAAGCATCGCAATCGGAAACGGTTGTCGACGCTTGCCCGGAGCACCAACCGCAGCGAGACAACTACACAGGATGTCGGACATCGAACCCGGTGACCGGCGATCACTGCCGACAAAGGAAAGAACACCTAGTGCCAACCATCAATCAGCTGGTCCGCAAGGGCCGTCACGACAAGGCTGCCAAGACCAAGACCGCGGCCCTCAAGGGGAGCCCGCAGCGTCGTGGCGTGTGCACCCGCGTCTACACCACCACCCCGAAGAAGCCGAACTCCGCGCTGCGCAAGGTCGCCCGTGTGCGCCTGACCAGCTCCGTCGAGGTCACCGCTTACATCCCGGGTGAGGGCCACAACCTGCAGGAGCACTCGATGGTGCTCGTCCGCGGCGGTCGTGTGAAGGACCTGCCCGGTGTGCGCTACAAGGTCATCCGCGGCTCGCTCGACACCCAGGGTGTCAAGGACCGCAAGCAGGCCCGCAGCCGCTACGGCGCGAAGAAGGGGAACTGATAAGTCATGCCACGTAAAGGACCCGCACCCAAGCGCCCGCTGATCAGCGACCCCGTCTATGGCTCGCCGTTGGTCACCCAGCTCGTCAACAAGATCCTGCTCGACGGCAAGAAGTCGACCGCCGAGCGCATCGTCTACCAGGCTCTCGAGCAGGCCCGCGAGAAGACCGGCACCGATCCGGTCATCACGCTCAAGCGTGCCCTCGACAACGTCAAGCCGACCCTTGAGGTGAAGAGCCGCCGCGTCGGTGGTGCCACCTACCAGGTGCCGGTCGAGGTGAAGCCGAACCGCGCCAACACCCTCGCCTTGCGCTGGTTGGTGACCTTCAGCCGTCAGCGTCGTGAGAAGACGATGGTCGAGCGTCTGGCCAACGAGCTGCTCGACGCCTCCAACGGTCTCGGCGCTTCGGTCAAGCGTCGTGAGGACACCCACAAGATGGCCGAGGCCAACCGGGCGTTCGCGCACTACCGCTGGTGACAACCTGCTCCGCCCGGCCGCGATCATGATCGCGTCGGGCGGAGCGACAACCCTGAAGATCAACCACAATTCCCGAAGGGAAACCACGTGGCACAGGAAGTGCTCAGCGACCTCAAAAAGGTTCGCAACATCGGCATCATGGCCCACATCGATGCCGGCAAGACCACCGCAACCGAGCGAATCCTCTTCTACACCGGTGTGAACTACAAGATCGGTGAGACCCACGACGGTGCCTCGACCACCGACTGGATGGAGCAGGAGAAGGAGCGGGGTATCACCATCACCTCCGCGGCCGTCACCTGTTTCTGGAACAAGAACCAGATCAACATCATCGACACCCCCGGGCACGTCGACTTCACCGTCGAGGTGGAGCGCAGCCTGCGTGTGCTCGATGGCGCCGTAGCCGTGTTCGACGGCAAAGAGGGCGTCGAGCCGCAGTCCGAGCAGGTCTGGCGGCAGGCGGAGAAGTACGAGGTCCCGCGCATCTGCTTCGTCAACAAGATGGACAAGCTCGGTGCGGACTTCTTCTTCACCGTGCGCACGATCGAGGAGCGCCTCGGTGCCAAGCCGCTCGTGCTGCAGCTGCCGATCGGTGCCGAGGACTCCTTCGACGGCGTCGTCGACCTGATCGAGCAGAAGGCGATCACCTGGCGCGGCACCGTCGAGATCGGCGCCGAGCCGACCATCGAGGAGATCCCCGCGGATCTGGCCGACCAGGCCGCCGAGTACCGCGAGAAGCTGCTCGAGACCGTCGCCGAGTCCGACGAAGCGTTGCTGGAGAAGTACTTCGGTGGCGAAGAGCTCTCCGTCGAGGAGATCAAGGGCGCCATCCGTAAGCTCACCATCGCGCGTGAGTACTACCCGGTGATCTGCGGCTCCGCGTTCAAGAACAAGGGTGTCCAGCCGATGCTGGACGCGGTCATCGACTACCTCCCGTCGCCGCTCGACGTCCCCTCGGTCGAGGGTCACGCCGTCGGCAACGAGGAAGAGGAGATGTCGCGTAAGCCGTCGTCGGACGAGCCGTTCTCGGCCCTGGCGTTCAAGATCGCGGCGCACCCGTTCTTCGGCAAGCTGACCTTCGTGCGTGTCTACTCGGGCCGCATCAACGCGGGCACCCAGGTCCTCAACGCGACCAAGGGCAAGAAGGAACGCATCGGCAAGCTCTTCCAGATGCATGCCAACAAGGAGAACCCGGTCGAGGATGCCACCGCGGGCCACATCTACGCGATGATCGGTCTCAAGGACACCACCACCGGTGACACCCTGTGCGATCCGAACGCTCCGATCGTGCTTGAGTCGATGAGCTTCCCGGACCCGGTCATCAACGTCTCCATCGAGCCGAAGACCAAGTCCGACCAGGAGAAGCTCGGTACCGCGATCCAGAAGCTCGCCGAAGAGGACCCGACGTTCACCGTCCAGCTCGACGACGAGACCGGCCAGACCGTCATCGGCGGTATGGGCGAACTCCACCTCGACATCCTGGTCGACCGTATGCGGCGTGAGTTCAAGGTCGAGGCCAACGTCGGCAAGCCGCAGGTCGCCTACCGCGAGACCATTCGCAAGGCGGTCGACAAGCACGAGTACACCCACAAGAAGCAGACCGGTGGTTCCGGCCAGTTCGCGAAGGTGATCGTCAAGCTCGAGCCGCTGGTCGACGCCGAGGACGGCGCGACCTACGAGTTCGACAACGCCGTCACCGGTGGCCGCGTGCCCCGCGAGTACATCCCGTCGGTGGACGCCGGCATCCAGGACGCCATGCAGTACGGCGTGCTGGCGGGATACCCGCTGGTCAACATCAAGGCCACCCTGCTCGATGGCCAGTATCACGACGTCGACTCGTCGGAAATGGCCTTCAAGATCGCTGGTCAGCAGGTTCTGAAGGAAGCTGCCAAGCTGGCCGGTCCGGTGATCCTCGAGCCGATCATGGCTGTCGAGGTCACCACGCCCGAGGACTACATGGGCGACGTGATCGGCGATTTGAACTCCCGCCGTGGCCAGATCCAGGCCATGGAGGAGCGCAGCGGTGCGCGTGTCGTGAAGGCACAGGTGCCGCTGTCGGAGATGTTCGGCTACATCGGAGACCTTCGGTCGAAGACCCAGGGCCGGGCAAACTACTCCATGGTGTTCGACTCGTACGCGGAGGTTCCGTCGAACGTGTCGAAGGAAATCATTGCGAAGGCGACCGGCGAGTAATTCGTCGCGACCCATCGCGAAACGCGCTGGCCCACAAGCGGGCGCACAACGTAAGTGAAGAACTCCTGCTGGGATCCGCCCAGCAGGACAACAACAGTCCAGGAGGACAAACAAAGTGGCGAAGGCGAAGTTCGAGCGGACCAAGCCGCACGTGAACATCGGCACCATCGGTCACGTCGACCACGGCAAGACCACGCTGACCGCGGCCATCACCAAGGTGCTGCACGACAAGTTCCCGGAGCTCAACCAGAGCTTTGCGTTCGATCAGATCGACAAGGCTCCGGAAGAGAAGGCTCGTGGTATCACGATCAACATCTCGCACGTGGAGTACGAGACCGACAAGCGTCACTACGCACACGTTGACGCCCCCGGTCACGCTGACTACATCAAGAACATGATCACCGGTGCCGCTCAGATGGACGGCGCGATCCTCGTGGTCGCCGCCACTGACGGCCCGATGCCGCAGACCCGTGAGCACGTGCTGCTGGCCCGCCAGGTCGGTGTGCCCTACATCCTGGTCGCCCTGAACAAGGCCGACATGGTCGACGACGACGAGATCATCGAACTCGTCGAGATGGAGGTCCGCGAACTGCTGGCCGCCCAGGAGTTCGACGAGGAAGCACCGGTCGTGAAGGTCTCGGCGCTCAAGGCGCTCGAGGGCGACGCCCAGTGGGTCAAGTCGGTTGAGGAGCTCATGTCGGCCGTCGACGAGTCCATCCCGGACCCGGTCCGCGAGACCGACAAGCCGTTCCTGATGCCCGTCGAGGACGTCTTCACCATCACCGGCCGCGGCACCGTGGTCACCGGTCGTGTGGAGCGCGGCGAGGTCAACGTGAACGAGGAAGTCGAGATCGTCGGCATCCGTGACAAGTCCACCAAGACCACCGTCACCGGTATCGAGATGTTCCACAAGCTGCTCGACTCGGCACAGGCGGGCGACAACGCCGGTCTGCTGCTGCGCGGCCTCAAGCGTGAGGACGTCGAGCGCGGTCAGGTCATCGTGAAGCCGGGCACCACGACTCCGCACACGGAGTTCGAGGGCCAGGCCTACATCCTGAGCAAGGACGAGGGTGGTCGTCACACCCCGTTCTTCAACAACTACCGTCCGCAGTTCTACTTCCGTACCACCGACGTGACCGGCGTCGTGACCCTCCCCGAGGGCACCGAGATGGTCATGCCGGGCGACAACACCGAGATGAGCGTCAAGCTCATCCAGCCGGTCGCCATGGACGAGGGCCTGCGTTTCGCCATCCGTGAGGGTGGCCGCACCGTCGGTGCGGGTCGAGTCACGAAGATCAACAAGTGAGGTTCTCCTCCTGACGATCTGACTCACTGAGTCGAGAAGGCGCCCGGTCACGAGAGTGGCCGGGCGCCTTTCGCATGTCCGCCCGCCGGCGCGGGTCGGCCGGGTTCGCGCGGGTTCTCTTCGATCGCGCGGGTCGGTTCGGGTCACGCGAGTCGTCGACCAGCCGCGTTCTCCGAGGTGACCTGCGGCATCGAGAGAACCTGCGTCCTGTAGTCACTCCAGCAACATGCGCCACTTTGGTAACAGGCCGGTTTCGGTCTGTCGCTGCTCTGGTCACAGCTGTGGCGACCCAGTCGCGCAACGGATTACGGTTCTGCGGTGCCGGTACTCTCCATGCGCCCACGCCGTCTGGCGAAGAGGCGTCGATTACTCGTCTGTCTGCTCGTCATGGCCACCATCGTCGGGTTCGGCTCCTTGGAGGCCGGGAGCGCAAATGCGGCGTCCTTCGGGCGGTTCTATGTCTCGGGGTGCGGCATGCCGGCCACCCCGGTCGACATGTGGACGCGGTGGGGCAACTACAAGACCGTCATCGCCCTCGACGGGCTGCGCGCGACCGGCGACATCAGCGGTTGGCGGCATGAGACGAACATCCAACGAATAGCCAACACGGGCGTCAACGTCGTGGAGCCGGTCGGTGGTCTCGCGAGCTTCTACACCGACTGGAACGCCGCGAGCCCGCGAAGCAAGGTGAAATACCGCTATCGCTGGACGTGTCGGCTGAACACCATCATCCGCGAGCTCGATGCCCGCGGGTTGGCCGTGGGTCCCCGCGCCAAGTACGCGATGATGGGAATCTCCATGGGCGGCAACGCCGCCATGATCTTCGGCGCCTACCACCGCAAGCGGATCTCGCATGTCTTCTCGATGTCCGGGTTCCTCAACCCGTCGGCGCCGACCATGCGCACAGCCGTTCGGTTGGCCCTGATCGATGCGGGATTGGCGGCCGGCGTGGGGCCGTTCAGCGCCGACGCCATGTGGGGTCCGCCCTGGGATGCGCGCTGGATCGCCAATGACTCCGTGGCACAACTGCAACGTATGCGGGGTATGCGCATACGGGTCGGCGCGGCATCGGGGCTATGGGGCAAGTACAACACCGACGCCATCGGGTCGGTCAAGGGCACACCGCTCGAGGTCGTCTCGCTTGCGCAGACCCGTACGTTCGAGGTGGCGGCCGCTGTCCAGGGCATCCGCATCAGCACCGACTTCCCGGCGGTCGGTACCCACCAGTGGGGCTATTGGCAGGACATGGTGTTCACGGCCAAGCGCAGTGGGTGGTTCCGCGACTGATCAGGTTGACAGTCGACCGTCACGGATGGACACCGCGCTTGTTGAGCCAGACCTGCGGGTTGATCTTTGTGCCGTTGGCATCCCAGACCTCATAGTGCAGGTGGGGGCCGGTGGATTGGCCGCGGTTGCCGACGGTCGCGATCTTCTGACCGGCGCGTACCTTCTGGCCGGGATGAACGAAGCTCTGATCGACGTGACCGAAGACGCCGATGGTGCCGTCGTCCTGCTTCACGCGAACCCACTGCCCGAACCCGGAGGCCGGGCCGGACTCGAGGACCACGCCGTCGGTGACGGCGTAGATGGGTGTTCCGACCATGTTGGCGATGTCGACTCCGTTGTGGTGGGTGCCCCATCGGGGGCCGTAACCGGAGGTCACGGTGCCGCTGACCGGCTTAACTGCGCTCTTGATGCCTGGCGTGCCGGGGGCGAACGCCGACGGGGGCAGGACATCGTGGGCGAGGTCGTCGATCTCAGGCGGCAGTACCAGTCCGGCCGGTAGCTTGACGTCGTCGGGCAGCGCGATCTTCGTCGGGATCTGCGGCTGGGGAGCGGGCTGCGCATGTGCCTGTGCTGCGGTGCCGGCCGTCAGCCCGACGGCACCGACGAATGCCGCGAGCGCGCCGGTTCGGAGGGTCGTCCGGGTGCGGGACTGCGGGGTTGCCCGATGCCGACCGGGTGGCCGGGTTCGCGATGGTGCGTCGAGGAGTGCGCGGGTGGTGGGCCGCGTCGAGGTGTGGGGGTTCAGGCGGTGGTGAGGCACAGCGTCGTCCGTCTCGGTTGTCAGTCTCGGTTTGAATAACGTTTCGGTATCGGCAAGGACACGGCGAGGTTACCCATATGGACATAAGCAGAGCCTGAGAGGTGAGCCATCGCGTGCCAGAAAGCACTGGTCAGACGGTGTGGGAGAGGTAGGTCACGCCCGCCGAACATCTCCGTGGCACAGTGGAACTCGTGGCCGATCCAGAACGAACGCCAGACGGCCGGCATGTCATCGTCGACGGTCGGAAGTGGCGCGCGACCGATCCGCTGATCCCCGAGGAGCGGCGGTCTGAGTTGCAGTCGATCCTGATGGCATGGCGTCGCGAGGTGAGACGTACGAGGGGCGCGCCCGAGTCTCGGCGGGGTGTGCAGGCGGCGAAGGTTGCGTTGGGGGAGCGTGGTACGCCGTGGTGGGAGCAGACCGAGGACGAACGCCGGCGGAGGTGGGAGGCCGACGTCGCGCGACCGGGAGGCGAAGACTGACGTCGCAGTGTTCTGTTGCTCGTCGTGATGCTGACAGAGGCACACCCGAACTTGCGGTCCGTCCGTCGACTGGCGTAGGAGACAAGGGTGCGTGTGCTGCATCGATCGAGCTCGACCGGCGACCTGGCCCTGGCGGTTCGGGTGTCCGGTGACGACGAGCGCCGCCCGCCAGTGCTGCTGGTGCATGGCATGGCCGGCGATCACACGACGTGGCGTGGGTTCGCGGCTGCGCTCCGTCGCGAGGGTCGGCGGGTGATCTCGGTCGACCTGCGCGGACACGGTCGCAGCGGTCACGCGCAGACATATCTGCTCAACGACTTCCGCGACGACCTTCATTTTGTGCTCGACGAGCTCGACATCGGGGTGGCAGACATCGTCGCACATTCGCTGGGCGCGCACACCGCGCTCCGCTTGGCGATGGAGGCACCCGGACGCGTCCGCCGCCTCGTCCTCGAGGAGATACCGCCGATGCCGCGCGATCAGGCGCATGTGGACGAGGGCATTGTCGTCGCGGCGACGCTCGGTGAACGGGTACGTGGCATCGGTGCCGCGGTGCGTAACCCGTGGCCACTGATCCGGTTCGATCGGCGGGTGGGCGAGGAGGTGGCGCCACAGTTCGAGACCGCCGACCCTCAGTGGTGGGCACGGTTGGGCGTCGTCGCCGCTTCCACCCTGATCATCTCCGGTGGCGCGCGGAGCTTCTTGCCGTCACGTCATCTGCGCACCCTCAGCGAGGCGCTGCCGGATGCGCGGTTCGTCGCGATCGATGCGGGCCACAGCATACACCGCGACAAACCGGCCGAATTTGCTTCTGCTGCTGGGGGATTCCTACGGCAACACTAATCGGGGCAATTCGACGGAACCGGTCGGCCCTCGGCTGCGTCCAATGAACATGACATCCAAAGCCGTCCACCCGCCAACCGTCCTCACCGAATGGCTTGCCGCCGGCGACCGCGGCGCGGAGCTCCTCGCCGACTCCGTGGTGATTGACCGCCCCTGGTGGTCGGATCAACTTGCCGAGCATGGGTTACCCGGAGCGCTGATCGGTGACACCATCTCGCGCACACAGCTGTTCGGGCTCGCCGAGGCCGCGTTGGCATCACCCGAGGGCGCCATCAACCTGCTGTGGAACACCATTGCCTTCTGCCATGGTCGACGATGGAACGAGAACAAACGACGCATGGTCGCCGTGGCGACAGATCGTCAGCGGATCGGCGGCCTCCTGCAGGAGGCCGCGCAGGCGGGTCGGGAGGACCCGGCGGTGGCCTTTGATCTGCTCAAACCGGATCGCGGAAGCCAGGAGATCGATCGCCTCGGCCCAACCGGATTCACCTGGTTCCTCTACTTTGCCGGCGCCGGCGCTCCCCGCCATCCCAGTCAGGTACTCGACGGAAAGATCGCGCGCACCGTCCGACGTGCCGGATGGAAAAGGTTCTCGGCCACCAATTGGAATTCGCAGGACTACGCCGCCTACACCGAACTGGTGTCCCGCTGGCGAGTCGAGTGTGGCGCCGACCGCAACGACGTGATCGTCCGCGGGCTCTACTCGGTGTCACCACCCGCTGACGCCGACTACCCGTGGCAGGCCTGGCAGCGGGAGACCTGGCAGTCCGACAACTGGGTCAACGGTCCGCTGGCCGCCGACGACCTGCGTCAGATCCACCACTGGATGGCGTTGATCGCCGATGCCTATCCGATGTCCACGGCCGCTGCAGATTTCGCCAGGATCGGACCCATCATCAGCAAAGCGCTCGACGGGGATCTGGGCGCCTCGCCACGCGTCCGGCCCCCGCGGGAGACATACGTCGACGAGGACTCGTATCGCTACGACAGTCGCTACCGCGCGGGATGATGACCCACAAGACCAGGTTCTCGTGCCCAGTCGACCGAAAACGGCGCCCAGTCGACCGAAAACGGCGCCCAGTCAAACGCCGGAGCGGCGCCCGGTCGACCGGCGGTGGTCCCCGGGCGAGGAGACGTCGGTGCCTTTCAGGCGGCCGGCGTGTTGTGCAGTGGTCGCGGGTCCACGCCGACCTCCCGCCACGCGCGGTAGGCCCACGGCACGTAGAGCCACCGCAGCGGCAGACGGTTGAACACCGGGTTCAGGGTCCGCATGATCCGCGCGAAGCGTTGGAAGTTGCGCTCGCGCTTGTCGTTCCACTCGAGGCCGCAGACGTCACGCATCTGTTGCGGAAGGGTGCCGACGATGACGGTGCGCAGGAAGGCGTTCAGTGGTGCGGAGACGACATTCCACACCGGTGCCGGAACCTTCTTCGGCCGGGGGAGCCCCTGCCGGATGTAGCCCGTCGCGTAGACGACCGTCTTGTGCGGGATGAACCGGCTGAGCATGTCGTCCCAGTACGCGAGGAATTCCTCGTAGGTCTGCGGTTGACTGCGCGCGCTGACCCCGTAGAGCTCGTACCAGACCTTGCTTTCCTCGAAGATCTGTACCTTCTCGGCGTAGCTCAGCCGGCGGATGAAGGTGTCGGTGATGTAGAGGACCTGGTCGACGAACGTCGCATGTGCCCAGTAGAACAGTTCCGGGTTCAGGGCGTGATAGCGCGAGCCGTCGCTGATCTCACCCTTGATGTTGCGATGGAAGTCGCGGACTGTGCGCCCCCACTTCTGCGGCTCGGTGCTGTACACGGTCTTCATCACCGGGGGGCCGGTGCGCTTGGCCCGGCCGAGGAAGTCGTCGAAGATGACCGAATGGTCGAGCACGGCCTGGCCGAGCTGCTCGATGCAGTTCTCGGTACCGGCCAGCCGCTGGAACCCGAGAACGCCGCGGCTGTCTCCGTAGAACTTCCAGATCAGCGAATCCGCGCCCAGTCGTGGCGATGGCAGGGCAGAGTCCGGGTCGTCGGCGGCGATGACCGGCTCGGCTTCGCGGATTGCGCGCTCGTAGTCCTGGTTGACTGACATGACACGAACACTAACCCAGGTTGGAACGGAATGGAAGATTTGTTTCAACGCGAACCCCGTAGGGAGATGGAATTCGTGGCTGACCCGCCCGAGCTCGGCGTCCTGCTGGCCGACGCCCACGTCATCCGCCTGCCGATGCGGACCCGTTTCCGCGGGATCACCGAGCGCGAGCTGATGGTGTTCCGTGGGCCCGCCGGGTGGGGCGAATTCGGGCCGTTCACCGAGTACGGCGACCACGAGGCCGCGAACTGGTTGGCAGCCGGTATCGAGGCTGCCCATCTCGGTCCACCCGCACCGCGCCGCGATCGGGTGCCGATCAATGCGACGGTGCCCGCGGTCCCCGCCGACCAGGTCGCCGAGGTCCTGTCGCGGTACCCGGGTGCCGCGACGGCGAAGGTAAAGGTGGCCGAACACGGACAGAGTCTGGACGACGACGTGGCCCGGGTTGCGGCCGCGCGCGAGATCGTCGGCTCGGTGCGCGTCGATGCCAACGGCGGGTGGTCGGTGGACGAGGCCATTGCCGCGATCCGGACCATCGGCGAGGTGGAGTACGTCGAGCAGCCGTGCGCGACGGTGCCGGAACTGGCCGCGGTACGTCGCGCGGTCGACGTCCCGATCGCCGCCGACGAGTCGATTCGCAAGGCCGACGACCCCTATCGCGTGGTGGCCGCCGACGCAGCCGATATCGCGGTCGTCAAGGTCGCCCCGCTCGGCGGCATGCGCGCGACGCTGTCTCTGGCCGAATCGATCGGCCTACCCGTGGTGGTGTCCTCGGCGTTGGACTCGGCGGTCGGGATGGCGGCCGGGGTCGCCGCCGCGGCGGCGCTGCCGACCCTGGACCACGCGTGTGGGCTGGCCACCGGAACGCTCTTCACCAGCGATGTTGCGGAGCCGTTTGTGCCGTCCGAAGGGGCTGTGCTGCCACGGTGGTTGCGTGAGGACCTGGTCTTGCCGGCCGCGGTGCGCGCCCCGGCCGACCGCGATCGTTGGTGGCGGGAACGCCTCGGGCGATGCCACGCGATCCTGGCGTCCCGATCTGGCTGCTGAACGTCGTGAGGGCATGCGCGTATGTCCTCACCGGCACCATCGGTGTCCCGGGCCGGAACCCCTAGAAACATTTTGCGTTTTCTGTTCCAATAGAGTTCCATGCGATGCGGCTCACAGCTGTGCGCCGCGGTGCAGAGCATCGATGGTGATGTTTCGGGGAATGAGGAGAATGGCAATGGTCTCGACGGGTACGGCAGCCAAGTCCACGGTGTTCGCCGCGGCGCCTGCGGGCAGTGATCTGCTCGAGGTGCCCTGCGCGCAACGCAACGGTGTCCTGGAGATGATGGCGATGCGTCGCGACCCGTTCGCCTTTGGCGACGAACGCCTCGCCCGTCTCGGTCAGGTCTCCGGACTCAATGCGCTCGGCGTCAAGATGGTGATCGCTGCCGGACCCCGCGCCGCCGACGAAATCCTGATGAACCGCGACAAGGCTTTCGCCAATGGCCCTGCGTGGAGTTACTTCATCGGCCCGTTCTTCAACCGCGGCATCATGCTCCTCGATTTCGACGAGCACCGTCATCACCGCCACATCCTGCAGCAGGCCTTCACCCCGTCGGCACTCAAGGGCTACATGCAGGAGATGCAGCCGATGATCGCCGAGCGGGTCGCCGACCTCCCCACCGGCAACGTGAAGATGTTCGAGCAGTTCAAATCGCTGACCCTCGACGTCGCGCTCGAGGTGTTCCTCGGGCTGGAACTGCCGAAGGACCAGGCGGACAAGATCAACAAGGCGTTCATCGACACCGTGCGCGCCGGTGTCGCCTACGTCCGCAAGCCGGTGCCCGGTGGCCGGTGGTGGAAGGGATTGCGCGGACGCCGGGTGCTCGAGGAGTTCTTCTACGACAACATCGCGGCCAAGCGGGCTCGTGAGACCCCCGACCTGTTCTCCGTGCTGTGTCACGTCGAAGGCGATGAGGGGGAGCAGTTCACCGACGCCGATGTCGTCAACCACATGATCTTCGTGCTGATGGCCGCCCACGACACGTCGACGATCACGATGACCCAGATGGCGTATCGGATGGCGAAGTCGCCTGAATGGCAACGCCGGGCACGTGAACAGTCGCTGGAGCTCAACCCGGAGCTCGGCTACGACGATCTCGGAAAGCTCTCGGTTCTCGATCTGGTGCTCAAGGAGTCGCTGCGGATGTGTCCGCCGGTGCCGGCGCAGCCACGGATGGCGGTCAAGGACACCTCGGTGCAGGGATTCTTCGTGCCCAAGGGCTCGATGGTCACCGTGCCGCAGATGACCAATCACCGTGATCCGGAGTTCTTCACCAACCCCGACATGTTCGATCCCGAGCGCTTCAGCGCAGAGCGCAAAGAGGACAAGGGCCATCGCATGGCCTGGACCCCGTTCGGTGGCGGCGTGCACAAGTGCATCGGGCTGTATTTTGGCCAGATGGAGATCAAGACGATCCTGCATCACCTGCTGCGCAATTACGAATGGTCGGTGCCCGAGGGCTACCAGATCCCGATGGACTACAGCGCGTTGCCGGTCCCGAAGGACAAACTGCCCGTCGACCTCCGACGCCGATGAGCCCCGGGCGGATGTCGCAGACCAAAGCGCCGCGCAAGGCCCGCAACACGGCGAGCCCCGAGGACCAGGAACAAGCGATCCTGGCGGCCGCGGAGGTCGAGTTCACCGACGTCGGAGTGCGCCGCGCGAACATGGACGAGGTGGCCGCGCAGGCCGGCGTCAGCCGTAGCACCCTCTACCGCCGGTTTCCCAACAAGGAAGCGCTGCTGCTCGCGGTCGCCAACGACCTGTACGAGCGCGGTATGCAACGTCTGATGGCGGCGGTTGTGGGCCTCGGTCCGGCCGAAGCGGTGGTGGAGGCCTTCGCCGAAGGTGCGGTGATGATCTCCGAGGATCCGTTGATGCGACGGCTGGTGCTGACCGACGCGGAGATGCGACCGATCACGTCGGCGGTGACGTCGTTGTTCATCGACATGGTCACCGACCGGGTCGCAACCACACTGCGGGAGTCGGGGGCGACAATGCCCGACGACGACCTGCGTCAAGCCGTGGAATTGCATGTCCGCCTGGTCATCTCCTTTCTGGAGGTGCCTGCGACCGACGAGCGCAAACAACAGCCCGACGCGGTGCGCGAACTCGCTGCCAAGTACCTCGCGCCGATGATCTGGTGATACCCATCCGCGACCACGAACCCGTGGTCGGGGTCTGCTGATGGAGGGATTCTGATGGCCGTTCGAGATCTGCTGCGCCGCGGGCCGGATCACGGAGAAGTTCGTGATGCGCTGCGCGGCAAGGTGATCGCGATCACCGGTGGTGCGCGCGGTATCGGCTTCGAGACCGCGACACAGTTGTTCGAGGCGGGTGCGGTGGTCGCGCTCGGTGACATCGACGACGACGCGGTGGGCAAGGCCGCCGCCGATCTCGGCGTGGAGGGATTCGGTGTCGACGTGACCGACCGGTCCTCGTTCGAGGAGTTCCTCGACGCGGTGGAGTCCGCGGTCGGGCCGATCGACGTGCTGATCAACAACGCGGGCATCATGCCGGTCGGTGACTTCCTGTCCTACGACGAGGCGTTGATCCGCCGCACCTACGACATCGACGTGATCGGCGTGATCACCGGTACCCAACTGGCCGCTCGTCGCATGGTGGCCCGGGGTCGCGGCCAGATCGTCAACATCGCCTCGGTCGCCGGACGGCTGCCCACGCCCGGACTGACCATCTACAACGGCGCCAAGGCGGCCGTCATCGAGTTCTCCGAGGCCGTTGACGCCGAACTCGAGAAGACCGGCGTGCGGGTCAGCACCGTGTTGCCGACATTCACGCGCACAGGTCTGATCTCCGGGCTGCACACCAATTCGATGGTCCGCGCGATCGAACCCGAAGACGTGGCGGCCCAGGTGCTCGCCATCATCGCTCGTCCGCGGGTTCGCTTGACGGCTCCGCGATCGATGGCGTGGACGCATGCCAATGCCCTGTTCCCGCAACGGATGAAGCGGGCATCGCGGCGGATGACCAAGCTGGACAGCATGTTCCTCGACTATGACCACGAGCAGCGCGCCGCCTACTCGAAACGGATCGGTTCGCGATAGCGCGGCGCGCTCGATCCGACGGGTATCAGCGTGGCAGGATCAGCACCGGTACCGGCGAGTGACGGATCAGTTTGCTGGCCCGTGATCCGAGGAACACCTGCGCGAGTACGCCGTCGCGGGCGCTGCCGAGGAACAGCACCTCGCCACCGATCCACTCGATCGAGTCGAACGCCTCCCGGTAGCCGCGGCCGGCGGCCACCACACAGTCGGTGCCGGGGGCGATCACGCCGTCATCGAGCAGCATCCGGTGTGACTCGGCGGATTGTGCCTGCCATTGGGAGAGCACGTCGTCCTCCGTGCTCAGGCCGACCAGCGGCGGGTACATCGCCCCGCCGCGCACCGCAAACGACACCACCCGCAGTGGCGCATCCATCCGATCGCAGAGGCCCCGGGCGCGGGCAATGACCGACCGCGATTCGGGTCCCGATCCGCTGATCGCCGCGGTGACCCGGGTGAGCAGGCCGTCCTTGGGCGACCGGTAACCGCGCGGACTGATGCCCACCGGTACCGGCGAGCGATGCATCAGCGTGTCGGCGGTCGAGCCGAGCACGATCTGACCCAGCTGACCGTCACCGGTCGAGCTGATCGCGATCGCATCGGCGTCGAGGGCGCGGGCGTGCTCGATGAGTGCCGATGCCACCGTTCGATGATCGAGTCGGGTGAAGCGCCAGCTCAGCTCGGGCGGATAGATGGTCATGTACTCGGCGACCTCCGCCTCCGCCGTGGCCGCGACTTCGTCGGTCCACGAGGCGAACTCGGCATCGACCTTCGCCATCGACGGCGTGGTCCAGGGCTTGGGGACGACCGTGGCCACCACGAGGTCGGTGTGCAACGATTCGGCGGCCATCGCGCCGAGTTGCAGCCCGCCCAGGCCGCCCTCGCCCTGGACGTAGCCCACCAGGATCGTCATGTGTGAGCCCCGTCCGAGTTCGGTGTCGTCGCGTTCAGCTTGCTGTGGCGGCGTCCCCACAGGGCGTAGAACAGCAGGGCCGCGGCGACCCACGCGCCGAAGAAGGCGAAGGTGACCGGCGCCAGACCACTCAGAATCCACACACAGGCCGCCACCGACAGCACCGGCGTCACCGGGTAGCCGGGCACACGGAACGGTCGTGGCAGGTCGGTCATGGTGCGGCGCAGGATGATCACGCCGATCGACACCACGATGAATGCCGCCAGCGTGCCGACCGAGACCAGATCCCACAGCTTGTCGATCGGGACGAAGCCGCCGAGCACGGCGATCACCGCGCATACCACCACCGTGTTGTTCACCGGCACCATCGTTGTCGAACTGACCTTGGCGAAGGCGGATGGCAGCAGGCCATCTCGTCCCATCGCGAACAGAATGCGCGTCTGGCCGTAGATCACCACCAACGTCACCGAGAAGATGGAGATGACCGCACCCGCCGCGATGATGGTGCCGACCCAGGTGGAACCGGTTACCGAGTTGGCCAGCACCGACAGGCTGGCGCTGTCGTCGGGATCGAAATCGGTCCAGGCCTGTGCGCCGATCGACGCCACGGCGGTGAGCAGATAGATGCCGGTGACCACCAGGAGGGCGCCGATGATGGCCCGTGGCATGGCCTGCTGCGGGTTGCGCACCTCGTCGCCGGCCGTGGATACCGCGTCGAGGCCGATGAAGGTGAAGAAGATGACCGCGGCTGCCGACGTCACCCCGGCCATCCCCTCGGGCATGAACGGCGTGAAGTGGCTGGAGGTGAACGCGGTGAGGCAAACTGCCGCGAACAGCAGCAGCACACCGAGTTTGATCAACACCATCACCGTGTTGACGATCGCGGACTCGCTGGCGCCGCGAATGAGTAGCAGACCGCACAGGACGACGAGGATCACCGACGGCAGGTTCACGATTCCGGGATCATCGACGCCCCAGGGCGCGGCGTTGAGGGCATCGGGGATATGCCAGCCGAACAGGTTGTCGAGCAGCTCGTTGAGATATTGACCCCAGCCGATCGAGGTGGCTGCCGCCGACACCCCGTACTCGAGCATCAGGCATGCGCCGATGCCGACCGCCACCACCTCGCCCAGGGTCGCGTACGCATAGGAATAGCTCGACCCGGACACCGGTACCGCCGAAGCCATCTCGGCGTAGCAGATCGCCGCGAGGCCGGCCGCGACCCCGGCAACCACGAACGCGATCAGCACCGCCGGGCCGGCTTTGCTGATGGCCTCGGGGACGACGATGAAGATGCCGGTGCCGACCGTCGCACCGACACCGAAGAGGGTCAGTTGGAACGTGCCGATACTACGTTTGAGGTGCGGATCGTCGGTCGCCTCCCCGGGCGCCCCGGCACCCCGCACAGGTTTGCGGCGGAATATCGTGGCGGTGATCGATTGTGGTCGCGTCATCGGCGCCTCCTCGCAGGTAATAGACGATTCTGCGCCGGATTCGCCGGACTCGCAGCCCGATGGCCAGACCGGGTCGCCCGAGCGCTGCCGATGCCGTCGCCGGTGGCGTGTCTAGGGTGGAGTCCGCCGACACCGGTGAACGGGTCGGCGGAAAGGGGTGTTGGATGGCCCGGGACGCGGCGATCGAGGCCGAGCGGGCTGCCCGCGGTGAGTTGCGACGGGCCGTCGAGGCGCTCGGCGAGGCCCAGGTGGCCGCGGGGATGCGACGCCGGTCCCGCGCTCCCCGATGGGTGGCGCTGGCAGCCGCTGTTGCGGTTGTCGCTGCAGTGGTTTCGACGGTGCTGTGGGTACGGGGCGCCGACGCTTACACCGACGCCGACTACCAGCGCGCCGCCGTCGACCGCGTGACAATGCTGCTGAGCCCCGATCATCGACGCCCCGAGCAGGTGCGCCGGATCATCGACGGCGCGACCGGCGAGTTCCGGGACCAGTTCGCGCAATCCGCGGACGCCTACTCCCGGTTCGTCGCCTCGCAGGGCACGGTGGCGCGTGGAATCGTCGACGGCTCAGGTGTGGCTCGGCGTTCGGGCGATCGGGCTGTTGTCCTCGTCGCGTCGACGGTGGTCTTCGCCGGGGGCGACGACCCCGATGCCGTCGGCGACCCCGATCCTGTCGACGAGACGGTGCGCCGGTTCCGGTTGCGGGTCCTCGTCGAACCGGCCGATGGCGAACTCAAACTCGCGGCGGTGCAGTACCTCCCATGACGACCCCACCCGAGAAGAGTGCTCACGCAACGGTGTCTGCCAGTGCCGGCCGCGGTCTGCGCGCTGCCCGCGGGGTGATCCCCGTGCGGCGCGCCGTCGCGTTCGGCGGGGTGATCGCTGTCGTCGCGACCGCACTCGTGGTCGCCGTGGGTGTGCAGTGGCGGGAGTCGGTGATCGACTCCGCCACCGACCGGGCCCGCACCGAGTTGCGTCGGTCCGCCGGCGAGATCGTCGCTCACGTGTTCTCGGTGACCACGGCATCGTGGCAGGCCGACCGGCATCGTGCGCGCGGTCTCGTCGGCGGTGAGTTCGCGCGGCGCTATGCCACCGAGTTGACCCGGCCACCGGCCGACGGCGCCGTGCGGGTCACCTGGCGCCCGGATGTCGTCGGCGTGGTCGATGCCGAACCGGACAGCGGTACCACCCTGATCCGGGCGTCCGTGGAAACCGTCGCGACCCCCGACGCCCCACCGATCACCGAGAAACGTTCAGTGCAGGCCCGGTTCGACCGGGTCGGGGACATCTGGCAGCTGACCGGGATGGAGGTGTTGTCATGACGTCGTCGGACTCTCGCGGCGCCGGCGCCCCGGATCATGCCCTCGACGCGTCAGAGCATGCCCTCGACGATGCCCGCCGGCGCGTCGAACAGGCGACCCGCGCGGCCCGGCGTGCCCGCATCGACGCCTCGGATGCGTTGCGTGCCCGGGCCCGACGTCGATCGGCGTGGTTCCGGGGCGTCATCGCGATCGCGGGTGCCGTGATCATCGTCGCGAGCGGGGTGCTCGTCGCGGTGGTCATGCACAACCATGCATCGGCCGAGCGGTCGGCGGCGGCAGACGCGGCGCTGGCGGCAGCCAGTTCCTCGGTCGCGTCGTTACTGACCGCCGATCCCGCCGATGCCGGCGGCTACGTGAATCGCGCCGTCGCCGTGACGACCGGCGACCAGCGCGATCGGATCGAGGCGGCCCGCGACTCATTGGTGGCCGAGGTGACCGCGCAGGCCGAGCCCAGTTCCGGGCGGGTGCTGTCGGCGGGGCTGATCACCGACCCCGACTCGGATGCCGAGGGTGCCGAGGCGGCGGCACTTGTCGTGGCCGAGGCCTCCGATCCGCAATTGATCGGCGCCCAGGGTGATGACACCCGCGTCACCATCGAGGTGACGATGATCCGAGCCGGCCAGGACTGGCTGATCAGCCGGGCGGTGCTGACATGACCGCCGGCGCAGCTCCCGGTCCGGCGCGGCGGCCTGGCGCGCACCTGGGCAGACGTGGACGTCGCCGCGTCATCGTTGCCACGGCGATCGCGTTCGTGGCCGTCGTGGTGACGGTGGTGGGTCTGATCGGTGCCGCGCGGTCGCGTCCGGTGCCCGACGACACGCAACGTACCGCTGTGCTCACGGCGACCGATGCGGCGGTGACCGCACTGTTGTCCTACACCCCGGACGAGACCGAGCGCGACCGGCACGAGGTCCTCGCACAGCTCACCGCGCCGATCGACGAGGCATACCGTGCGCAGGGCGTCGACGTGGTGTTACCTGGCGCGATCGAGGCCGGGATGACGTTGTCGGCGCAGGTGGTGGGTGCCGGGGTCGAGGAGTTCACCGCCGAACGCGCGCGGGTGCTGGTGTTCGTCGACCAGACGGTGAGTATCCCCGCAGCGACCGATACCGGTGATCGAGACGACGACCGTACCCCTACCGCTCGATGGGCCACTATGCGTAATGTCGAGGGGAATTGGCGTCTTGCCGACCTCGCAATGGTCGGCGACGTCACCCGGTGAGGAAGTGCATTTCGCGCACTTCCCGGTCGGCTTCGGAAAGGCCGGCACCCGCGCTGCCGCATGTCGCGACATCGCGGACAAGGACGTGTCAGGAGGAATTCGGGATGAGCGCATCATCGGCAGGTGTGGTTGTGGTGGGTGCGGGGCTCGGAGGTATCCGCGTGGCGGAGAGCCTGCGCAGCAACGAGTACACCGGACCCATCACGCTGATCGGCGAGGAAGCCCACCCGCCGTATGACCGTCCGCCGTTGTCGAAGTCCGTGCTGCTCGGTAAGGACGACCGGGTCGATCTGAAGCCGGCCGACTACTTCGGTGAGGCATCGGTGCAGCTGCGTGTCGGTGAACGCGTGTGTGCTATCTCGCCGGAGACCCGCACCGTGACCGTCGAACGGCTCGACGCCCCCACCGAGCGTGCGGAGGTCGCCTACGACTCACTCGTCTTGGCAACCGGACTGCGCCCGCGGTCGCTGCCGGGTACCGAGGGGGTGGCCGGTGTCCACGTGCTGCGCACCATCGACGACGCCCTCGCGCTGCGCAGCGAGATCGAGAATGCCTCGCGCGCAGTGATCGTCGGCGCCGGTTTCATCGGTTGCGAGGTCGCGGCCAGCCTCAACCAGCGCGGCCTGGCGGTGACGCTGGTCGAGCCCGCGCCGACGCCGTTGGCCGCTGCGCTGGGAACCGGGGTGGGGGAGTTGATCACCCGGATGCATCAGGCCAACGGGGTCGATGTCCGCGCCGGGGTCGGCGTCGACGAGGTGCGCTCGGCCGACGGTAAGGTCACCGGCGTGCGGCTCGCCGACGGCGACGAGGTGGCCGCCGACATCGTGGTGGTGGGTATCGGGTCGATCCCGGTGACCGATTACCTCGATGGTTCCGGGATCGAACTCGCGCCACGCGAATCCGGCGGCGGGATCGCCTGCGACGAGCACGGCCGCGCCTCCGCGCCGGACGTTTACGCGCTCGGCGACGTGGCGAACTGGCGCACAGAGACCGGCGGCACGCGCCGCGCGGAGCACTGGACGCACACGGTGGAGCAGGCCACCGTCGTCGCCCACCGGATCGCGCAGACCGACGCCATGATTCCGGCTGCGCCGCCGTACTTCTGGAGCGACCAGTACAACCTGAAGATCCAGGTGCTGGGTCGGCCCGAGGCCGGCGACGAACTCCATCTGGTCGACGACGACGGCACGAAGTTCCTGGCCTATTACAGCCGTGACGGCATCCTCACCGGCGTCGTCGGCGCGGGCAAGGTGGGTGCGGTGATGAAGACGCGGCCGAAACTGCTCACACCGACGCCGATCGCCGACGTGCTCGGCTGAGTTACCGGTGCCCCGACCGCACCCCGATATGGTCGAAGCCGTCGAACGCGCGATCGGCGACCTCGCCGACCCCCAGCGGGCGGTGTCCTCGGCGCGCTTCTTCAAAACCGGGCCGGGCGAGTACGGCGAAGGTGACCGGTTCGTCGGCGTGACCGTGCCGCAGCTACGCATGGTGGCCAAGAGGTTTCGTGGGGCCGGGGCCGACGTCGTATGGCGTCTGCTGGCCTCGGAAGTCCACGAACATCGCCTGACCGCCCTGTTCCTGCTGCGCGGCGAGTACGAACGTGCCGATGACGACACGGCGCGCCGGCGCTGGGTGGATCTCTACCTGCAAGCGTTGTCGGCCGGGCGTGTGAACAACTGGGATCTGGTCGATACCTCCGCCGATCCGGTGCTCGGTGCGTGGCTGGTGCGGACCGACGAATTCGGTCTGCTCGTGGAGTTGGCCGAACACGATGACCTGTGGACACGGCGGGCCGGTATCGTCGGCACCTTCGCCTTCCTGAAATGTGGTGTCGCGGATGCCACGCTCGCGGTGGTACCGGTGGTCATCGACGATCGCCGGGACCTGATCCAGAAGGCCACCGGCTGGATGTTGCGGGAGATGGGAAAGCGCGTCGACCGTGACCTGTTGACCGACTACCTCCACCAGCACGCCGCCGAGATGGGGCGTACCGCATTGAGTTACGCGACCGAACACCTCATGCCCGAGGAGCGTGCCCACTACCGCTCGTTGCGTTAGGGGTGTCGGGGGCCTGGTCTCGATACGCCTCGTCGCAGGCTCCTCGGCTACTCGACCAGCGGATCTGGCGTTACTGTCCGGCCGGGCGCAGCTCTTTTCACGGGTGAGGTGGTCTGGTCTCGATACGCCTCGTCGCAGGCTCCTCGGCTACTCGACCAGCGGATCTGGAGTCGAGTAGCGACGAACGGAGTTCTCCTGCTGGTCGAGTAGCGACGAACGGAGTTCTCCTGCTGGTCGAGTAGCGACGAACGGAGTGAGGAGCGTATCGAGACCTGCCCGACCACCTCTACCGCGAACCGCGAAACACCTTGACCGCGGCCCAGATCATCGGGAACTGGAAAGGCAGACGCGCGATGGCGACCGCACGCATGGGCAGCGGCTTGTCCTTCCACAGACGCACCATGTTGAGATTGGCCGGGTAGACCGCCACGAACAGTGCGGCCGCGAGCGCAGCGCTGACCCGCCGGGTGCGCGGCGCCAGCAGACCGGCGCCGATCGCGACCTCCGCAACCCCGGACGCGTAGGTCAGCGTCCTCGGGTCCGCCGGGATCTCCTCGGGAATGATGTCGTCGAATGGTTTCGGCGCCACGAAATGCAGTGCGCCGATGGACAAGAGCATTCCGGCGAGCAGCCGGGCCAATCGGTCGGGACTCATCGTGTTCACCCTTCGTCGCGTGTGTGGCCGCCCGTCAGAACTCGATCTTGAGCGCATCCGACGTCGGGTGCGCCTGACAGCCAAGGATGTAGCCGTCGGCGATGTCCTCCGGATCGAGTGCGCCGGTGTTGTCCATCTCGACCGTACCCTCGGTGAGCGTGCAGGCACATGAACCACACTCGCCCTCCTGGCAGGAGTAGGGGGCGTCGAGTCCGGCGGCCAGCATGATGTCGACCAGTGAGCGCTTGCGCGGCCAGCGGAGATTGTGTGTCTCGCCGTCCAACTCGACCTCGACGGTGGCCGCCTCGGCGTCCTCGGCCTCGCTGACCTCCTCGAGCTCGACGTCGGCGAACGGATCTCCGGACAGCGAGTTGTACACCTCGGTGTGCACGTTGTGATGGCCGAAGCCCGCGCCTGCAAGCGCTTTGTGGACAGCATCCATGAACGGGCCGGGCCCGCACAAGTATGCGGTGTGGTCGGCGTAGGCGCGGAAAACCGTGGTCAGCGACCGGTCGTCGGGAAGTCCCTGCAGGGATTCGAGCCAGTGGATGAGCGTCAGCCGGTCGGCATGGGCACGCTGCAGGTCGCGTAGTTCGTCGGCGAAGATGACATCGTCGACGCTGCGGTTGGCGTAGAAAAACGTGATCGGTGCGGTGCCGGTGTGCAAGGCCGCCTTCAGAATCGACATCACCGGCGTGACACCGCTTCCGGCGGCGATCAACAGCAGCGGCGTGTCGAGGTCCTTGGGCGTGAACACCCCGGACGGTGGCAGCACCTCGATCTGCGTGCCGACCGCGAGGTTGTCGCACACCCAGTTCGAGCCGTAGCCATCCACCGTGCGCTTGACCGTCACCTTGGGCCGGCGATCGGTGACCGGTGACGACGCGAGTGAGTAACAGCGGGCCACCGACCCGGTGCGGTCGCTCGGGATACGCAGCGTCAGGAACTGGCCCGGCTTGTAGTCGGTGAAAGGGTCGCGATGGGTATCGGGCAGATCGAACACGATCGAGCGGGCCTCGGCGGTCTCGTCGATGACGTCCGCGACCGTGAGGATCACGCTGCGCGAGCCATGCGGTGTCAGCTCGGTCATCTCCCACCTCTCCACCGGCTCTGTGCCGGCGCCTCGTTCACCGGGCGGCGTCACGCACCGCGCCGTGGTCCAACGTCCAATGTGCCGTGGTCTCGTGCGCCATGCTCCTGGCATCGTCACCGCAGTTCAGGCGAAAATAAGAACACGTTCTAGTTTAGTCTAGCGTAAGGCTCGCCGATCATGACAGTGCACCGACGCCCTCTGCAAGCGTACGGCTGCCGGCGATGATCAGGGTCTCCAGATCCGCTCCGGGCTCGGCGAGCCACTGCTCGTAGGCGGCCAGCGCGATTCCCAGACACATCCAGGCGATGGTCTGCGGCAGATGATCGGCGTCGCGCAGGCCCAGTCGGTGCGCGCAGAACTCCGCGATGACCTGACGCCATTCGGCATACATCAGCATCGAATGCGCCTGCAGGGCGGGCACGCCGAGGAGCAGTGCCATCCGCCGTCGGTGGCCCGCCAACTCGGTTGATGGCACCCGGTTGAACGAGATGAGCGCTTGCTGCAGGGCGTCGGCGATCGGCTCGGTGGGCGGGATCTGGGCGAGCAACGTGCGCATCGCGTATAGGTGGGAATCGAAGTCGCCCCAGGCGATCGCGTTCTTGGACGGGTAATAGCGGAACAGGGTGCGGCGAGCGATGCCGACCGCTTCCGCGACATCGTCGACGCTGGTCTCCTCGAAGCCGCGGGTGCTGAACAGGTCGATCGCGATCGCGCTGATCTGGGCGCGCGAGGTGACCGGGCGCCGGCCGGGCTGGTTCGCCGAGGTGAGGGACGGTGGCGCTACGTCCGGTGGGCTCATCTTCACCTGTCCATCTGATCAGTTTTGCCGCAGGGGTGTTTTTCTGCACCGAGTGCCATTATAGTATCCGGTGATCCACATCACGACCAGAAGAAAGAGGAGGTTGGATCATGGCCGATCAGTCCGTTACGTCGGATCACGACGAACTCGTGGGTGAGTCGTTGGTCGAGGAAGTGTCGATCGACGGGATGTGCGGGGTCTACTGATGTCGATCACGACATCGAGTCCGGTGGCCGGCGGTCGCGTTGATGCGACCGCCGGGCCCGGCGCACCCCAGTCCGATGTACCCACCCAGTCCGAGGCAGCCACCCAGTCCGAAGCGCCCGGCACGTCCGAGCGCGCCACCCGCTTCGACGTCGACGCCGCGTGGCAGCTCAACCCGAAGGTGGCGTTGCGTCCTGAGCCGTTCGGCGCGCTGCTCTATCACTTCGGCACCCGCAAGCTGTCATTCCTCAAGAACCTCACGGTCGTCGGAATCGTGGGTTCGCTCGCCGATCATCCGACCGCCGGCGCCGCGCTCGACTATGCCGGTATCGACACCGCCGATCGGCCGCTGTACTTGCATGCGCTGCGCGCGCTTGCCGATTCGGGGATGATCGCGCGTCGTCCCGTGGCCTGACGCCCGATGATGCTCGACCTGCAGACGCCCGACCCCGCACCCGCCAGACTCGCCACGCCCCCAGGAGTCCAACGATGACAACACTCGAAATGCCGCCCACCACAACCGCCTCGGCCGCCGTGTCAGCGGCGAGTAGCCCGTCGAAGGTGGGTCGGCTCGTCGATCAGTTCGAGAAGGGGCTTGATGCCCCGATCTGTTTGACGTGGGAATTGACCTATGCCTGCAATCTCGCCTGTGTGCACTGCCTGTCGTCGTCGGGTAAACGTGATCCGCGGGAGTTGTCGACTGAACAGTGCAAGGCGATCATCGATGAGCTGCAGCGGATGCAGGTCTTCTACGTCAACATCGGTGGTGGTGAGCCGACCGTACGACCGGATTTCTGGGAGCTGGTCGATTACGCGACCAGCCATCAGGTGGGGGTGAAGTTCTCCACCAATGGTTTACGGATCGACAAGCAGGTCGCGGCGCGGTTGGCAGCGTCGGACTATGTGGATGTGCAGATCTCGCTGGACGGCGCGACCGCCGAGGTCAACGACGCGGTTCGTGGTCCGGGGTCGTTCGACATGGCGGTGCGTGCGTTGGAGAACCTGCACGAGGCGGGCTTCGCCGACGCCAAGATCAGCGTGGTGATGACGCGGGAGAACGTCGCGCAGCTCGACGAGTTCAAGGCGCTCGCCGATCGCTACGGCGCCACTTTGCGCATCACCCGTTTGCGTCCGTCGGGGCGTGGTGCCGACGTATGGGACGATCTGCATCCGTTGCCCGAGCAGCAGCTCGAGCTGTACAACTGGCTTGTCGCACATGGCGACAACGTGTTGACCGGTGACTCGTTCTTCCACCTGTCGGCCTTCGGCGGCGGTGACGGTGGTGGCGCGTTGCCGGGGTTGAACCTGTGTGGTGCCGGTCGGGTGGTGTGTCTGATCGATCCGGTTGGTGATGTGTATGCGTGTCCGTTCGCGATCCACGAGAACTTCCTGGCCGGCAACATCACCACCGACGGTGGCTTCCAGCAGATCTGGCAGAATTCGGATCTGTTCCTCGAACTGCGTGAGCCGCAGAATGCAGGTGCGTGCACCAAGTGCGCTCACTTCGACGCGTGTCGTGGGGGCTGCATGGCCGCCAAGTTCTTCACCGGCCTGCCGCTGGCTGGGCCCGACCCGGAATGTGTGCAGGGTTACGGCGAGCAGTTGCTGGCCGGTGACCGTACCAAACCGACTGCCAACAAAGATCATTCGCGCGGCACCCCGTTGACGCTGATGACGCGGCGTCCCGACGGGGACCTGCTACCGGTGGGTGCCCCACCGTCGAAGAGTTGCGATGAGAATCCGCTGGCGGGGTTCACCCCCGACAGTCTGTAGCTGAAGAAGAGATAGGTAAGGACATGCCGAAGAATCCGTGGGCCCGAAATCCCTGGTTCGAAACCGTGCACGAGGCGCAACGGCGCGCCAAGAAGCGTCTGCCCAAGTCGGTGTACTCCTCGCTGGTCGCCGGTACCCAGGCGGGTATCACCGTCAACGACAACACGGCCGCGTTCAACGAACTCGGGTTTGCGCCGCACGTGGTGGGCACCCAGCCCGATCGGGAACTGTCGACCACCGTGATGGGCCAGGAGATCTCGTTCCCGGTGATGATCAGCCCGACCGGTGTGCAGGCGGTGGATCCCGACGGCGAAGTGGCCGTGGCCCGGGCTGCCGCAGCTCGTGGCACCGCGATGGGGTTGTCGAGCTTTGCATCCCATCCAGTGGAAGAGGTGGCCGCGGCCAACGACAAGTTCTTCTTCCAGATCTACTGGCTGGGGTCGCGCGAGGAGATCCTGGCCCGGGCCGAGCGTGCGAAGGCGGCCGGCGCCAAGGGGCTCATCGTCACCACCGACTGGGTGTTCAACGTCGGCCGTGACTGGGGCAGCCCGGAGATCCCGGAGAAGGTCGACTTCGCGGCACTGCTCAAACTCGCGCCGGAGATCGCGGTCAAACCGCGCTACGCCCTGGACTGGGTCAAGGGCGGCACGATCAACATTCCCGATCTGACCGCGCCCAACCTCACCCCGCCCGGTGAACCGGGTCCCACGTTCTTCGGCGCCTACGGTCAGTGGATGAACACCCCGCCGCCGACCTGGGAAGATCTCAAGTGGCTGCGTGAGCAGTGGGATGGGCCGTTCATGGTCAAGGGCATCACCCGCCTCGACGACGCCAAGCGGGCCGTCGACATCGGCGCCTCGGCCATCTCGGTGTCCAACCACGGTGGCAACAACCTCGATGGCACCCCGGCCACCATCCGGGTGCTGGGCCCGATCGCCGACGCCGTCGGGCATGACATCGAGGTGCTCCTCGACGGTGGCATCCGACGCGGTAGTGACGTCACCAAGGCACTGGCCCTCGGCGCGCGTGCGGTGATGATCGGTCGCGCCTACCTGTGGGGCCTGGCCGCCAACGGCCAAGCCGGCGTGGAGAATGTACTCGACCTGCTCCGCATGGGCCTGGACTCCAGCCTGATGGGACTGGGACGCAAAAGCATTCACGAACTCTTCCGCGACGACCTCGTCATACCGGAAGACTTCGAACGCTCCTTCGGCCACGTGTGAGGCGAGGCGCCGTCGCCGTTCACCCACCACAAAGTAGAACGTGTTACAGTTTTTCGACACCGTTCACCTGTGGTGGGTGACGCGACGAGAGAACGAGGGCTCATCGGATGGGGCAGTTCGACGGCAAGGTCGTCTACATCACCGGAATGGCGCGCGGGCAGGGGCGCAACCACGCGCTGCGCTTCGCGCGCGAGGGGGCCGCGATCATCGGTATGGACATCGCCGGTCCGGTCGCCGACCACACCACCTATCCGGCCGCGACGGCCGAGGACTTCGGTGACACCGTCCGCCTTGTCGAGGAGGCCGGCGGAAAAATCCTTGCCCGACAAGGTGATACCCGCGACTTGGCGTTCCAGGAACAACTGGTAGCCGATGGCGTCGAACAATTCGGGCGTCTCGACATCGTGGTGGCCAACGCCGGCCTACTCACCTGGGGCAAGGTCTGGGAGCTGAGCGAAGAGCAGTTCACCGACGTCGTCGACATCAACCTGGTCGGGACCTGGAAAACCCTGCGCGCCTCGATCCCCGCCATGCTAGACGCCGGCAACGGCGGGTCGATCGTGGTGATCAGCTCGTCGGCCGGCCTCAAAGCGATGCCGCTGCAGGCCTCCTACTCGGCGTCGAAATTCGGTCTCCGTGGCCTCACCCAGACTGCTGCCAAGGAACTCGGCCACTATCGCATCCGGGTCAACAGCGTGCATCCCTATGCCGTCGACACCCCCATGGGCGTGGCCGACACCGAGGCCCACCGGATTTTCGGTATCGGATGGGTCGCACCACATCTGAGCTCGATGATGAACCATCACCCGGTGGCCTCGCTCGACGAGATCTCCGACGCGGTGCTCTACCTGGCCTCCGACGGCGCCAAGGCGATCACCGGGTCCGAGTTCTCGATCGACATGGGAGCCACAAAGGTCTGACGGCTTCCCGCGCCGACAGAACCTGGTTTCGCGCCGACGGAACCCGGTTTCGCGCCGACAGAACCCCAGAATTCGCCGAGAGCATCCGCGGAGTGTGCGGATGCTCTCGGTCAGACGCCGGGGCGGATGCTCTCGACGAATTCTGGGGTTCTGTCGGCTGCCGTGCTGAGAGTTTGGGAGCCAGGGTGCGGTGGGTGCGGGTCCTAGTCTTGCCAGAGGGTGGCGGGATCGGTGGCCTCGCGGTCCGGGGCGGTCGGCGTCTGCGTCGACGTACGGGAGAACCGGGGCGCCACCTGTGCTTGGGTCACGCCGTCGATCTCCACCAGGTTGGCGCGAGCGGCCATATGCGGATCCGACGGCGCCTCGGCGAAGTCGAGGACCGGTGAGGTGCAGGCGTCGGTGCCCTCGAACACCTTGGTCCATTCGTCGCGGGTGCGGGATTTGAACGTTTCGGTGAAGATCCGTTCCAGCTCCGGCCACTTCGCGATGTCGTTCTGCGCGGGCAGATCTGCGTCGGCGAGGCCCAGGCCGGAGATGAGTTGGGCATAGAACTGCGGCTCGATCGCGCCGACGGCCATGTACTTGCCGTCCGACGTCTCGTACACCTCGTAGTAGGGGGCGCCTGTGTCGAGCATGTTCACCCCGCGCTCGTCGCTCCACAGGCCGGTGCCGCGGAAGGCCCACATCATCTGTCCGAGTACCGAGGCGCCGTCGACCATCGCCGCGTCGACGACCTGCCCCTGACCGGAGATCCCGCGCTCCAGCAGGGCGGCGAGTACGCCGACGACCAGGAACATCGAACCACCGCCGAAGTCGCCCGCCAGGTTCAGTGGCGGCACCGGCCGATCTTCCTTGCGGCCGATGGCATGCAACATGCCGGTCAGCGAGATGTAGTTGATGTCGTGGCCGGCGCGGTCGGCACGAGGCCCTTCCTGCCCCCAACCGGTCATTCGGCCGTAGACGAGGCCGGGATTGATCTCCGCCAGATCGTCGGGCCCGAACCCGAGTCGTTCCATGACGCCCGGGCGGAAACCCTCGAGGATCACGTCAGCCTTGGCTACCAATCCGAGGATGGTGTCGCGGTCGGCGGGGTCCTTCAGGTTCGCCTCCACGACCCGGCGTCCACGCAGCAGTGCGTCGGCTTTGCGGTCCGGCGCCGGCAGCGAACCGGGCCGCTGCACCCGCACCACGTCGGCACCCAGGTCGGCCAACAGCATCGCCGCGTGTGGTCCCGGCCCGATCCCGGCGAACTCGATCACCCGGATTGCGCTGAGGGGTCCGCTCTTTCCGCTGCTGCGCGGTGTCGTCGACGTCATGGTGTCCTCCCGATCAGTACCCGCCCCATGTGTCGGGTCTCACGCTTTTCCGGTCCAGCATCCCACAACCGATCGAGCGCTCGGACAGGCGGTCCATCCGATCGGATGGATGTGGGATTTCTATCGAACAAATGCGCCGACCCGGTTAACAGTGGCGCACCGCATCGCTAGAGTTGAACGAATGGAGCGTCGGGCCGCATTGGGACAGCTGTCGTGGCCCGAATTGTCAGACTGCACGGTCACCCTCCTGGTCCCGCTGGGTGCGACCGAACAACACGGGCCGCACCTGCCCCTGGACACCGACACCCGGATCGCCCAGGCGGTCGCCGAGCGGGTGGCGGAGGGCGGGCATCGAGATGCCGGACCCTCGGGCGATGCGGCGTCGGTGCTGACGGCTCCGGCACTGAACTACGGCGCCAGCGGAGAGCACGAGGGTTTTCCCGGCACCATCTCGCTCGGTCATGCCGCGTTGGAGTTGCTGTTGGTGGAGTACGGACGAAGCGCCTGTCGCTGGGCCGATCGCCTGCTGTTCGTCAACGGACACGGCGGCAACGCGAACACTCTCGCGACGGCCGTGCGTCGACTGCGCTACGAGGGGCGTGACGCTGCCTGGTTCCCCTGCGCTTTTCCCGAAGCCGACGCCCACGCCGGACACACCGAAACATCGGTGTTGCTGCACTTTTCGCCGTCAGAGGTCTGCGCGACCGCGGCGCAGGCGGGCAACACGGCCCCGGTGGCGACACTGCTGCCGGCCATGCGCACCGGTGGGGTGGCCGCGGTCAGCGCCAACGGCGTACTCGGCGACCCGACCGGAGCCAACGGCGAGCACGGGGCCCGGTTGCTCGACGAACTCGTGGCACGGCTCGATTCGGCGTTGGCCGACTGGCACGTTGACGAGAGCGGGCGGCTCGGATGACCGCACTCGACCGGCCGCCCGAGGCCGTGGCCACCGTCGACCACGCGCTGCCCGACGGGTTCCAGGTGCAGATCGACATGCGCTGCGCGCGTCGGCGTGACCTGCGGTTCCTTGTCGGGGGTTCCCCGACCCGCATGCTGCGGCTGACCGACACCGCACTCGGCATGACCTCTGCCGACGGCCGTATCGAGGTATGTGACCCGGCCACGCGACGCCTCGCGCGGCGCTTGCTCGACAGCGGAATCGCCAACCCCCGGCCCATGTTCGGGCCTTCGCCCGACGACGTCACGATCGTGGTGCCGGTTCGTGACAATCAAGCGGGCGTGGACCGACTGCTGCGCTCGGTCGACGGCGTCAAGGTGATCGTCGTCGACGACGGGTCGCGCACGCCGATCCGGGTCGACGGGCCTGACGTCGAGCTCATCCGGTTCGACGGCAATCGTGGCCCGTCGTCGGCGCGCAATGCCGGTGCAGCGGCCGCCACCACAGACTTCGTCGCCTTCCTCGACTCCGACGTCGTCCCGACCGCCGATTGGCTGACCATGCTGCTCGGGCACTTCTCGGACCCGTCGGTCGCCATCGTCGCCCCGCGCATCGTCGGCCTCTCCCGCGCCGCGCGCGAGGCATCGAAGGTCGAGCGATATGAGAACGGACATTCTTCGCTCGACATGGGCCCCGAAGAGTGCTCGGTGGTGCCCGGCAGCCGGGTCCCGTATGTGCCGAGCGCGGCGATGGTGGTGCGCCGCAAAGCTTTCTGTCAGTTCGACGAGTCGCTGCGGGTGGCCGAGGACGTGGACCTGTGCTGGCGCACCCACAAGGCCGGCTGGCGAGTTCGGTACGACCCGGTCGCGCGGGTGGCCCACGATCACCGCTCGGATGTCCGGTCGGTGCTCGGGCGTCGTCGTTACTACGGGACCGGCGCGGCGCACCTGGCCGACCGTCACGGTGGGTTCGCCGCACCGGTGGTGATGTCGATCCCCATGGCGGTGGCCGTCGGCGCATTGCTCACCCGCACTCGAATCGGGCTGGCCATCGCGATGATCATCGTCGTATACACGGGTGCGCGGCTGCGGCGACGCCTCGGCGAGCTGCCGGACGCGCCGTTGGTTGCCACGCAGATGACGGGCCGAGCCGTGGGGTTCGGCCTGCTGCAGGCGGCAGGTGCGATCTGCCGGCACTACTGGCCCGTCGCGGTCCTGCTGGCGTTGTTCTCCGCACGCTTCCGGCGGCTCGCTGTGGAGGTCGCGCTGGTCGAGGGGGTCGTGTCATGGGCGCGTGAGGTCGTCGCGGACCCGGCGTCGGGTCCAGCCCTGGGGCCGCTCTGGTACACCGTGTTTCGGCGACTCGACGATCTGGCCTACGGAGCCGGGTTGTGGCAGGGTGCCATCGCGCAGCGCGACCTCGGGGCGCTGCGGCCGGTGTTGACCACATAAAGGTGACGACGCGACGACTTCCGACGACCGCCGACGTGGTGGTGGTGGGTGCGGGCAGTGCCGGATGCGTCATCGCCGAGCGGCTCTCGCGTGACCCCGGGCGCGCCGTCGTCGTGCTCGAGCGCGGACCGCGTGACTGGCCGCCCCCGGCCGTTCGCGATCTACAGGTGTTGCCGATCGAGCACGGCGCCGGCTTCGCCCGGGGCCACACCGAGGCCACGGGACTCCCGGTGGTGCGGGGCAGCGCGCTCGGTGGGTCGTCGGCTGTCAACGGGGGGTACTTCCTGCGCTGGCATCGCGATGACTTCGATGACTGGCCGGCGCAATGGTCACCAGAGGCGATCGCACACGCCTATGACGAACTCGACGCACCGGACGGCACCATGGGAGTGACTGCCTTCGCAGACGACGAACTCGTCGATGTGGTGCGTCTTTTCGAGTCTTACTGGGCCCAGGCCATGCCGGTGCGTGCCACCGCGGATCCGTGGCCCATCGTCGGCGTGAATCGTGTGCGGTCCAACCGGGAGGGGCCGCTGCGGCGCACGTCGGCCGAAGCGTATCTCCGGCCCGCGATCGACCGACCCAACCTGACGGTGATTACCGATGCAGAGGTGGCGGAAGTGATGGTGGCCGGCCGTCGGGTCACCGGGGTGCGCGTGGGTGCCGACCGGATGTCGGTCGGTGAGGTCGTGCTGAGCGCGGGCACGCTCGGTACCGCCGGGATCCTGCTCCGCTCCGGACTGGGGAGCCTCATCGGGTCCGGCGGCACGCTGCCGCTCCACGAACATCGTGAGGTGCTGGTGCACTACCGGCGCCACGTGGACCCTCAGGTGATGCCGACGGCGTTGCTGCAGTCGGTGGTCCACACCGCCGACGACGTGGAGATACGTTGTTACAGCACCGATATGGCGAGATTCGTGAAAGGTGTGGAACCGGTCGGCCCGGCCGTGGGGGTGGCGGGGATGCGACCTGGGTCCCTCGGCGCGGTTCGGGTCGGCGACACCGGACTCCTCGTCGACCTCGGCACGGTCGATCCAGCCAGTGCGCGCCGGATGGCGCTCGGCGCCGAGTCGGTGCGAGATATGTTGAACTCGTCGACATTCGGCGGCGTCGTCGAACCGGGGTCGATCGTCGTCGACCCAGTGGTGCGGACCTCCCAGCACGCCTGGGGGAGCCTTCCGATGGGAGTACGGACCGATGACCTCGGAGGGCTCGACGGACTCACCGGCCTTCGGGTCGTGGACGGCTCCATCCTGCCGGCCGCCGGACGCAGCGGACCGCACGCGACGATCATGATGATCGCCGTGCGAATCGGCGACGTGTTGGCGGCGCGCTGAAACCGCCCGATGCGTAGGCTGGCGCCATGACCGCGTCACTGAATGACCCCGAGATCCGTGAGTTCCTCACCGCCGGCACCCGGACGGGGCACCTCGGATGGGTGGCCGGTGACGGAAGGCCGCTGGCGGCGCCCGTGTGGTTTGTGCTCGACGGTGACCGGATCGCGTTCAACACCGGTGCCACGACCGCGAAAGCACGTGCGATGAGCCGAGATCCGCGTGTGGTGTTGACGGTCGACCTGCCTGGTCCGCCGTATGCCTTCGTGCAGATCCAGGGCCTGGCGGTCACCGCCGACGACCTACCGGAAGTGCGTCGGATCGCGACCGAATGCGGCCGTCGGTACATGGGAGCCGATCGCGCCGAGGAGTTCGGCGCACGCAACGGTGTGCCGGGCGAACTCGTCGTGTGGGTCGAGCCGACGAAGATCGTCGCCGCGCTTGATGTATCGGCCTGACTCCGCCGAACTCCGCCAATGGCGCCCAGTCAACGGTAAACGGCGCCCAGTCAACGGTAAACGGCGCCAGCCAACGGGAAGGGGCTGCGGTGGATCTGGGAGGTCAGATCAAGGTCGACCAGTAGTCCCAGAACTCCACGCCGATGGCGACGATCACGACCGCGTACCAGACGGGCAGCAACACCCACAGCCATGAACGGATCTCGCGTCCGACGCGCGACGATCCGAACACCCGACCGGCGCTCAGCACCAGGATCAACGGTGTCACGGTCCACACCACCATGCAGTACGGGCACAAGGCGTGGATGCGATACAGACTCTGGAAGACGAGCCAGTTGATCATCACGAACCCGGCGAGGGTGCCCAGGGTCTGACCGAGCCAATACCACCGGGGCAGTTGAACTCCCGCGGTCGCAAGGGCACCGGTCACCACGATGACCGAGAAGGCCGCGATGCCGATCAGTGGGTTCGGGAAGCCGAAGATGGCTGCCTGATCGGTCACCATGACCGAGCCGCATGAGAGCACCGGGTTGATGCTGCAGCTCGGCGTGTACGACGGATCGATGGCCAGTTCGAAGCGCTCGATCGTCAACGTGGCGGACGCGATCAGGCCGATCACGCCTGCAACGAGCACGATCACCCCGATCACTCGTGATGCCGGCATCAGCCTCGTCCACCCGCGGACTGCGGCGTCGTCTGCGTCGTCGGGAGGTGTGGGTGTGCCGCCGTACTGGTCGGTGGTCTCGGTCATGATGCGGTGTTCTCCGGGATGATTCAGTTCGTGGCCGCGAGAACTGCGTCGCGTAACGCCTCCGGCGTCGACAGCTGCACGTCTTCACCGTTGAGCCGAACGGTCGGGGTGGCGGTGACGGCGGCTTGCTGGGTGGTGTCGGCGACCCAGTCGGCGAACTGCTGGTCGTCGATGCACTGCCGGACGTTGTTCGCTCCGGCCTGGGTGGCGAGATTGTTCAGCTGGTCGTCGGACAGGCCGGCGCCGCCCTCACTGGGCTGCTGGGCATACAGCGTGTTGTGGAACTGCAACCAGGTCGTGAAATCGCCGTTCGTCGCGGTCGACTCTGCGACACACGCCGATGCGTTCGCCGCGCGTGTGGAGTAGTCGGTGGTCGACATCCGGTCGAGGATCGCGATCGGCATGTAGTCCACGGCGACCTGTGGGTTGTTGCGCAACTCCTCGAGGACCGGCCCGAATTGCTCTTCGAACTGGCGGCACGCAGGGCACTGGAAATCCTCGGCGATGGTCAACACGGCGGGCGGCGTGCTGCCCGCCGGGGCGGTGGTGATCCGGAAGGCGTTGTCGTCGGTGGCGACGGTGACCTCCGATGAGCTGCCGGTGCTCGACTCGTTGGACAGCACGGCCCACAATCCGATGCCCACGGCGATGGCGATCAACACAACCGCTGCGCCGATCTTGAGGAGCGTTGATCGGCGCTTCTCCGCCTGGCGGGGATCGACGATGACCTTCTTCGAGTTCTGGGCCATGGGGTACTGATGCCTCTGCTTCGTGGGTTGGACGGATGCGTGGTCGGGGTCTTCCCCCGAACAGGCTACTTGGTTCGACCGGAGGGCCGAATCAAGGTTGAACAAACATGGGATGTTAGGTTGTTTGCCGTGTCCGATGTCATCCCGCCACCGCCCCGAACCAGCGAACTCGTGGTGGTCCGGATGCAGGAGCTGATCCGGAGTGGGCAGTGGCCGGTCGGGGAGCGGATCCCGGCCGAGCCGGAACTCGTGGAGCAATTCGCGGTGGGCCGGAACTCGATCCGCGAGGCCGTGCGGGCGCTCGAGCATTCCGGGATGTTGGTGCCCCGACGGGGTGACGGCACCTATGTGCGCAGTGCCAACATGCTCACCGCGGCCATCGCGCGGTGCGTGCCCGAGCGGGCACAGCTGGAGTTGTTGGGCGCGCGGCAGGCGATCGAGGCGGAAGCGGCCGCCGAGGCGGCTGTTGTCGCGGATGCAGGATGTGTTGCCGATCTGTATGCCTGTCTGGCGCGTGCGGAACGCACCCTCGCCAGTGGCGACATGGCGGCATATACCCAGGCTGACATAGCCTTTCACGTCGCAGTCGTGAACGCGTCGGGCAATGGTCTGCTCATCGAACTCTACGGCGGCATCATCGAGGTGATGGCGCACATGCACCAGCAGGTCGTCGACGCGACGATCGCCGACGGGGTGCATCCTCCCGGGCATCGGGCGCTGGTGGATGCGGTTGCGGCCGGGGACGCCGCCGCGGCGCGTGCCGCCGTGCATTCCTACCTCGACCACGCGCGTCGCGGGCTGTCGGCATGATCGACCCCGCGCGGCCACCGCCCCGAGAAGTAGTTCTTCTGCAACCGCGCAGCCACCCCACAACCGCGCAAGTCGCGGCGGACGCAGGGCCGAAGCGAGTATGCGGTTGCCGCGGATGAAACCTGCGGTCCGCCCATCGGTGAACGGACGGTCGCTGAGTGCGGTGGTCGCCGCGATCGGCATCATGCTCGTCGCGGCGAATCTTCGTCCGCCGGTGGTCTCGGTGGCCCCGCTGATCGACGACATCATGCGTGATCTCGGTTTCAGCAGCGCCACCGCGGGTCTGCTGACCACGCTGCCGGTGCTGTTCTTCGGCCTCAGCGCGCCGTTTGCCCCACGGGTGGCCGCCCGGTTCGGCATCGAACGGACGGTGTTCGGCGCCCTGGTGCTGTTGATCGGCGGAATGGGGCTGCGGTTCGTTTCGAACGTGATGTGTCTGCTCGCGGGTTCGGCGGTGATCGGCGCGGCGATCGGCGTCTGCAACGTCGTCTTGCCGGCCTTGATCAAACGGGATTTCGCGCACCGATCGGGTCTGATGACCGGGCTGTACTCGATGACACTGTCCGGTGGTGCTGCGGTCGCCGCCGGCCTGACCGTGCCCATCGACACCCGTTTGGATGGCAATTGGCAACTGACACTGACGTGTTGGACGTTGCTGGTACTCCTGGCGCTGATCGTCTGGTTGCCTCAGCTGGGGCAGGTACATCGTGTCGTGGTCGCCGGCACATCGCGACAGCTGCTGCGCAACCGGATCGCCTGGGCGATCACGGTGTTCATGGGCGCCCAATCGTTGGTCTTCTACACGTTCACCGCGTGGCTGCCGCAGTTCCTTATCGACCAGGGACGCAGCACCGCCGAGGCAGGCACGATTCTCGCGCTGGGGCAGGTCGTGGCATTACTGGCGTCGCTGCTGGTCCCGATCGTCGCCGGTCGCCGCGCCGATCAACGACTGGTGACGTTACTCGTGGTGGCGGTGTGCGCGATCGGTTTCGTGGGCCTGTTGTGCACCGATCACCTCACCACTGTGTGGGTCATGCTCGTCATGTCCGGTCCGGGTGCGTCGATCAGCCTGGCATTGCTGTTCATGGTGGTGCGTAGTCCATCGACCGCGGTCACCGGCCAGGTGTCTGGGATGGCCCAGTCGATCGGGTATGTCGTGGCCGCCGCGGGGCCGTTCCTGATCGGTGCGCTGCACGATGTCACCGGCTCGTGGACCATCGCGATGGCGGTGTTGGCGATGGCTTTGGTGCCACAGGCGTTGTCGGCACTCACCGCGGCTCGCGACGTCACGATGCGGGTGTGAGTGCTCAATTGGCTCAGCTGATCTCGAAGTCTTGCAAAGCGCCCGAGTAGCGTTTGCGCGGCGGTGCCCGGAACTCGCCCGAAGCCGTTCCGGTACGTCCGCCCATCGCGGCCAGCGCGGCGAGCATCCCCACGCCGGCGGCGACGCCGTCGATGACGGGCGCATCGATGGCGGCGCCGATCCGCTGGGCGAGGTCGGCCATCCCGGCGCAGCCGAGGACGATGGCGTCCGACCCGTCGGTGCGCAGCGCCTCGCTGCAGGCCTTCTCCAGGATGTCCGCGGTGGCCGGGTTGGTCTCCAGTTCCAGGACCGGGATGTCACAGGCGTGTACACCGCCGCACTGGCCGGCGAATCCGTAATGCGCCACCAGGTCGACGGCCCGGCCGATGGTGCGGTCGAGAGTGGTGACGATAGAGAATGTCCGTCCCAGCGGGGCGGCGAGATGCATTGCTGCCTCTGCGATCCCGAGAACCGGGGCGTCGGCCACTTCCCGGGCGGCGTCGAGGCCGGGATCGCCGAAGCAGGCGACGAGGTAGCCGTCGGCGCCGGGGTTGTCGGCGATGGCCCGCAGCAGGCCGGGCACCGCAAGCGCTTCGTCGTAGTGACTTTCGATCGACTCCGGCCCCATGGTGGAGGTGACGGCGACGATCTCGCAGTCGGGTCGCGCGACCGACCGCGCCGCGGCGGCGATGACCTCGGTCATCGCCGCCGCGGTGTTGGGATTGATGACGCAGATGCGCATCGTGTGTCGTACTCCTAGAGGGCCGACGGCTCGAGCTTGCCGTCTTTCGCGGTGGAGAGCACCGGCGGCTCTTCGCCGGTGTCGTAGATGAAGCTCTTGGGCGCGAAGGTCATGCCCAGCCAGTAGACGACCGCCCCGGCCGCGGCGCCCATGAACCAGGTGAAGCTGGCCTGATACGCGGTGCCCCAGATGACGAAGCTGATCGGCAGGATGGACGCGACGACGACCGAGATGATCGCCACCGGGTTCCATCCGTTGCGGTAGGAGTAGGACTTGCCGGGGTCCATGCTGAAGAGGTCGTCGACTTCGATCTTCTGTTTCTTGATGAGATAGAAGTCGACGATCAGGATGCCGAACAGCGGGCCGATCACCGCTCCCAGGGTGTCCATCGTGTAATGAATTGCCGTCGGGTTGTTGAACAGGTTCCAGGGGGTGATCAGGACCGACCCGACTGCGGCGATCATGCCGCCGGTGCGCCAGGAGATCTTGGTGGGGGCCACATTCGAGAAGTCGAAGGCGGGCGAGACGAAGTTGGCCACGATGTTGATTCCGATCGTGGCGATGGCGAAGGTCAGCACACCCAGGACCGCGGCGGTGGTGTTGTCGATCCGGTCGACGATGTGCACGGGATCGGTGATGATGTTGCCGTCGTCGTCACGGCCGATCACGGTGGCGCCCGCCGAGACGGTGCACACAACCAGGATCGAGAAGAACAGGAAGTTGACCGGCAGACCCCAGAAGTTGCCCTTCTTGACCTCGCTGAACGTCTTGCCGTAGCGAGAGAAGTCACCGAAGTTCAGCATGGGCCCGGAGAAGTAGGAGACCACCAGTGCGATGGCGCTGATCATCTGGGTGACCGACGACCAGCCGGACAGACCGGGGCCGGTCGACAGATCGAAACTCACATTGTCCCAACCCGCCTCGACGATCAGGTAAGCCGCGAGCGCGATCATCACCACATAGACGGCCGGACCGCAGAAGTCGATGAATTTGCGGATGGTGTCCATTCCGTTCCAGAACACGAACGCCTGCAGAATCCACATCAAGATGAAGCCGGCCCAGCCGAGAATGCTCAGACCCAGGAAGCCATGCTGATCGACATCACCCCAGGGTTCCAGGCCCGGCCAGAACTTGAGCGCGAGCAGACCGAATGCGACCGATGCCAGATATGTCTGAATTCCGTACCAGACCACCGCGATACATCCGCGGATGATGGCCGGTATGTTGGCGCCCTTGACCCCGAACGAGACGCGTGTGGTGACCGGGTAGGGGACCCCGGCGAGTTGCGACGGTTTCGCGACGAGGTTGCACAGGACATTGACGATGACGATGCCGACCACCAGGGCGACGAGCACCTGCCAGGCAGCGATTCCCAACGCGAACAGACTGCCGGCGAAGACATATCCACCGACACTGTGCACATCCGACATCCAGAAGGCAAAGATGTTGTACCAGGTCCACTTCTGTGCTTTCAGTGGCGCGAGGTCGGAATTGGTGAGGTTCTGGTGATACCCGAGTTTGATGACGCTCTCACCGGCCGCGCTTTCATGCGCGGTCACGGTGTCGGCAGATGGTGCTGACATGTGCAATCTCCCTGATGGTGACCGTCAGCGCGGGTCGGGGATGCGCTGATGAGTAAGAAGTTAGGAACGCATTGTTACCCGGCAATTAACGAAGGGATATATTTTCTCCGGTTGGTCCGGCTCTGCCGGAGTGAGGTTCCATGGAGCCTTCCGCTACCGTCCGTAGTCGCGATCTGTGCCGCTCAAAGCGAAATTGTGTGCCACAACGGCGCCGTCCCAACTGGTGGCGACCGTCGTCGATGAGCAAGTCCGTGCCATGCCGACGGCCAATTTGTTCCGACGGTGCCGTAGTTGTGGAGTCGGCATCGGGCTGCTGGTGGGATTGAAAGTTTGAGCGCTGTCGGCATTGCGCTCGTGGCACGTTGTCGAAGCAACCGATCAACCCTCCCACCTGCAGTTTTGTCTCAATATGTGGCCTCTGGGTCGCCGCGCTACTCCGGCGTCGAGATCTGCTGCGAGAGCGCGACTGTCGAGTTTGTACCGCACCCGGTGGCGTCCTAGCCTTCAGCGCATGCCGACAGCTTCAGCAAACTCACGGTTGGTGATCCGTAATGTGAGGGTCTTCGACGGCCTCTCCGACGCAGCCGTCGACTCCTGCGACGTCCTCGTCGAAGGCGACCAGGTCAGCGCTGTGTCCACATCTCCGATCGGCGATGCGCCAGGTCACGAGACCGTCGAGATCGACGGTGGCGGCCGCTTTGTGATGCCGGGAATGAGCGATGCTCATGTGCATCTGATGGGAAACGCCAACTCGTACCTCGACTTCGTGATGGGTGCGACCGGGCTGCTCGTGGCCAACACCCTTGCCGAGGCCAAGCGGATGCTGCACCGCGGCTTCACCTCGGTGCGCGACATGGGGGGGCGACACCGCGCCCCTCAAGACCGTGATCGATCGTGGCGACTTCGAGGGCCCGCGCATCTTCCCCAGTCAGGCGATGATCTCGCAGACTTCCGGCCATGGGGACTTCGCCTTCGTCTATGAGACGCCGTATGCGTTCGGGGGCGGCCCGAGCCGGACGGATTCGATCGGGTTCACGCGCACGGTCGACGGCGTCGAACGGGTATTGACAGCGGTGCGCGAACAGCTACGCAAAGGTGCGTCGCAGATCAAACTCACCATCGGGGGTGGGGCCGCGTCCATGTACGACCCGCTCTACACCCTGCAGTTCACGGCAGAGGAGATGCGGGCGGCCGTCAATGCCGCCGAGGACTACGGAACCTACGTCGCCACCCACGTGTACACGGTGCCCGGCATCACCCGCGCCATCGAAGCCGGTGTGCGGTCGATCGAGCACGGTCACCTCGCCGACGAATCGGCCGTCGCGCTGATCGGGGAGAAGGGGGTCTGGCTGTCGATGCAGCCGTTCGCCGAGGACGATCATCACTACCCGGATCCCGATCGCGCAGAGAAGAACCGGCAGATCTGCAATGGCACCGAGGATGTGTACAGCTGGGCGAAGAAGTACGGCGTGAAGGTGGCGTTCGGCACGGACCTGTTGCTCGAGCCGCAGTCGGCAGCCCGGCAGAGTGTCATGGCCGCACGCATGGGCGAGTTCTACTCCAACGCGGAATCGCTGCGGATGCTCACCTCGGGCAACGCCGAGCTGTTCGAGATGGCCGGCGAGCGCAATCCGTACGGGGCCGCACGTCTGGGTGTGCTGACGCCCGGCGCCTGGGCCGATCTGATCGTGGTGGACGGGGATCCCCTCGCCGATCTGTCGGTGCTGTCAGACCCGGATACCAACCTGAAGCTGATCATCAAGGGCGGCAGGGTTTTCAAGAACACCCTCTGAGGAACGGCCAGCGACCGGACCGTGTGGCCAATGCCCGAACAGCCTGCGCCGCCGGGATGTGCCCTGCCGGCCGCGCGCCGGCGATATCGAGGAGTAACAAATGAGTACGAACGACGGCTGGTCGGACACCAGTCAACCGAGCGGTTCGCGTGATGCCGGGGTGGCCACCACGTACCCCGCGACGGCACTGCTCGTCGCCGAGGACATCTCGGTCGAGGCGACCTGGGGTCACATCTTCGGCCCCACCAGCCTCCGGGTGGCCGAAGGCGGGGTGACAGTGCTCGTGGGCTCCGGTGGGCGTGGGCGCACGGCGCTGCTGTTGACCCTGGCCGGGCGCATGAAACCGTCCTCGGGAGACCTGACCGCATTCGGTCGGCGTAACGACGCCCACCATTTGTTCGACCAGGCCGCGATCGCCGACATCGACGAGGTCGACGGCATCGAACAGGCCATCCGAGTCCACGACGTGGTCACCGAGCAGATCCGCTGGCGCGCACCGTGGTACAAGTGGGTCACGCAGTCGGCCCAGGCCGACCTCGAACGGATCTGCCGTCCGGTGTTCGGTGACCTCGCGCTGCCGTCAATGGATGCCTTCGTCGAAAAACTGCCCGAGCTGACCGCCAGTCTGTTCCGAATCGCGGTCGCCAACGTGCACCGGCCGCCACTGCTGGTGGTCGGCGGCGTCGATCGGCTCACCCGCATCGACAGCAGCCGAATCCTCACCGAGCGGCTCGTCGCCTTGGGGCGCACGCAGACCGTCATCACCGCTGATGTCAACGGTGTGCATCCGGGCGTCGGTGTCCGCGAGTCGATACGCGTGGAGAACCTCACCGACAACGAGTTCACGATGCTTGAACAACAAGAACGGATGCCCTGACATGCTTGCTGCCTTCTCCCCGGGTAGCGATTTCAAGCGCTACTACCGCGGCCGCATGCCGCGCCTGGCCCTGATCGTCATCGTGCTGATGCCGCTCATGTACGGTGCGCTCTACCTATGGGCCTTCTGGAATCCCTTCGACGCGGTCAACAAGATCCCGGTGGCGCTGGTGAACTCCGATCGCGGCGCGACCGTGCAGGGGGAACCGCTCGACGCCGGCAAACAAGTGGCCGACGGGCTCATCGCCTCCGATCAACTCGACCTCCACGTGGTCTCCGCGCAGGAGGCCGCCGACGGGCTCTAACACGGCAAGTACTACTTCTCGATCACCCTGCCCGAGGACTTCAGCGCCGACATAGCCTCTCCGGCAAGCGGAGACGCACACTCGGCTCAGCTGATCTTCACCTACAACGACGCCAACAACTATCTGTCGACGGTGATGGGACAGGACGCCGCAGAGCAGGTGGTGAACCAGGTGGGCGCGCAGGTGGGCGCCACCACCTTCGACATCGTCATCAACGATCTCAGCGGACTCATGCCGAAGCTCGCTGCGGCCCAAGCGGGCGTGGACGAACTGAATACCGGTATGCAGCAGGCCAACACAGGCGCTGATGAGCTCGCCACCAACCTGGTCACGGCCCGCGACGGCGCGGCCGAACTCGCCGGGGGCCTGTCCACACTGGACGACGCCGTCATCCGCGCCACCGACCCGGTCCTGACCGCGCTGAACAATTCCGGCAACGGTGCGATGAGCCCGGCGGAGATGTCGGCATTGGCCACGCGTCTTGGTGCCACCACGTCGGCCGTGGCCGACGGGCTCGGTAGCGCCGAGAACACGCAGACGCAGGCGTCACGGGCGGTCTCGAGTGTGCTGACCGAGCTGCGTGCCAATCCGGATCCGAATGTCCGCCGACTCGCCGAAGTTCTTGCTCCAGCTCAGGGATTCCTGACCACCCAGGGACTCGGACCCGAGGCGAACAATCAACTCACTGCGATCCAGGCGGACTCGGCTGCCCTGGCCCAACAACTCGGTAATCCGCAGAGTCCGGTACGGATTGCGATGGGGTTGCTGCAGAACGGCGGACTGGAATCCGACATCGTCGCGGCACGGGGAGCGGCCGACGAGCTCAGCTCCGGCGCAAACCAATTGAGTTCGGGCTTGGTCGAGCTGAGCAACGGTGCCGATCAACTCGCTGCGGGTACACAACAACTGGCGGCCGGTACCAGTGAACTGGCCGGTCAGGTCGACGAAGGGGTGAAGGCGGTTCCGCAATGGTCTCAGGAACAGAAGACGGCGCTGGCCGACACCCTGTCGCAGCCGGTGAAGCTCACCGAACACACGCTCAACGAGGCAGATACCTTCGGCACCGGCTTCGCGCCCTTCTTCCTGGGCTTGGCGCTGTTCGTGGGCAGCATCATCGCGTGGATGCTGTTCACTCCGTTGCAGTCCCGGCCCATCGCGCAAGGATTGGGCTCGCTGCGTGCGGTCCTCGCTTCCTTCGCCCCGACCTTCTTCGTCGGGTTTCTCCAGGCGGCGATCCTGTATCTGGTTGTCGTGTTCGCGGTAGGGCTGCGTCCGGCCTACCCCATCGCCACATTCGGCTTCATGCTGCTGATGGTCGCGGTGTTCCTGGCGATGATCCAGATGCTCAACGCCGTGTTCGGGCCGGCCGTCGGCCGTGTGGTCACCCTCGCCTTCCTGATGGTGATGCTGACCTCGGCCGGTGGCATCTATCCGGTACCCACCACCACCAAGCCGTTCCAGTACATCCACTGGGTGGACCCGATGACATACACGGTCAACGGCTTACGACAACTGACTGTTGGTGGCGTCGACCATCGGTTGTGGATCGCCGTCGCGGTGCTGTCGGTGCTGACGGTGGTGTTCCTGGCCATCTCGACCTGGGCGGCACGGCGAAACCGGCAGTACACCATGGATCGCCTGTATCCGCCGGTCGAAGTGTAGGTGGCGCCGCCATGTAGCACGGTCATCGCGACGCCCAGATCCCCGTCCTGCCGAGACGTCCCGCGGCGTGATCCGCGGCACCCGACCCATCCGTCCCCACTGCTCGAGGAGAACATCCATGACCGACCGCACGCACACCAACGCGCGCTCCACCACCAACATCGGTGACACCCTCACCCTCAACCCGGTTTTCGTCCGGCCGGGGGAAGCCACCGAACTGCCCAAGTTCACCATCCCCGAGGACATGAGTCTGCCGGAGACGGCCTATCAGATCGTGCATGACGAGGCGATGCTCGACGGGAATGCTCGCCTGAACCTCGCCACCTTCGTGTCCACGTGGATGGACGACGAGGCGAACAAGCTGTACGCCGAGACCTACGACAAGAACATGATCGACAAGGATGAGTATCCGCAGACCGCGGCCATCGAGGACCGCTGCTGGAAGATCATCGCCGACCTCTGGCACGTCCCGGACGTCGACAACTCCATCGGGACCTCGACCATCGGCTCGTCGGAGGCCGCGATGCTGGGTGGACTCGCCTTGAAGCGTCACTGGCAGGCTCGTCGCAAGGCAGAGGGTAAGTCGATCGAGAAGCCCAACTTGGTGCTGTCCACCGCCGTCCAGGTGTGCTGGGAGAAGTTCCTCAACTACTTCGAGGTGGAACCGCGCTGGGTCCCGGTGAGTGAGGAGCACATTCTGCTCGACGGACACGACCTGGAGAACTACGTCGACGAGAACACCATCGGTGTCGTGGCGATCATGGGTGTCACCTATAACGGTCTCTACGAACCGGTCAAGGAGATCTCGGCCAAGCTCGACGAGATCGAGGAGCAAACCGGACTCGACATCAAGATCCACGTCGACGGTGCCTCGGGCGCCATGATCGCACCGTTCTGCCAGCCCGAACTCGAGTGGGACTTCCGTGTGCCACGGGTGGTGTCGATCAACACCTCCGGCCACAAGTACGGGCTGGTCTATCCCGGCCTGGGGTGGATCATCTGGCGCGACAAGGCCGCGCTGCCGGAGAGCATGATCTTCCACTGCAGCTACCTGGGTGGCGACATGCCCACCCTGGCGTTGAACTTCTCCCGCCCCGGTGCGCAGGCGCTGCTGCAGTACTACCAGTTCCTGCGGCTGGGCCGGGAAGGATATCGCCAGGTGCAGCAAGGCTCCCTCGACGTCGCGCAGTACCTGTCGTCCGCGATCGCCGAGATCGGCCCCTTCGAACTGGTCAGCAAAGGCGACACCATCCCGGTCTTCGCGTGGAAGTTGAAGGCCGACCACACCGACAAGTGGACGCTGTATGACCTCTCGGATCGGCTGCGGATGAAGGGGTGGCTGGTGCCGGCCTATCCGATGGCCGACGATCTCGCGGACCTGACCCTGCAGCGCATCGTCGTTCGGGCCGGCCTGAGCCGCGACCTGGCCGATGCACTGTTGCGCGATCTCGAAAGTGAGGTCGCGTTCCTGGACAATCTCTCGGCGCCGATGCCGAGCGAGGGGACCGGGTCACACTTTCATCACTGAGCTGGACGTCGGCGCGACCCGGAGCCTGTCCCGGTCGCGCCGACGACTCTTCGACGGAGGAGACCGCCGATGCATCCTCGACACCGCTGCCGACCCCGGGCGACGCGGTTCTTCACCGGTGCCGCGTTCATCCAACTCGTCACCAGCGGGCCGGTCACCGTGGCGGTCGGATATGCGCCGGGAACGATGGTCCGGGCCCAGTGGCTGGCGGCAGCGACCCAGTTTGTCGGGACCTTGCTGTTCAACGTCAGTACCGGCGCGGCGCTCGCGGCACACTCGATCGCCGAACAGAAACATCTGGTGTGGACCCCGAACGCGGAGGGTTCGGTTGCGTTCCTCATCAGCGGGTTCTTCGTGCTGATCGCCTACTCGCACACCGACCGGGCGTGGGCACCGCGCAAGCGCGACTGGTGGTCGGGTCAGATCAACATGTTGGGTTGCATCGCTTTCGGGGTGTCGGCGGTCGGCGCCTACATAACCACGAACGGCGTCACCGTGGACGCAGTGCTGGCGAACCTCGGTACGTTCATCGGCGCGATCTGCTTCTTTGTCGCCTCCGCGATCGTGCTGCCGGAGGCGGACGACACATGACCGATGACGCCGTAGAACAGGGCCAAAGTCCATGTCTGTGTCCACGTCGCGATGGGAGGATGAGACGCCGGTCGGGGACCCGTGAGAAAGGCCGCATGTGACGTGACGGGCTCTGGACTCGACCCAGCGGTCGTCGATCATTGGCGCCGACTGAACGGACCAGCACACGAATTGGGGAGTCTGCGTTCCCGCCAGGTTCGTACTCGCGGTCGGCACGGTATCGACACCTATGCCGATCTCGTCGAACTCGAAGCCGACGATCCCGACGAGTTCGAGCAGTTGGCCCTGTGGCGCCCGTTCTCGAAGATCATCGCCTTCAGTATTCTGCAGACGGCCGTGCGGACACGACGTACCAGCGCACGGATTCGTGAGTATCCATCGAATTTTCTGATCGTGGCGTGTCAGACGATCGGACGCACCACCGGGGACGCCAACGGCCACCGGGTGTCGCTCGAACCCGGTCAGATGTCGATCACCGATAGCCGACGGCCGTATGACCTACGCACCCACGGAGTGACCGACGCCACCGGGATCTGGGTGCCCACGGAGCTGATGGGCACCCAGATTGCTGGTGGCGCAACAGTATCGCCGATCGCACCCGACACGGTGCTGAGCCGGTCGTGTGCATCGCTGGTGGTCCGGTTGGCCCGCGATGCCGCGTTCGGCGGCGCCGACATCGACCTCGACACCGAACTCGCGGCCATCGAAGTGGTGCGCGCGACGCTCGAACAGGAGTACGCCGGTGACGAACTGCGCGGCAATCCGCTGTTCTTGCGGGAGGCGGTCATCGACCTGATCGAGCGCAACTTCCGCGACCCGGATTTCGGGGTGGACGCCATCGCCCGCCACCTTCACATCAGCAAACGACACCTCTACCGCGGGCTCGAGGGACAGGGACTCTCGCTGCCGGAGATGATCGCCGATCGTCGGTTGGACTGGGCGTGTACGTTGCTTGCGCAACCCGCACGGGTCCGACTCGACGGGGTCGCGCAGGCGGCGGGGTTCACCTCCGCGGCCACCCTGCGCAACAGATTCCGGGCGAAGTTCGGCGTCGGTCCCGCGACATATCGGCGACAGCTGCAGTCAGGTGCACTCGACGGTGGCGAGGTGGATCGATGACCCAGGGGTGTACCGATGACCGGGGCGTGCCGATGACCGAGGTGTGCGCGGGACCGCGTGGCCACATCGTGCCCGTCGGCTCGCTTCCGCCGTACTTCGCGGATTCGGGCGCCCTCGGGGTGGCACAGCCATCGGGAATTGACCGCGATCGGGTGGATCGCTGGCGATCGGCAGCAGGAGCCGACGATCCCGGTGTGACGATTCGCCGTTTCCGGGGCCGCCGCGGTCTGGCTGAGTTCCTGGGTCCGCTGCGGGTCGTATCGAGGAGTGCCGACAGCTTCGAGGCACTGGTCAGAGTCCATCAGGTGGGTGCGATCACCATTGTCGACGCGCTCGCGATGCCGTGTTCGGTGATTCGCTCGCGGCGTGAGGTCGATCCGGCCGTGGATGCCGAACTCGTCTTGCTGATCACCTCCGCCCCGGGCCGGTTGTCGCTGGCCGGGCGACCCGAGGAAGACTTTCGGGCCGGGCAGCTCATCGTCCTCAGCACCGCGGAGCCGGCGACGATGACGGTGGACGACATCTGCGAGACTGTCCAGCTCACGGTGAAGGCCTCCGTGCTCGGTCGGGATGTCGTGCAGGCGTTGCACCGGTCGCGCCCGGTCTCGCCGGACACGGCACTGGTTCGGGCCGCGACCACTTTTCTCCGACGGTTCGGACAGACCGCAGCAGCAGGGACATCGACCGAGGTCACCAATGTCCTCGCCCAACGCGCAGCCGTCGGGCTACTGAGATCGGTTCTGGCGCAGCAGGCCTACCGCACGCACAGCGTAGACGACACGAGCCGAGCGGTTCGTGAACGCACCCTGCAACTGGTGGAACGACGCTTCGCCGACCCGGACTTCGCGGTGGCGGATGTGGCCCGCGAGCTGCACGTGAGCCGGCGTCAGCTGTATCGCCACTTCGCCGATTCCGGCGAATCGTTGGCGGCGGTTATCGCCGAGCGACGACTCGAGGAGGTGCGGATCCTGCTTGACGCACGGCCGGAGTTGCGCCTCACCGACGTCGCGGCCCGGTCGGGCTTCTCGTGTCGGCGACGATGCGCAACCGTTTTCGCGCAGCGTTCGGCGTGACGCCGACCGAATACCGGGCCGGGCACACCATCGCAGGTGCCCCGGCCGGCCGTTTCGGTCCCGGCGAGGTGGCCGACCTCTGAGGCTCTCGCCCACCAGCGTCCCGGAGTGATTCAGTCGCCGCCCTGACGGTCACCCGTCGTGGCGGACGTCGAGCGACGCGGCGGTCTCGATGACCGCACTCTCCAGACGCCGATGATGTGTTTGCGCCACCTCCAGCACTGCTTCGGTGTCGCCGGCGACGAACCCCTCGAGCATGTTCGCGTGATCGGTGTTGAGTGCTTCCTGGACGGTGGTGCCCACCGAGCGCATCACCTGGAAGGGCTCGGTGAGATTCCAGGTCGCCTCGAACATGTTGAGCAGACGCGGCATCGCGCACGGTGCGGTCAACTCGCGATGGAACTCGCGCGAGATGTCGTGGAAAGCCTTGCGATCGCTGTATTTGACCGCGGTGACCAGTTCGTCGTGATGGCGTCGGGCACGCTCGATGCCGGCGGCGTCGATACGCGACACGGCTTGTGCCAGTGCAGCCTGCTCGAGAGTGCCCCGCACGAAGTAGATCTCGCGCAGCTCGTCGATGGACAGCTGGCTCACGCGATATCCGGCGTTGCGCTGATGTACCACGAGGCCCTCACCCACCAAGGTCTTGAGGGCCTCGCGCACCGGGATCGGACTCACCTGGAAGGCGTCGGCGAGCTCGCCGGGCGGGAGTTGGATGCCCGGTGGCGCGCCGCCGGACAGGATCAGCCGACGCAGCTCTTCGAGGACGTTCGCACGCGCACTGTCCGAACGGGTTTCGACGAGTTGTGCGATCAGCCGTTCGGTCATCCGGGAGGTCATCGGCGGGCTCCGGTGGCGCGCGAGGGATGTGCGTGAATCCATCCGGCCACGGCTTCGGTGAGGATCTGTTGGTTGTGCCGTTTGACGATCTCGTGCCCTTCGTCGTTGAACAGCAACAGCTCGGCGACCGCGCCGCGCGCACGCAGCTCGTCGACCATCTGTTGGGATTCACTGACCGGGACGTTGGTGTCGTGCGCCCCGTGGATGACCAGCAGGGGTGCGCGGACGTCGTCGATCCGGTGGATCGGGGAGAGGTCGGCGAGCAGTTCGCGGTCGGACTCGGGGTGCCCGTACTTGGTGTAGGCGGCCACCGCGATCCACGGTTCGGTGTTGCGGAAGAACGACTCCAGATCACTCATGCCGCAAATCGCGATCCCGGCGGCGAACATGTCGGGATGAAAGGTCAGACACGCCAGGGTGAGATAGCCACCGTAACTGCGTCCCGCGCAGTACACCGCGTCGGGATCGGCGATGCCGTGGTCGATCAGATATTCGGCACAGTCTGCCGCGTCGTCGATGCCGGCGTAGCGCCCGTAACGGTCGTCGGCGTGAGAGAACAGTCGGCCGTAGCCCGACGATCCGCGCACGTTGGGGGCAAACACGGTGATGCCGGCGTCGACGAGCGGTCCGAACAGGAAGTTGTACTCGGGCCGGGTCTGGCCCTCGGGACCGCCGTGGAAGTACACCAGCGTCGGACCGGGGCCCGATCCGTCGTTCGGTGTTGCCCGAAACAGCCATCCGGACAGAGGCATACCGTCCCGTGCGGAGAACTGCACGAGTTCGGGCCGCAACGCGGCCGACGGTCCGTCGCCGGCGACCACGTCGTCGCGGACCGCAACCACATCGCGGCTGATCGTGTTGATCAGGTGGACGAGTGGAGAGCGCTGCGGGCTGGAGACGGTGACCGCGACGAGTTTGCCGGCGGCGCTGATGGACAGCTCGTGCGCCACCTCGCCGGGCAATCGGATCGGTTCGTGCAGCGTCTGATCGGGCAGGGTGAGGATCTGAAGTTCACTGCGGCCGGCATGATTCCACAGGAGCACGACGGTGGACTGGTCATGCGACACGGCGAACTCGTCGACGCCGACGTCCGGCCGTTGGGCCAACACCCGGAACCGCACCCCGCGATCGGCCACTTCCACGCCGAGCAGACGCGGGAATTTGGCGTCGAAGTCGCTGACTACCAACGCCTGCACACTGTCGAGATCGCGTTGTTCGTCCTGCGGCGGACCCACGAACACCAGGGACGGATGGTCGAAACCCTGATCGAGGATGTAGCCCTGATCGGTGACCGAGCCGGGATCGTTCGGCAGCAGCGGCGTCATGGCGATGGCGTCCTCGACGGTGTCGATCCGGCGACGGATGAGGACGATGTCGCGATACCCCCGGGGGCCGACCCGCACGAGTGTTGCGCCCTTCCACGAGTCGATGAGGGCCCCGCCGACGCGGACGTCGAGGGTCATCGTCGTGCCCGTACCGGGGTGCACCCGCAGACTGTGGGCGGTGCCATCGGGTTCGGTGGCGGTGATCAGCACCCAATCGGTGTCCCAGCCGACCAGCGACACAGTTCCGAACGAGCGTCCGTCAGGCCTGGTGGCGCCGACCCGATAGGCGGTGTCGTCCTCGGCGTCGGTGGTGACCACCCACACCTGGTGATGCTCGCCGCCGCTGGGGGCGATCTCCACGGCCAGCCAGCGGCTGTCGGTGGAGTGGATCACCCGGCGCACCGGGCCGTTGGCACGAAGTCGCACCCAGCGGAGTTCGCCGACGCCGTCGGTGGACAACGACCGCTGGGCCGCGCGTGGATAGCCGTCGCCGTCGTCGACGATGTAGGCGAAAGCCGACCCGTCCGGAGAGACCGATGCGCCATAGGTGTGCCAGCCCCGGTCGTCGAACCGGACCCGACTGGTCGGTGCGGTGGCCCGCGGGTCGATGGTGGGGCCTGACGCGAACGGCTCGCGAGCGGTCATCGAGCGGTGATCGCTTCCATACTCTGCAACCACATCTCCAGCAGCGCGACCTGCCAGAGTTCGTTGCCGTCGAGGGTGGTACGGATTCCGTTGGGGTCGGCGAAGAGTCGGTCGAGGGCCGCCGGCCGGTACAGACCGCGGTCCACTGCCGAGCTCGACCGCAGCGTGTCGGTGACCAGGTCGAGCAGTCCGCCGTCGAGATGGCGGATTCCCGGTACCGGGAAATAGCCCTTGGTGCGGTCGATCACCGCAGCGGGCAGCAGGGATCGGCTGGCCTGCTTCAGAACTCCCTTTCCGCCGTGGGCCAGCTTGAGGTCGGGCGGACAGGTCGCGGCCAGTTCCACGAACTCGTGATCGAGGAATGGCACCCGGGCCTCCAGACCCCACGCCATCGTCATCGTGTCGACGCGCTTGACCGGGTCGTCGACCAGCATCACGGTGGTGTCGAGCCGCAGTGCGGCGTCGACGGCCGTACGCGCGCCCGGCGCGGACTGGTGGGCCAGCGCGAACTCCCAACTCGGGTCGTAGTCGGCGTCAACGTGATAGCGCTCGTCGAGGATGTCCAGGACAGCGCGATGGCCGCGGTCGAAGAATGCGTTGGCGTAGGCCTTGGTGGTGTCGGAGCGTGGGGTGTCACGCAAAGGTGGATACCAGGAGTATCCGCCCAGGATCTCGTCGGCGCCCTGCCCGGATTGCACCACCTTGATCGACTTGCTGACCTCCTCGGAGAGCAGGTAGAAGGCAACACAATCGTGGCTGACCATCGGCTCGCCCATCGCGGCGACGGTGTCGGGGACCGCCGGCAGCAGGCGGTCGGTGCCGATGTGGATCTTGTGGTGATCGGTGGCGAAGGTGTCGGCGATCAGATCGGAGTAGGCGTACTCGTCGCCGGATTCTCCTCCGGCCGAATCGAACCCGATGCTGAAGGTGGCCAGATCGTGCTGCCCCTGCTCGGCCAGCAGCGCCACCACCAGCGAGGAGTCGACCCCTCCGGACAGCAGGACGCCCACCGGGACGTCGGCGACCATGCGGCGCCGGACCGACGTGCGCAGCGACTCCAGGATCTCGTGCTGCCAGCGCCGTTCGTCCCAGTCGGCTCGATCCGGATGCGGTTCGAAACTCGGTTCCCAGTAGCGTCGTTCGGTGCTGCGCCCGTCCGGTGTGATGGTGCGCACCGTGGCCGGAGGCAGTTTCCGGATGCCGTTGTAGATGGTGTGCGGTGCGGGCACCACCGCGTGGAAGCTGAAGTAGTGATGGAGTGCGAATCGGTCGATCGAGGTATCGACATCACCGGCACGTAACAGCGCTTGCACCGACGAGGCGAACCGGAGCCGTCCGGGGGTCTCGGCGATGTAGAGCGGCTTGATGCCGAGGCGGTCGCGCGCCAGGGTCACCGTGCCGCTGTCGGTGTCGACGACGGCGAAGGCGAACATTCCGATGAGATGGTCGACGCAGTCGGGGCCCCACGCATGGAAGGCCTTGAGGATCACCTCGCTGTCGGCATGGGAGAAGAAGCGGTAGCCCTTGGCCTCGAGTTCGCCGCGTAGTTCGCGATGGTTGTAGATGCAGCCGTTGAACACCAGTGCCAGGGCCAGTTCCGGGTCGACCATCGGCTGGCCGCCGCGTTCGGTGAGGTCGATGATCTTCAACCGCCGATGGCCCAGTGCAACCGAGCCCTTGGCGAACACGCCGGAGCCGTCGGGGCCGCGTCGGGTCATCTCGCAGGTCATCGCGTCAACCGCCGAGATGTCCGGAGAAGTTGCGTCGAACCGGATCTCACCACATACGCCGCACATTTCTGAGTCCTCTCCCGTTGCCCCGTCGCCAGGCGCCCTCGCCTGCACAGCCGCCGGTGCGACGTGTCCACTGCGCATCCCCGCCGTCTCAGCCTAGAAGTATGTGGCGGGGGTGGCAGAGTGAACGATCAGTTGTGCGGCGTGACCCATGTGGTGATGTCGCAATGCACCGCCTCGGTGCCGTGCTTGTCGAGCACTCGGACATCGATCACCACATCGGTCCCCTCGACGATGCTCGCGAAGTCAACGTCGGCGGGCAGGGTTGCCTCAGCGGTCAGCCGCGTGGTGGCCTTGGCGAGGTAGCGGGTGGACATCGCCTTGGGTATCCACCGATGGGTGGTCGGGGTGCTGGCCTCCATGAGCATTCCCATCGCCGCCTCGGCGAGGTTGCAGGCGGCGATCGCGTGGAACGTGCCGAGATGGTTGTGCACGCCGAACCAGTTCGGGCCGGTGACCCGGCAGTAGCCGGGTCGCATGTCGGTGACGTAGGGCAGCACCGTGCCGAAGTAGGGCACCCGGGCGACCATGCCCAGCGAGAACAGGGTGTGGCCGACGACGTTGTCGGGCAGCCGGCGACGGAGGCTGTAGGTCGGGGAGTGGGTCATGGAGCTACCTTACCCGTGGGTAAGGTGCAGTTCTGTTCGCCGACAGAACCCTGTTTCGCGTCGACAGAACCCTTTTTCGCGTCGACAGAACCCGGAATCTCGCCGAGCGAACCTTCAGGGGGGCCGGGTCTGGTGGTGGTTGGGGCGGTTCTCTCGGCGAGATTCCGGGTTCTGTCGACCGCCGTGCCAAGGCCTGGTGAGTCGGGTTCCGGAGTGGATTTGAATCTGCGCCCCGGGGTGGTGCATACTGTTCGGGTTGCCTTGACCGGCGGACGCAGGATCACTGCGGCCTCGATCAGGTGAATGACTCCCAGGCCCCGGATTCCGGGCCAGGGCGTGTAACGCGTGCGCTGAATCAGGCGTACGGACACGACACGCCCGACCGCGGGTGCCGGAGCACAGCCGGTTCGCTCAAGTGGCGAGCCAACGTACAACGATAGATGAACAGCGTCGATCCCCGAATCTCACGCGGGTGGTCATGTGTCCAGCGGCGAATTGCGCCGGCTTGTCCTTCGGGGCGGCATCAGGTCACGCGGTGTTTGTCTGTCGAGAACAACTGACGGAAGAGGACACAGCGTGGCGGGACAGAAGATCCGCATCAGGCTCAAGGCCTACGACCACGAGGCGATCGACGCTTCGGCGCGCAAGATCGTGGAAACCGTGACCCGCACCGGGGCACGGGTGGTCGGCCCGGTGCCGTTGCCCACCGAGAAGAACGTCTACTGCGTCATCCGTTCGCCGCACAAGTACAAGGACAGCCGCGAACACTTCGAGATGCGCACCCACAAACGACTCATCGACATCCTCGACCCGACGCCGAAGACGGTCGACGCGCTGATGCGCATCGACCTGCCGGCCAGCGTCGACGTCAACATCCAGTAGGCGGGGGGCGAGAAGAAATCATGAGCAATCAGAGCGCGACCAACCATCAAAGTGCCACACGGGGAATTCTGGGCACCAAGCTCGGGATGACCCAGGTCTTCGACGAGAACAACCGTGTCGTCCCGGTGACGGTCATCCAGGCCGGACCGAACGTCATCACCCAGCTCCGGACCGCCGACCGCGACGGCTACACCGCCGTGCAGCTGGCCTACGGCGCCATCGACCCGCGCAAGGTCAACAAGCCCGTCGCCGGCCAGTACGCCAAGGCCGGTGTCACCCCGCGCCGTCATCTCGCCGAGATCCGCATCGCGGACGTCTCGGAACTCGAGATCGGCCAGGAGCTGACCGCCGAGATCTTCGAGAACGGCACCAAGGTCGACGTCACCGGCACCTCCAAGGGCAAGGGATTCGCCGGCGCGATGAAGCGCCACGGCTTCTCCGGTCTCGGTGCCAGCCACGGCGCGCACCGCGTGCACCGTGCACCCGGCTCGATCGGTGGCTGTGCCACCCCGGGTCGCGTGTTCAAGGGCATGCGGATGGCCGGCCGGATGGGTAACGACACCGTGACCACACAGAACCTGACCGTGCATGCGGTGGACGCCGAAGCCGGTCTGCTGTTGATCAAGGGCGCGATCCCCGGCCGCAAGGGCGGCATCGTGGTGATCCGCGACGCAGTGAAGGGTGGTGCGACCAAGTGAGCACCGAGACAACGACAAAGCTGACGCTGGACGTGAAGACGGCCGACGGCACGACCAACGGCACCGTTGATCTGCCCGCCGAGCTGTTCGACGCACCGGCCAACATCTCGCTGATGCACCAGGTGGTCGTGGCCCAGCAGGCCGCAGGCCGTCAGGGCACCCATGCGACCAAGACCCGTGGCGCGGTCTCCGGCGGCGGCGCCAAGCCGTACCGCCAAAAGGGCACCGGTCGCGCCCGACAGGGTTCGACCCGCGCACCGCAGTTCGCCGGCGGTGGCACCGTGCACGGTCCGCAGCCGCGTGACTACAGCCAGCGCACGCCCAAGAAGATGAAGGCCGCCGCCCTGCGTGGCGCCCTCTCGGACCGGGCCCGCAACGAGCGTATCCACGTGATCACCGAACTGGTGGCCGGGCAGACCCCGTCGACCAAGTCGGCACGTCTGTTCCTCGAGGCACTCAGCGACCGTCGCAAGTTCCTGGTGGTCCTCGGCCGTGAGGACGTGACCGCCTGGAAGAGCGTCGCGAACCTGCAGAACGTTCTGCCGATCGCACCGGATCAGCTCAACACCTACGACGTCCTGGACTCGGACGAGGTGGTGTTCAGCGTCGAGACGCTCAACGCGTTCATCGAGCAGAACACCCAGAAGAAGGAGGCCTGAGATGGCTACGCAGGCAGACCCGCGTGACATCATCCTGGGGCCGGTGATCTCCGAGAAGTCCTACGGGCTCATGGAGGACAACGTGTACACCTTCCTGGTGCACCCGGAGTCGAACAAGACCGAGATCAAGATCGCGGTCGAGAAGATCTTCGACGTCACGGTCACCAGCGTGAACACCGCCAACCGGCAGGGCAAGCGCAAGCGCACCCGCTTCGGCTACGGCAAGCGCAAGGACACCAAGCGCGCGATCGTGACCCTGGCCGCCGACAGCAAGCCCATCGAGATCTTCGGAGGACCGGTCGGCTGACCGGGACTCGCAGAACTGAGGGACTAGAACATGGCTATTCGTAGATACAAGCCGACGACCCCGGGTCGTCGTGGTGCCAGTGGCGCCGACTTCGCCGAGGTCACCCGTGACCATCCGGAGAAGTCGCTGGTTCGCCCGTTGCACGGCCACGGTGGACGTAACGCCCACGGCCGCATCACCACCCGGCACAAGGGTGGCGGTCACAAGCGCGCCTACCGCGTCATCGACTTCCGTCGCAACGACAAAGACGGCATCGACGCCAAGGTCGCACACATCGAGTACGACCCGAACCGCACCGCGCGGATCGCGTTGCTGCACTACGTGGACGGCGAGAAGCGCTACATCATCGCCCCGCGCGGCCTGAACCAGGGCGACGTGGTGGAAAGCGGTGCCGGCGCAGACATCAAGCCCGGCAACAACCTGCCGCTGCGCAACATCCCGACCGGTACCCAGATCCACGCCGTGGAGCTGCGTCCGGGTGGTGGCGCGAAGATGGCCCGTAGCGCCGGTGCCGCCATCCAGCTGCTCGGTAAGGAGGGCACCTACGCGACCCTGCGTATGCCGTCCGGCGAGATCCGTCGTGTCGACGTGCGCTGCCGCGCCACCGTCGGTGAGGTCGGCAACGCCGAGCAGAGCAACATCAACTGGGGCAAGGCCGGCCGTATGCGTTGGAAGGGCAAGCGCCCGACCGTGCGTGGCGTCGTGATGAACCCGGTCGACCACCCGCATGGTGGCGGCGAGGGCAAGACCTCGGGTGGTCGTCACCCGGTGAGCCCGTGGGGCCAGCCTGAGGGCCGGACCCGTAAGAACAAGGCCAGCGACCAGCTGATCGTTCGGCGTCGTCGCACCGGCAAGAACAAGCGATAAGCACAGGAGGGAGTTAGAGAATGCCACGCAGCCTCAAGAAGGGCCCGTTCGTCGACGACCACCTGCTTGCCAAGGTGGACACGCAGAACGAGAAGGGCACCAAGCAGGTCATCAAGACCTGGTCGCGCCGTTCGACCATCATCCCCGACTTCATCGGTCACACCTTCGCCGTCCACGACGGACGCAAGCATGTGCCGGTGTTCGTCTCGGAGTCCATGGTCGGGCACAAGCTGGGCGAGTTCGCCCCCACCCGTACCTTCAAGGGTCACATCAAGGATGACCGGAAAGCGAAGCGCCGGTAATGACTACGCAGACCGATAATCCCACGGCCAAGGCCACCGCACGGTTCGTGCGCGTCACCCCGATGAAGGCACGCCGGGTGCTGGACCTGATCCGCGGCAAGAACGTGGACGAGGCCCTCGACATCCTGCGGTTCGCTCCGCAGTCGGCCTCCGAGCCGGTGTACAAGGTGCTCGCCAGCGCCGTCGCCAACGCGGAGAACAACCTGGACCTCGATCGCCGGAGTCTCGTGGTTGCGACCGCGTTCGCCGACGAGGGCCCCACGCTCAAGCGGTTCCAGCCGCGTGCGCAGGGCCGTGCGTTCCGCATCCGCAAGCGCACCAGCCACATCACCGTCGTCGTCGAGAGCCTTCCCGAGAAGGCCCCCGCCGGCCGCGGACGCTCACGTCAGCCGAAGAAGGGAGCTCAGTAGTGGGCCAGAAAATCAACCCGCACGGCTTCCGTCTGGGCATCACCACCGACTGGAGTTCGCGGTGGTACGCCGACAAGCAGTACGCGGACTACGTGAAAGAGGATGTCGCCATCCGCAAGCTCCTGTCCACGGGACTCGAGCGCGCCGGCATCGCCAAGGTGGAGATCGAGCGCACCCGTGACCGGGTCCGCGTCGACATCCACACCGCCCGTCCGGGCATCGTCATCGGTCGCCGCGGCGCCGAGGCCGACCGGATCCGTGGTGACCTGGAGAAGCTGACCGGCAAGCAGGTACAGCTGAACATCCTCGAGGTGAAGAACGCAGAGTCCGAGGCCCAGCTGGTGGCCCAGGGCGTCGCCGAGCAGCTGAGCAACCGTGTGGCCTTCCGCCGCGCGATGCGCAAGGCGATCCAGTCGGCGATGCGTCAGCCGAACGTGAAGGGCATCCGGGTCCAGTGCTCGGGTCGCCTGGGTGGCGCAGAGATGAGCCGCAGTGAGTTCTACCGCGAAGGTCGGGTGCCGCTGCACACGCTGCGCGCCGACATCGACTACGGACTCTATGAAGCCAAGACCACCTTCGGCCGCATCGGCGTGAAGGTGTGGATCTACAAGGGCGACATCGTCGGCGGCAAGCGCGAGCTCAGTGCAGCTGCGCCGGCCACCGAGGACCGTCGTCCCCGCCGGCCCAGCCGGCCCCGTCGCAGCGGTGCTTCGGGCACCACTGCCACGAGCACCGACGCGGGACGCGCGGCGGAGGCTCCGGCAGAGGCGACCGCGGGTGCTGGTGCGGCCACCGAGAAGCAGGAGGGCTGATCATGCTGATCCCCCGTCGGGTCAAGCACCGCAAGCAGCATCACCCCAGCCTGAAGGGCCAGGCCAAGGGCGGCACCAAGGTGACGTTCGGCGATTACGGCATCCAGGCTCTCGAGGGTGCGTACATCACCAACCGGCAGATCGAGTCCGCTCGTATCGCCATCAACCGGCACATCAAGCGTGGCGGCAAGGTGTGGATCAACATCTTCCCGGACCGTCCGCTGACCAAGAAGCCTGCCGAGACCCGTATGGGTTCGGGTAAGGGTTCGCCGGAATGGTGGGTGGCCCCGGTCAAGCCGGGCCGTGTGCTGTTCGAGATGACCTACCCCAACGAGGAGACCGCTCGCGAGGCTTTGCGTCGCGCGCAGCACAAGCTCCCGATCAAGACCCGCATCGTGACCAGAGAGGAGCAGTTCTGATGGCACTCGGAGTGGCTGCGTCTGAGCTGCGCGAGCTCAATGACACCGATCTGGTCGATCGTCTGCGTGAGTCGAAGGAAGAGCTGTTCAACCTTCGTTTCCAGATGGCCACCGGCCAGCTCGACAACAACCGTCGTCTGCGGACTGTGCGTCGCGAGATCGCGCGGATCTACACGGTGATGCGTGAGCGTGAGCTGGGTCTGGCGTCGGGACCGGATGGTGATGACGCATGAGTGAGGACCAGACAGTGAGCGCAAGCCAGAACGTCGCGAGCAACCCGCGTGCGAGCCGCAAGGAGCGGATCGGCTATGTGGTGAGCGACAAGATGCAGAAGACCATCGTGGTCGAGCTGGAAGATCGTACGCGGCATCCGCTGTACGGCAAGATCATCCGGACCACGAGCAAGGTCAAGGCACACGACGAGAACGAGATCGCCGGTATCGGCGACCGCGTGCGGATCATGGAGACCCGCCCGCTGTCGGCGACCAAGCACTGGCGCATCGTCGAGGTGCTGGAGAAGGCCAAGTAGGCCGTTCTCCGACGCGAGACGTACACGCGGCCCGTTCCCCGATGGGGG
>NZ_JAPKFM010000089.1:0-372 GCF_026262595.1 Gordonia aquimaris | reverse complement strand
GCCGAGATCACCGGGGTGATGTCGGCGGAGAACGTGCGGATCGCCGCCGCCGCGGTGGCCGCATTGGCCGACAGTGTGTGTGAACACGATCCGCGCACCAAGCCGCAACGACAATCCGATGCCATGTTCTGCCTGCTGTCGGGCACCATGTTCGAATGCGACTGCGGTAGTGACGACTGCACCGCGGTCATCCCGGAGCCCGGGGTGGTGCCGCCGGCGGACTGCAAGGCCGTCCTCCACGTCGTCGCCGACGAGGCCACCGTGAAAGGGATGGCGAACCATGCCGGTTTCATGGACGGCCACGGAGTGATCTCGGGCGAGCATGTGCGCGACATCGCCGCGCGTGCCGACACCAAGGTCTCCTATCTGGTG
>NZ_JAPKFM010000088.1:0-383 GCF_026262595.1 Gordonia aquimaris | reverse complement strand
CCACACATCCGAAAAGCGTTGCACGTCCGAGACGAATGCTGCATCAAATGCGGCGCACCCGCCAACCGCACCCAAGCCCACCACCTGACCCACTGGATCGACGGCGGCGACACCAGCCTCGACAACAGCTGCCTACTCTGCCCCGCCTGCCACACCGACATCCACCACAACGGCTGGGACGTGTTCCTCGGCACCGACCGCCACCCCTGGCTCATCCCACCCACCGCCGTCGACCCCACCCGCACACCACTCCCCGCCCACAACCGGCGGACCCTCAACCTCGACAACCTGTCTGCCGCTGCCTGAGCGTCACAGCAGTAGCCGCCCCACAGATCTCGATACGCCACCTCGCCCAGCGGCTCGGCGGCTACTCGATCAGCTAG
>NZ_JAPKFM010000087.1:0-575 GCF_026262595.1 Gordonia aquimaris | reverse complement strand
ACGGATGTTCCCGTTCGGACCGCTACCCGGCTGCGCGATGATGGCGACGATGATCACCCACAACGGCACCGCCTGCCTGGGCCTGAACTCCGACGGCGCCGCCATCACCGACCTCGAGTTGTTCGCCGACTGCCTCGTCGCCGGGTTTGGTGAGGTGCTCGCGCTGGCCGCCGACGACGACCTCGCGGCGGGGGTGCTACGTCGCGTGGTGTGAGCTCCGGCCGGGTGGATCGGTTCGTCCCCCCGGGAATCGCTTCGCCCTCCGCGCGCACGTGGGGGAGGACTTGAGAGGAGGCGCGATGAACTGGTCGGCCGTTGGTTCGCCAACACCGACACGGCCGACCGTCTGTGAACCCTACGGAGTGGAACGGTCCACACCGGTGGCTCGATTGAAGGAAGCCGTCGCGACGATCCGTGCATTGTGGGATTCCGTCGGCCAACCCGTTCGTCGCGACTCCGAGTTCTTCCCGCTGCACGACGTTCGCCGTACCACCCACAATGGGTCGCTGGCCAGAAGTCACCGGGCGCCCTGGATATGCCGAAGGCCCCCAACGGTGTTGGGGGCCTTCGGTGAC
>NZ_JAPKFM010000086.1:0-608 GCF_026262595.1 Gordonia aquimaris | reverse complement strand
CGCGTGTCGTGTCGGGTACTTCAGCTCTCGCGCCAGCCCTACTACCGGTGGCTGGCCAGCCCGGTCACCAATGCCAAGCTGGCCGCGGCGTATCGGGCGAATGCCCTGTTCGATGCCCACCGCGAGGACCCGGAATTCGGCTACCGATTCCTCGCCGGGGAAGCCGCCACCGTGGGTGAGTCGATGGCCGAGCGGACCGCGTGGCGGATCTGCCGCGACAACGCCTGGTGGTCGGTGTTCGGCAAGAAGCGAGGTCGTAACGGCCGACGACCGGGACCACCAGTCCACGATGATCTGGTCCAGCGCGACTTCACCGCCGAGGAGCCACATCGGTTGTGGCTCACTGGTATCACCGAACACCACACCCGTGAGGGCAAGCTCTATCTGTGTGCAATCAAGGACGTGAATCACCCTAGGTTTGATGCCGTTTCCTTCTGAGTTAGGAAGGATGAGCGTTATGCCGAAGAAGATCGATCCAGAGGTCCGTGAGCGGGCGTTGCGGTTGTTTGTCATTTGCCACCGCTATGGGGCCACCTGGATTGCCACGAGCATGGGACCACCTTGGCGCGTTATTGAGGATGCTCTGCGGGGTTGGGTCGGTCAAGTCC
>NZ_JAPKFM010000085.1:0-753 GCF_026262595.1 Gordonia aquimaris | reverse complement strand
GTGTGCGACAACGACGAACGAACCCGCCAGCAGCGGGCCTCAGATGCGATGTTCGCCCTGTTGTCGGGCACACCGTTCGAATGCCTATGTGGTGTCGACACCTGCACCGCCGTGATTCCCGAGGCGACCACGGCGCCACCGGCGGATGCGAAGATCGTCATCCACGTCGTGTGTGACGAGGCCACCCTGGATGGTGCTGAGCATGCCGGATTCATCGACGGCTACGGCGTCATCGACGACGCGCATGTGCGGGACCTCGCCGCGCGTACCGATGCGGTCATCAAACATCTGGTACCCACTGACACCACACCGGACCCGGATGGCGGGTTCACCCTGGACGCCCATCTGCCGTCGGATCCGTATCGGCCGACGGCCGCGTTGGACGCCTTCATCCGAATTCGCGACGGCTATAGCGTGGTGCTAGGTAACGACACCCCCGCGTGGCGGGCCGATATCGATCACGTCGCCGAATACAACCATGCCGATCCGGGCCAGGGTGGTCAGACCGAACCGGACAATCTGAACGTCAAAGACCGCTTCTCCCACATCCGTAAGACGTTCGGGTCGTGGCTCGACGACCAGTACCGCGACCGCCACGGCCGGTTACGCACCGAGTTCATCACTCCCGAAGGCCTCGTCATCGGCGGCGATACCGAAAGCATGGAGAAACTGTTCCCCGGACTACGACGTATCCGATTCAAACCACCACCACCGGCGGCCGACAAAAGCACCGACACAACGACGCCGCCGCCG
>NZ_JAPKFM010000084.1:0-756 GCF_026262595.1 Gordonia aquimaris | reverse complement strand
TTCAGCGATCATTCGTGCTGCCCCGTTACCGGAGGCGGTACGTCCCGCACGCAGCCAGGCGTTGCCGATCACCGGTGGATGCCCGGGTGCGGACAGGGTGCTGATGAGCGGGGACAGTCCTTTGCGTAGGAGTTCACGCCCGGCGATCTTGGCGTGCCCGTACGAGCCGCCTTCTTTCTGGTAGCCGTAGACCGGGCGCAGCAGCGAGTCGATGTCGACAAACACCCGGGACCCGTCGGCGGGTAGTAGACCCGCGGTGGCGCACATCGCCGGCAATGTTTGGGTCATCACCGCGTTGAGCGCTCGGGCATGGCCGGGGGTGAACTCGCGCAGCGTTTGCCCGATGGTGGCTGGGGCGTACACGCGGTCGAACAGGCGGGTGTGCCCACCACTGCGGACCATCCCGAGGTCGTCGATACTGTCAGCGCCGCAACACAATCCGGCGATCACGGTTAACAGTTTCGGCGCGAGGTTGGCCCCGGCTGAGGCGACCTGAGTGGTGCCGAGGTCGACCCGGTCGCCCAGCGATGAGGCCAACCCGGTCGATTCGGCCACCGCCATGACCGGTACCAGTCCGGCATGCGACACCAGGTTGTCGTCGTCGAAGATAGCGGACGTGGCGGAGAACGTATGCGATACTTTCACTGGAAGTGCCTTCTGAGCTGGAATGTTTTGTGTCTCAACACCACCAATCATTCCAGCTCAGAGGGCATTTTCACGTTATCGACACCCCGGATTCATCCACGGATCCAGGCT
>NZ_JAPKFM010000083.1:0-791 GCF_026262595.1 Gordonia aquimaris | reverse complement strand
TTCGTGTTGAACGGGAAATCGTCATACCGGATGTCGAAGGACGGGTCCTCGCGCTTGAGCCGATCCACCATCGCCTGAGTGCCCTCATACCCCCGCGTACACGCCGCCGGATTATTCGTCTCCAACACCACACCGAAATGAATCTGACCATCCCCCGGTGCCGGACTGTGCGCTCCGGCCGACAGCAGGGACAACATCGCGAACGTCGGACTGATCGCGAATGCGGTGGGCTCGATGGTGCGCACAGTGCTCGCCAACTGCTTGACCACCGTCGAGATGTCGCCACCACTGTCCTGCAACAACGTCGAAATCTGCGTCGCCGACGCCGTACCCGTACTCAACAACCGCCGCAAATCCGGATCCGCAGCCGCCAACGTCGCCGTCACCACATCCAGATTCCGCGACCACGACAAGATCGCATCGGACTGCTCGGCCTGGGTTGCCAACACCACATCAGAATTCTGGATCAACGAAATCGTCTCATCCAACGAGTCATAACCCGCCCGCGACAACTTCGACAACGAATCGGTCAGCCGCGTCAGATCATTGGCCCGACCATCAAACGCCTTACCCAACTCGGTGATCACCGTATGCAGGTCGTCCACCGGTATCGACGACGTGAAATCGATCGCCGAGGCCACCACGTCCTCGAGCTCCGGCGGCACCGACGTATCGGTGATCACCGAACCGTTCTCCAGATACGGTCCCTGCGACGACGTCGGCTGCAAATCCACATACTGCTCACCGATCGCCGACCGATTGGCCACCACCGCCGCCGACGACGCCGGAAT
>NZ_JAPKFM010000082.1:0-855 GCF_026262595.1 Gordonia aquimaris | reverse complement strand
GCCGGTGGTGGGTGTTGATGTCGGGGTGAAGGCTGACGGTCTGCTGGTTGTGGCTACCCCGGACGGGCGTGAAGTGGCGCGGGTCGCGGCGCCGAAATCGTTGACCGCCGCCCAGCATCGGCTACGGGTGTTGCAGCGGGGCGCCGCCCGCCAGCGTGGCCGCTATGATTCGGCCACCCAGACTCGGCAGCAGCCGTCGAACCGGTGGCGCGTCACGCAGCAGCGGATCGGGCGTACCCACGCCCGCGCCGCAGCGGTACGCCGCGACGTCCTACACAAGGCCACCACCACACTCGCTGCGCACCATCAGGTGATCGTGGTGGAAACATTGAACGCGGCCGCGATGGGCTCGGCCGGGGGTTCGCGCAAACGTGGCCTGAATCGGGCGTTAGCTGATGCGTCGCTTGCCGAAATCCGGCGGCTGCTCGGCTACAAAACACGGTGGTACGGTTCGGTTCTCGTCGAGGCCGACCGTTGGTATCCGTCATCGAAAACATGCTCGGCCTGCCTGGCAGTGAAAACCAAACTGTCGCTGGCGGATCGGGTGTTCGTGTGTGACAACTGCGGCGTGCGGATCGATCGTGATCGCAACGCCGCGATCAACCTCGCCCGACTCGGCGACACCCACACCCTGGGTGAACAGAGTCCCACCGAGAGTGGCTCGGTGGCAGGACGTGGAGCCAGCCAGGAGACCGACCCCGCGCAAGCGGGCGACGCAGGAGGCGATGAAACGTCAACCCCGCACAACACCACCAGTGTTGGTCAGACGGGGACCGCCTCACCGCAAGGCGAGGCTGCCTGATGACACCGCAGACACAGCAGCAATGCTCACGTTTGCTCACCAGAAGGCAACGG
>NZ_JAPKFM010000081.1:0-878 GCF_026262595.1 Gordonia aquimaris | reverse complement strand
GCAGATCGGCTACCAGCCTCGTTCGGCGAGGCGGTGTGGCTGCGGAATGTCGTCGACGTTGATGCCGACCATCGCCTCACCGAGCCCGCGCGACACCTTCGCCAGCACGTCGGGATCGTCGTGGAAGGTGGTGGCCTGCACGATCGCCGCCGCACGCTGAGCCGGGTTACCCGACTTGAAGATCCCCGACCCGACGAACACACCCTCGGCACCGAGTTGCATCATCATCGCCGCATCGGCCGGGGTGGCGATACCACCGGCGGTGAACAGCGTGACCGGCAGTATGCCGGCCTGCGCGACCTCGACGACCAGGTCGTAGGGCGCCTGCAGCTCCTTGGCCGCCACATACAGCTCGTCTGTGGGCAACGACGTCAACCGGCGGATCTCATCGCGGATCTTGCGCATGTGCGTGGTCGCGTTCGACACGTCACCGGTGCCGGCCTCCCCCTTGGAACGGATCATCGCCGCACCCTCGGTGATCCGGCGCAACGCCTCACCCAGATTGGTGGCGCCACACACGAACGGCACCGTGAACGCCCACTTGTCGATGTGATTGGCATAGTCGGCCGGGGTCAACACCTCCGACTCGTCGACATAGTCCACGCCGAGGCTCTGCAGCACCTGAGCCTCCACGAAATGCCCGATCCGCGCCTTGGCCATCACCGGGATCGACACCGCCGAGATGATCCCGTCGATCATGTCGGGATCGCTCATCCGCGAGACACCACCCTGGGCACGGATGTCGGCCGGGACGCGCTCGAGCGCCATCACCGCCACCGCACCGGCATCCTCGGCGATCTTGGCCTGCTCAGCGGTGACCACATCCATGATGACGCCACCCTTGAGCATCTCGGCCATGCCGCGCTTCACCCGGGCGG
>NZ_JAPKFM010000080.1:0-890 GCF_026262595.1 Gordonia aquimaris | reverse complement strand
ACCCTGACCACCGCACGCCGGTGTGGAGCGAGCGGGGAGATCACCGTGCGCGGCGACTGCGCGTATGGCACCGCCGCGGTGATGCGGACCTGCCAACGCCTCGGAGCAACATTTTCGCTGGTCCTGCGCACCAATACCGCGATCACCCGCGCCATCACCGCGATCGGAGACGACGCCTGGACCCCGGTGCACTACCCCGGGGCGGTCACCGACCCCGACACCGGCGAACTGATCTCCGATGCCGAAGTCGCCGAAACCACCTACACCGTGCAACCGAATTCCACCCACCCAGTCACTGCCCGACTCATCGTGCGCCGGGTCACAGCCCACCACCCCGCCGACACCGACACCCTGATGCCCGCCTGGCGGTACCACTCGTTTTTCACCAACACCACCGACGACACCGTCACCGCCGACATCACCCACCGCCGCCACGCCATCATCGAAACCGTGTTCGCCGACCTCATCGACGGCCCCCTGGCACACCTGCCCTCCGGAGTGTTCGGCGCTAACGCCGCCTGGCTCGCGCTGACCGCGATCAGCCACAACCTGATGCGCACCCTCGCCGCACTCACCAACGTTCCCAGGCTCCGCACCGCGCGTGGAGCAACCCTGCGCCGCACCCTGATCGCGATACCCGCCCGACTAGCGCGACCAGCACGAACACCAGTCTTGCACCTACCCCGCCACTGGCCCACCCAACACGCCTTCACCGTACTGTGGGCCGCAGTGAACACCACCTGACCCTCCACCCCCACCCGACCGCCCACGACCAGGAACCCTAGTGAAAAAGCTGACGCAGGTCAGTGAATGCCTCACGCCCACAACACAACCAGGCATTCATACACCACAACCCCACCCGCCCGACAACCCATCCACGGATTCAGGCT
>NZ_JAPKFM010000008.1:0-167089 GCF_026262595.1 Gordonia aquimaris | reverse complement strand
CGCTAGCCGAGGGCGTATCGAGATCACCACCCCAACCACCCACCGACCAGAAAGAAGCCATCGTGGCACCGATCAACTCCGGACGCGCCGGCGGCGTCACCGGCCTCCGCACCCCCCACGGTGAATCGACCGTCCGCCTCACCGTCGCCCAGGCGACCGTGCGATTCCTCGCCAACCAGTACGTCGAGCGCGACGGCGAGCGGAGCAAGTTCTTCGCCGGATGCTTCGGCATCTTCGGTCACGGCAATGTCGCCGGTCTCGGCCAGGCGTTGCTGCAGAACGAGATCGACGACGTGAACAGTGGTCGGGAGCTGTCCCTGAAGTATGTCCTCGGACGCAACGAGCAGGCGATGGTGCACTCCGCCGTCGGCTATGCCCGCATGAAGGACCGGCTGCAGGCGTGGGCGGTGACCGCATCCGTCGGTCCCGGAGCGACCAACATGCTGACCGGCGCGGCGCTGGCCACCATCAACCGGTTGCCGGTTCTGCTCTTGCCGGCCGACACCTTCGCCACCCGCGCCACCTCCCCGGTGCTGCAGGAACTCGAACTGCCCTCATCGGGTGACGTCACCGTCAACGACGCGTTCAAACCGGTCTCGCGCTACTTCGACCGGGTGTGGCGGCCCGAACAGTTGCCGGGTGCCCTGCTCGGCGCGATGCGCGTGCTCACCGATCCGGTGGAGACCGGCGCCGCCACCGTCGCGATCCCCCAGGACGTCCAGGCCGAGGCCTTCGAATTCCCGGAATCCCTGTTCGCCGAACGCACCTGGCACGTCGCCCGCCCGCTCCCGGAGCGCCACGTGATCGCCGAGGCCGCCGAGATCATCGCCTCGGCACAGCGTCCGCTCATCGTTGCCGGCGGTGGTGTCATCTACAGCCACGCCACCGACGCCTTGGCCCGCTTGTGTGAACGGACCGGCATTCCGGTGGGGCAGAGTCAGGCGGGCAAGGGCTCGCTGCCCTATGATCACCCACAGTCCGTCGGCGCCATCGGCTCGACCGGTACCACCGCTGCCAACGCGCTGGCCGCCGACGCCGATGTGGTGATCGGTATCGGCACCCGCTACAGCGATTTCACCACCGCATCGCGCACCGCGTTCACCGGCGACGGTGTGCGTTTCGTGAACATCAATGTGGCGTCCCTGGATTCGGTAAAGCACAGCGGCTACAGCGTGGTCGCCGATGCACGCGAATCCATCGAGGCCCTCGACGAGTTGCTCTCCGAGTACGCAGTCGACCCCACCTACCGGGAGCGGGTCACCGCACTCGCGCAGGAGTGGGACGACATCGTCGAGCAGGCCTACTCCCCAACCTCGGTCGGCACCAACGTCGCCACCGGCGACGAGGCGCTGACCCAGGGTGCGGTCATCGGGCTGGTGAACGAAACCTCCGATCCACGCGATGTCGTCGTCTGCGCGGCGGGCTCCATGCCCGGTGACCTGCACAAGCTCTGGCGAACCCGCGACGCGAAGGGTTACCACGTCGAATACGGCTACTCCTGCATGGGATACGAGGTGGCCGGCGGCCTCGGCGTCAAGATGGCCTGCCCCGACCGTGACGTGTTCGTCATGGTCGGCGACGGCTCTTACCTGATGATGGCCACCGAACTCGTCACGGCGGTCCAGGAGAATCTGAAGGTGATCGTGGTGCTGGTGCAGAACCACGGGTTCGCCTCGATCGGCTCCCTCTCGGAGTCGCTGGGTTCGCAACGGTTCGGCACCAACTACCGCTACCGCGGCGACAACGGGCGACTCGAGGGCGCGACCCTGCCAGTGGACCTCGCCGCCAACGCCGCCTCGCTCGGTGCCGATGTCATCCGGGCCACCACGGCCGCGGAGTTCACCGACGCCATCAAGGCCGCCAAGGCCGCCGAGCGCACCACCGTCATCCATGTGGAGACCGACCCGCTGATCGGCGCCCCGGACAGCCAATCCTGGTGGGACGTACCCGTGTCGGAGACCTCCACACTCGAGTCCACCCAGCAGGCCTACGACGTGTATGCGCAGTGGAAGGCCGTGCAGCGGCCATACCTGAACCCGACCGACCCGAACTCGACCGACCTGACCACGGGAGGAAATCAATGACCACCGACCTGCGCATCGCCGTCCTCGGCGTCGGCATGATGGGTGCCGACCACGTCGCCCGCATCACCGAGCGCACCAAGGGCGCCACCGTCACGGTGCTCAACGACTACCTTCCGGAAAAGGCCGAGGAACTGGCCGCCACCATCCCGGGCTGCCGAGCGATCAACGATCCGCTCGACGCCATCGCCGATCCGGACGTCGACGCGGTCATCCTCGCCACCCCCGGCCCGACCCACGAGAAGCAGCTGCTCGCCTGTCTCGAGGCCGGCAAGCCGGTGATGTGCGAGAAGCCGCTCACCACCGATGTCGCCACGTCCTTGGAGATCGTGAAGCGCGAAGCCGAGTTGGGCCGCAAGCTCATCCAGGTCGGTTTCATGCGCCGCTTCGATCACGAGTACGAACAGCTCAAGGGACTCATCGACGACGGCACCTTCGGGCAGCCGCTGCTCGCGCACTTCGTGCACCGCAATCCCGCGGTGCCGCCGAACTTCGACAGCGCGATGATCGTCAAGGACTCCCTCGTGCATGAGGTCGACGCGACACGGTTCTTCTTCGACGAGGAGATCACCTCGGTGCAGATCATCGCACCCGGTTCGAATCCGAACGCTCCCGAAGGCCTCAAGGATCCGCAGATCGCCATCTTCACCACCGAATCCGGCCGGCATGTCGACGTCGAGTGCTTCGTGACCACCGGTGTCGCCTATGAGGTACGCACCGAGTTGGTGGGCGAGCTGGGCTCGGCATTCATCGGCCTCGACCAAGGTCTGATCCGCAAGCAGCGCAACCCCGTTCAATCCGACACGGGCGACGGCCGCAAGATCGCGGGGATCTCGACCGGGGACATCACGCCGTCATTCGTCGAGCGATTCGGCGTCGCCTACGACGTCGAGATCCAGCGCTGGGTCAACGCGGTCCGCCGTGGCGACAACGTCGATGGCCCGGGCGCATGGGACGGGTACGCCGCCGCCGCGGTGTGCGCGGCCGGGGTCAAGGCACTCGAGACCGGGCAGCCCCAAACCGTCGAGATGGTTTCGCGCGCATCCATTCCCGGCGCCTAGGCGCAGTCGATCCACCCGTCCGAATCCTGCCGACACGCACCGAGCCGACACCAATCCGCTGGTCGAGTAGTTCCGAGCCGCTAGGCGAGGAGCGTATCGAGACCGAACCCGGCGACGTCTCGATACGCCCTCACCCTGTTCGCGGCTACTCGACCGGCGCACCCATCCATCCAGGAGAATCACCATGACCACCACCATCACCCACTGGGTCAACAACAAGGCCTACCCTGGCACGTCGAGCAACACGGCGCCGGTGACCAATCCCGCGACCGGCGCTGTCACCGGCGAAGTCGCGCTGGCCAACGTCGAGGACGCCCGCGCAGTCATCGACGCCGCCTCCGCTGCCTTCCCGGCCTGGCGTGACACCAGCCTGGCCAAGCGCACGGCCATCTTGTTCCGCTTCCGCGAACTGCTCGAGGCCCGCAAACCCGAACTGGCCGCGATCATCACCGCCGAACACGGCAAGGTCCTCTCCGACGCGCTCGGCGAGATCAGCCGCGGCCAGGAAGTCGCCGAGTTTGCCTGCGGTATACCGCATCTGCTCAAGGGCGGCTACACCGAGAACGCCTCGACCAAGGTCGACGTGCACTCGGTGCGCCAACCGCTGGGGCCTGTCGGCATCATCAGTCCGTTCAACTTCCCGGCGATGGTGCCGATGTGGTTCTTCCCGGTGGCCATCGCCGCCGGCAACACCGTGGTGCTCAAACCGTCGGAGAAGGACCCCACCGCCGCGATCTGGCTCGCCGAACTCTGGAAAGAGGCGGGTCTACCCGACGGCGTGTTCAACGTCCTGCAGGGCGACAAGACCGCGGTCGACGAACTGCTCACCAACAAGGCGATCAAGTCGATCAGCTTTGTCGGGTCCACCCCGATCGCCGAGTACGTCTACTCCACCGGCACCGCGGCCGGCAAGCGCGTGCAGGCTCTCGGCGGAGCCAAGAACCACGCCATCATCCTGCCCGACGCCGACCTCGATCTCGCGGCCGACGCCATGGTCAATGCCGGTTTCGGCTCCGCCGGTGAACGCTGCATGGCGATCTCGGTGGCCGTGGCCGTCGGCGACGTCGCCGATGACCTCGTCGACAAGATCGCCGAACGTGCCAAGACCATCAAGACCGGCGACGGCACCCGCAACTCCGACATGGGCCCGCTGGTCACGAAGGTTCACCGGGACAAGGTCGCCTCCTATGTCGACGCCGGCGAACAAGCCGGCGCCACCGTCGTCCTTGACGGCCGCACCGTAGATCCCGACGGTGCAGCCGACGGCTTCTGGTTGGGGCCGACCCTATTCGACAACGTCACCCCCGACATGAGCATCTACACCGACGAGATCTTCGGACCTGTTCTGTCGGTGGTGCGCGTCGACTCCTACGACGAGGCGTTGGAGTTGATCAACTCCAACCCGTACGGCAATGGCACCGCCATCTTCACCAACGATGGTGGCGCTGCCCGACGCTTCCAGAACGAGGTCGAGGTCGGCATGGTCGGCATCAACGTGCCCATCCCGGTCCCGATGGCCTACTACAGCTTCGGCGGGTGGAAGGCGTCGCTCTTCGGCGACACCCACGCCCACGGCACCGAAGGCGTCCACTTCTTCACCCGAGCCAAGGCCATCACCACCCGTTGGCTCGACCCGAGTCACGGCGGACTGAATCTCGGCTTCCCCCAGAATGCCTGAGGCACAGTACGACTGATACGGCCCGCAGCCGACGTTGCCGTGTGACTCACCCCCTCGTGAGTCACACGGCAACTGGGCGTTGACGACCTGTCAGAGTCGGACGGTGTCACCCGTTTCGGAGCTGCGGCGCGCGGCGTCGAGTACGTCGAGCACGGCAATCCCCTCCGACGCCGGTACCGGCTGCGGACCTCTGCCGTCAACGGCGGCGGCGAACTGCCGGTAGTACTCGTCGTAGCGACCCTGTGCCGACGGAATCGTCATCGACCCCTTTGCCGTCGACAGCACGCCGAGGCGATCCTGGCGTTCGTAGCCCCAGGAGTCCAGGTTGTCGGCCGGCCGCAGACCTTGCTTGATCTGATCGGTCTGCACATCTGTGCCGTCGCTGACGTAGCTCCCCGCAGACCCGTAGATACGCCACTGACGTGCCGCCACGTGATTGATCTTGCTGGCACTCACCGTCGAGTGAACACCGCTCAGATGGTTCAACGAGACCGCGAATCCGCAGTCGGTACGACCCTCGGGCTGATCCACGACATCCAGATGCCCGTACACCGTGGCCGCAGGACCGAACAACGTCAGCATCTGGTCGACGAGGTGCGCACCGAGGTCGCGAAGCAGTCCCCCACTCGGGCCGGCATCGAGACTTCCGGGTTCGTCGAGATCGAACCGCGACTCGCAGCGCCAGATATCCCCCAGGCTCGGTAGCACTTCGGCGACTGTCGCGATGTCGGTGTCCCAGCGGCGGTTATGGAAGACGCTGAGCAGGACGCCCGCCGACTCGGCTGCCGTCGCCAGTTCGCGCCCACTTGCGGCATTTGGCGCGAAGGGTTTGTCCGCGATGACGTGCACTCCTCGGGCCACCGCCTCGAGCACCAGATCGCGGCGGGTGTCCGGAGGCGTGGTGATGGTGACCGCGTCGACCCCGGAATCGAGCAAAGCCGAGAGCGAATCGAAGGTCGGGACACCCGGCAGATCCCCACTGACCTCGCGGCGCCGTTCGGGGCTGCGCGTGACCACACCTGCCAGTTCAATCTCGGGCACCGCCGCGATATATGGCGCGTGAAACAGTCGTCCACCCGCTCCGTAGCCCACCAATCCCAGCTTCATTCGACCCTCCATCATGTCCGGACAAATATCGGGGCTAACCGTATCTATCCTGCACCATGAGGATCAATACCTTCATCAACGGAAAACCTTTGACTGTTTGTTAGGACATAGTCGAGATATGGGTTACGATCGCTTGTGACCGCCATCACGAGCGCCGGTCGACTGTAACGCAATAGAGGAGCCCCCCATGTCCACCACCGACAGTTCGGACCTGGTCAACGAGCGAAAAGCCCTGCCACCGCTGGGCACCGGCGCCTTCCGCAGGCGCCTGCACGCAGTGGCACTGATCGCGACCCTCGGCGGTCTGCTGTTCGGCTACGACACCGGCGTCATCAATGGCGCACTCGAGCCGATGAAAGAAGATCTCGGACTCACCGCATTCACCGAGGGTGTGGTCACGAGCTCGTTGCTGTTCGCCGCGGCGTTCGGAGCCATGATCGGCGGCCGCCTCTCCGATGCATGGGGACGCCGTAAAGCCATTATGCTGCTCGCCGTTCTGTTCTTGATCGGCGCGTTGACCTGTGTCGTCGCCCCAGGCTTCGGGGTGATGGTATTCGGCCGTATCGTTTTGGGCTTGGCTGTCGGTGCGGCCTCAACGGTGGTGCCGGTCTACCTCGCCGAACTGGCACCCTACGAGATCCGCGGGTCACTTGCGGGCCGCAACGAGGTCATGATCGTCGTCGGCCAGCTCGCCGCTTTCGTCGTCAACGCGATCATCGGCAATATCTGGGGCGAGCACGACGGGGTCTGGCGCATCATGCTCGCGGTGGCCGCACTCCCCGCGATCTGCCTGATGGTCGGGATGATGCGGGTACCCGAGTCACCGCGATGGCTGATCGCCCAGGACCGCCGCGACGAGGCGCTGAAAGTTCTGTCGACCATCCGCACGCAACAGCGCGCACAGGCCGAGGTCGACATGATCAGCGAGATCCACGACATGGAGAAGGACCGTGTGCGCGGCAGCTGGTCCTCCATCCGGGACAGTCGCTGGGTGCGTCGCATCATCCTGGTCGGTATCGGATTGGGCGTGGCCCAACAGCTCACCGGCATCAACTCGATCATGTACTACGGCCAGTCGGTCCTGAAGGAAGCCGGGTTCGAGTCGAACGCGGCACTCATCGCCAACATCGCGCCCGGTGTCATCGCCGTGGCCGGTTCGATCACGGCACTCTGGCTGGCCCAGCACATGAACCGCCGGACCACATTGATCATCGGCTACAGCCTCACCACCGTCTGTCATTTCCTCATCGGTATCGCGTCGATCATGTTGCCCGTCGGTAACCCGTTGCGGCCCTATGTGATCCTGATTCTGGTTGTGCTGTTCGTGGGTTCGATGCAGACATTTCTGAATGTCGCCACTTGGGTCCTGCTGTCGGAGATCTTCCCGTTGCAGATCCGCGGTTTGGCCATCGGCATCTCGGTATTCTGCCTCTGGATGGCCAACGCCTTCCTGGGGTTGTTCTTCCCCACGCTGGTCGAAGCCATCGGCATCACCGGAACGTTCTTCATGTTCGGCGTCGTCGGCATTTTCGCGATCATCTTCGTCTACACCCAGGCTCCCGAAACCCGCGGGCGCACATTGGAAGAGGTGGAAGATGACGTGACCACCGGCGCAATCTACACCCACCACCTCCGGGCCAAGTCCGCTCCGCACAGCTGAGCCGGGCGAGCGTAGACCGCCGACGGGATGCCGGCTTGCGGTGTCGCGTATCGCGCACCACGAGGGTTGTTGTGCAACCGATGTGGCCGTCGGGTACGCGACACCGTTGCGGTGCCGTTGGTTGACTCTATGGAGTTTTCAAGGGACGGTTGCGGTCCCGACCGGGGTCGGGTGCGTGGGAAGACGTGGCTGCGTGACCTACTCGCCGGTCAGCGTGGCTCAGGCTGCGGCGGGTAGGTTGTCGAGGTTGAGGGTGCGTCGGTTGTAGGCCGGTATCGGCCGACGTGTGGGGTCGACAGCGGCGGGTGGGATGAGCCAGGGATGTCGGTCGTGACCCATGATCACTTCCCACCCGTTGTGGTGGATGTCGGCATGACACGACGGGCACAGCAGACAGCCGTTGTCCAACACCGTGATTCCACCATCAGCCCAATGCACGAGGTGATGGCCTTGGCAGCGGGTGGCCGCCACGCCGCATTTGATGCAGCACTCGTCGCGTTTGTGCAACGCTTTACGGAGATGGGCTGGGAACAGGCGTTTGTCTTTACTCATCTCCATCGGCACCGCCTCACCGTCGACGATCGCGACGGTCGCGGTGGTGTCACAGGTCAGGGTGCGCAGCATGGCTTCGGTGATCGACCCCAGGAACGGTAGTTCGGCCAGGTCAGGGGTATCGGCGGGCACCGACACCAGCAGTTGGTGACGGGGTGCGGAGGCCGCATCACCACTGCGGGCAGCGATATCCAGCAACGCTTCGAGGGCGTCGGCATGCCGGCGCTCGGTGGAACGCGCATCCGGTGAACCGTCGGGTTCAGGGCGGGGTGCCGCCAACTCTTCCATTGCGGCCGAGAATTTTTCGCCGACTTCGGTGTTGAGGTCGGCGCGCACCTGCAGGCGTCCGTCACCGTCGACATCGTGGACGAGCGTGTTGAGGTTGCGGTCCTCGGATGCCGGTAACCCACCGGTGTCGGCGGCGGCCTGGTTGCCCAGACGACGCGCACGTTTACCGATGTCGGCGGGGGTGGCGCCGGAAAAGAAGTGCGCGAGAAGTTCGGTCACGATGTTTAGACGCGCCACATCGTCGATCGGTTCCGCCGATCTTTTCCCGACATGATCGACCCCTTTGCCCACCGCGTCCACATGTTCGGCAGAGATCGCCCCATCGGCGGCATGCGCGGCCAGAGTGGGTAGCTGCGCACGGGCAGTGGCGATACGGATCAGACGGGAGGCGACCGCCGGCGCGAGCCCCATCACGATCAACAGTTCACTGAGTTTGCGGCCGTGGTCGCGGGCCACACCGAGGCGATCGAGATGGCCGACCACCGTCGCGGCGTGATGGTCGATCAGATTACGCAACGTGACCAGAGCGGTCATCGCATCGAACGCTGCACGCCCCGACATATCGTCGCCCAAGTGCAGGTCACGAACAGAATCAGTGATGGTGGTGAGATCCCCCGAAGCTCCCATGACTCCACTATGGTCGAACACCAGTTCGATGTCAAGGAGTTTCTTAAAGATAGTGCAGAAGATTTTTCGAAGGATGCGCGGTGGGTGTTATAGGTGTTGCGGCGCTTCTGGTTTCGATACGCGGCGGGCTCGCAGGCTCGCACGCCGCTACTCAACCAGCGACGGGGGGCGGCGGTGCATGGGCAGCACGCCGCTACTCAACCAGCGAGGGGGGCGGCGGTGCATGGGCGGCACGCCGCTACTCAACCAACGACGGGGGCGGCCGTGCATGGGCAGCACGCCGCTACTCAACCAGGTAGGCGGGGAGCTGGGAAACACGCCCGGCGTCTTCCGAATTGGGGTAAGCGAAACCTGATCCGGACCCCGCTCTCGACGCGTTCACGGCGGCATTTGCGTGATGCTCCGGAGCGGGCGTGCCAACTCCAGCACGGTTTCCAACACCGACCGCGCTGCCTGCGACGGCACCCGAGTCGACGAGTGCGCGATGGCGATGTCCCACATCAGCGCGGTGTCCGAACACGGCAATATCCCCGCACCGGACTGCATCCGGGCCACACTCAACGGAACGAGCGTCACGCCGAACCCCTTGACGGCCAGACTCATTCCGAAGAACTGATCGGCCACCTCGATCACGGTCCGGCGGTTCGGGATCTCCCGATCGACGACGGCCCGAGTCCCCCATCCCGGCGGGTAGTCGATCATCCGTTCCTCGGCGAGATCGGCAGTGGTGAATGATCCTCGTTGCGCCAACCGATGATCGCCTGCACACACCAAGACCAACGGCTCCTGCGCCAGCCTGTGCACGGCCAACCCCGGAAGCCGATCGGGATACGAACCCAGAAAGGCCAGATCCAGGGTGCCGGCGCGTACGCCGACGATGTTGCCCGCGGTGCCGCGCGGGTTCTGCCGCATCGCGATGGTGATTCCGGGATGGCGACGGTGGATCTCGGCGAACGCCTCGGCCAAGTCGATCGCGACGACGTTGACGAGTGCACCCACGGCCACCTCACCGCGGATGTCACCACGCACACCGTCGACCGCGTCGAAGACATCAGCGCGTGCCCGCAATGCCGCGCGTGCCGGACCGACCACCGCCCGGCCCGTCTCGGTGAGCACCAGCACCGTCGGGGTCCGGTCGAAAAGCCGATCCCCCACCTCTCGCTCCAACTTCGCCACTCCGGTCGACACCGCCGACTGCACGACGTTGAGCGATCGGGCGGCCGCGGTGAACGTGCCCTGGTCGACGCACGCGAGGAAGTACTCCAGATGTCTCAGTTCCACTGATGAACCCTCCCGCGTCCATCTCGATTTGCGATGTATACATCAGAATCTATCGCTTTTCATGAGACCGGTGCCGCACGATGATGAAAACATGTCCGCGACCGCCACCACACCTGCAACCACTACGCGATTGAGCCGAATCGTGGTGTTCCTGTTCGCGGTTACCGCCGGGTCATCGGCCGGGTGTCTCTATTACCTGCAGCCACTGCTGCATGAGATCAGCATCGACCTGTCCGTCTCGACGGCCACCGCAGGCCTGGTCGTGGCCATCACCCAGATCGGTTACCTGATCGGTCTCGCCCTGGTGGTGCCGTTGGGTGACTTCGTCAATCGACGGCGATTGGTGACGGGTCTGCTCGCGGTCTCATCTCTGGCTCTCGTAGGTGCCGGCCTGATGCCCGGGTACGCGGGCCTGTTGGTGATGGTCTTCGTTGTCGGGGTGTCGGCGTCAGCGGCGCAGGTCGTGGTGCCGTGGGCGGCCGCCATCGCCGGACCGGGAGAACGTGGCACGGTCGTCGGTCACGTGATGAGTGGCCTGCTCATCGGCATCCTGCTGTCCCGCGTACTGAGCGGCATCGTCGCCGAGGTCGGCGGATGGCGAGCAATCCTGTTCGTCGCCGCGGCATTGCAGCTGACGATGGCCGCCGCGGTCGGATTCCGTGCACCGACTGGGCCCGCCGAGGCGACGGATACCTCGGCGCACTATCTGCAGGTGCTGCGCTCGATTCTCACCCTGGTGCGGCAGCAGGAAGTGCTTCGGCACCGAATGTTGCTGGGCGGTTTGAACATGGCCGCTTTCAGCGCCATGTGGACGGCCATCGCGTTCCTGCTCGCCGGCGGCGGCGCGTCGGGTTACAACTACTCGGAGGCCGTTATCGGACTGTTCGGTCTCGCCGGCGTCGCAGGTGCACTGGCCGCGCCGGTGGTGGGCACGATCGCCGATCGCGGCTACCTCCGGCACACGCAGTACGCCGTCTGGGCCGTGCAGATCCTGAGTTGGCTGCTGCTGTGGGCAGGTGGCCACAACGTGATCGTCCTCGTAATCGCGCTACTGGTGTTCGATTTCGGCGTACAAGGGGTGCAGTTGGCCAATCAGACAGGGGTGTACTCGCTCGACGACACTGCCCGGTCGCGGCTGACGACCGCCTACATGGTGTCCTACTTTGCCGGCGGCGTGATCGGGTCGTCGGTGGGTGCATGGGCCTATCAGGTCGGCGGATGGTCGCTGGTGTGCGAGCTCGGGATCGGCTCTGCGATCATCGGTTTCGTCGCCTGGACGGTGTTCGCGCGGTCCGAGCGCAACCACCCGGTGCAAGGGGTGTCGGCGCATGCGCGGCTGCGGGGGTTGGCCTGCCGCTGATCGAGTAGCCACCGAGCCGCTAGGCGAGGAGGCGTATCGAGATCACCTACGCGACAGCTTGTTGCGCTTCAAATCAGCGATGGCGGACTTGAGCCCCCGGGTACGCGCCATACCGGCGAAGCGACGTTCGGACGCGGTTTCGGGGGCGTCGTCGGCGGTGTCGCGCAGGAATCGGTCGGGCAGCGCCAGTTTGTTGATCGTGCGCAACGTCTTCATGTACTGCACGAACAGCGACCCGGTGGTGTACGGCAGGTCGTACTTGTCGCACAAGGCACGCACGCGTTCGGCGATCTCGGCATAGCGGTTGCTGGGCAGGTCCGGATAGAGATGGTGCTCGATCTGGTAGCACAGGTTGCCGCTCATGAATGCCATCGCCGGTCCGGCGTTGAAGTTGGCGGTGCCGAGCATCTGCCGCAGGTACCACTGCCCCGGCGTCTCGTCGTCGAGCGATTCGGTGGTGAATTTCTCTGCGCCGTCCGGGAAATGGCCACAAAAGATCACCACATACGCCCACAGGTTGCGAATGACGTTCGCGCTGAGATTCGCGGTTAGCGTGTGCCGCGCATTCGGTCCGGTGAGTACCGGGAACAGGACATAGTCCTTGGCGACTTGCCGACCGATCTTCCGTAGGAACAACGTGATCTGCGGGATCGCCTCCTCCTTGGACTTCTTTCCCGCGATGACGTCCTTGAGCGCCAGATCGTGCAGCCCGATACCCCACTCGAAACTCAGCGCCAGCAACACGTTGAACAGCGGCTGGAAGGCGCGGCGCGGTTCCCAGGGCTCGTCCCGGGTGACCCGCAGGATCTTGTAGCCCACGTCGTCGTCCATGCCGACAACGTTGGTGTACTTGTGATGGATGTAGTTGTGCGAGTGCTTCCAGTGCGGGGACGCGCACACCATGTCCCACTCCCACGTGGCGGAGTGGACCTCGGGATCGTTCATCCAATCCCATTGCCCGTGCATCACATTGTGCCCGAGCTCCATGTTCTCGATGATCTTCGACAGGGCCAGCGACCCGGTGCCCAGCCACCACAGCGAACGCTTGTGGCTGCCGAACAATGCGACTCGCCCCACCACTTCGAGTGCTCGGTGCGCGACAATGGTGCGCCGCAGATAGCGGACATCGCGAAGCCCCCGATCGGCTTCGATCTCGCGTCGAAGCGCATCGAGTTCTGCGCCGAGCGCCTCGACGTCCGCGTCGGTCAGATGGGCATACTCATTGATGTCGGTGATGGCCATTGGTCCCCATTATGCCTGCGCAGCCGCGCCGGCCGCACGCCCGACCCCACGCGGTCGGGCGCGTTGGGTTCACGCTGCCCGGCGTTGCGGGGTCGACGTCGCAACGCTCGACACCGAACGGTCGCGCCGCCGACCACGCTTGCGCAGTGCAGCGATGGCGGTGCGTAAACCGCTGCGACGTCCACTGACCGGATCAACCGTGCCCTGCAGGCGTGCACCATCGGCCAACTCTGCCTTGAAACGCCACTCGGACGCCGTCTCCGGCGCGTCATCGACGGTTGCCGACAGATACTTGTTCGGCAACGACAGCTTGGCGATCGTCCGCCACGCCTTCGCGTACTGCACGGGAAGTGAACCGGTGGTGTAGGGCAGATCGTATTTCGCACAGAGCGCCTGCACGCGCACCGAGATCTCCGGCAGTCGGTTGCTCGGCAGGTCGGGGAAGACGTGGTGTTCGATCTGGTAGGAGAGGTTGCCACTCATGAAGCCGAGCACCGGACCGGAGCGAAAGTTGGCGCTGCCCAACATCTGCCGCAGATACCACTCCGCCTGGGTTTCGCTGTCGACGTCCTGCTTGGTGAACTTCTCCGCACCATCGGGGAAATGGCCGCAGAAAATGACCGCGTTGGTCCAGACATTGCGGATCACGTTGGCCAGGGCATTCGCCGACGCCGCCTTGCCGAAGGCACGGGCGTAGCCGGTGCGATGTCCCGTCGCCGCGCTCACCATCGCCGGATACACGGCGTAGTCCTTGGCGATCTGCTTGCCGACCTTCTTGCCGACATCGGCGAGGTCGCGCTGGAATTGCTCCTTGGCCTCGGGCGTCCGACGCTTCTTGCCCAGCTCGAGATGCTGCACGGCGACGCCCCACTCGAACAGCAGCGCGAGGATCGTGTTGTATGCGAGGTTGCCCAGGTAGAAGGGTCGCCACCGCTGATCGCGGGTGACGCGGAGCAGGCCGTACCCCACATCGTCGTCCATCCCGAGCACATTCGTGTACTTGTGATGGATGTAGTTGTGGGTGTGCTTCCAGTGCGCGGACGGGTCGGTGTTGTCCCACTCCCAGGTGGTCGAATGCACCTCCGGGTCGTTCATCCAGTCCCACTGACCGTGCATCACATTGTGGCCGAGTTCCATGTTCTCGACGATCTTCGCGACGCCGAGCGCACCTGCGCCCGCCCACCACATCGACCGCTTGGTGGAGCCGAAGATCAACGCGCGACCGGCGAGCTCCATGCCGCGTTGGAAGCGGATCGTGTTCCGGATGTAGCGCGCATCGCGCTCGCCGCGATCGGCCTCGATGTCGGCGCGGATGGCGTCGAGTTCACGGCCGAGCGCTGCGACGTCGGCGTCGGTCAGATGGGCGTACTCGGGAATGTCGCTGATCGCCATGAGCCCTCCCGGGTGTAGTCGAAGACCTGTGTGGTTCGGCCGGAGCACCGACCTACCATTCCGTAACCTACGCAAGCGTAGGTTAGCCGGAGCCGACGTGTCCACCCCTTGCCGATGTCAGGGCTCGATTGTGACCGAGCGCACTCTGTGCGCGGTCAGGCGTCGTCGCGCAGCAGTTCGTAGCCGACGAGATCCTCGAGGCGCCCCGCGGAGCTGGCGGCGAGCGGTTGGGTGCCGAACTCGCGCAATCCGGCCCGCCGCGCCAACGCTTTACTGCCCTCATTGGAATCGGCGGCGAACATCGTCATCCGGCGAATGTCGAGGACATCGAAGCAATGGCGGACGGCCGCCGGAAACGTCTCGCCGAGGACTCCGCTGCCGCGGGCATCCGGATGGGTGTAGAAGCCGATCTCCGCCCCGGTGACAGGGCTGATCTCGAATATCGAGATGTCGCCCAGATAGTTGTCGGTCTCGAGGTCGGCAACCGCCCAGGTACAGGTCTCCCCGCGTGCGGCGGTCCACCACTTGCGGGTGCGCTCCGCGGCGGCATGCTCGATCAGCAGCGGGTCGGGGCGCCCGAACAGGTACTTGCGCGAGACCGGGTCATCGAGGGTCTGTCGAATCCGCTCGTCATCGGCCTCGGCGAGTGGACGTAATCGGAACCGATCGGTTTCAAAAGTGGTTGCGCGCCAAGTTGATTTGGGCGCGAAGTCGTCGCCGGCACGCCACTTCGCACACCACGCGTCGACCACTTTGCTGTTCATCTCAAGCCAATCCGGGATCTTGGCGGTGAGTGTGAAACCGCAGCTGTGCGCCGTCCGGAGACTCGCGAGGTTCCCTTCCTCGGCCTGCCACCGCACCACCTCGATATCCCGGTGGGCGACGGCGTACTCGATCGCGAGGATGATCGCTCGACGGGCCAGCCCCCGACCGCGCGCATCCGGATGCAGGACGAAACCGATCTCGACGATGCGACCGGAACCGGTCAGATCGACACTGCCGATGAATCGCCCCTCATACTCGATCGCCCAGGTCATCGCGTCCCCGGACTGCCATCCGGCCCGCGCCCCGGCAATATAGCGCTCGGCATCGGTGCGGCCGTAGGGCGAGGGCATCCTGGCCCACCGCATCGTCAGCGGGTCCGTCGCGTACTCCACGACCCGCTCCGCATCCGCGGACGAATGGGCCCGCAGCGTGACGACGTCGTCGGACAGGACCAGCACTTCCATGGTCTGGGTCAGCTCAGCGCGCACGCGGATCTCCTCCGTGGTCGACTACTGCCGTCCTGACGAGCCTAACGCCATCCGGGCGCGACGCCGAGTCGAAACCGAACTCGCCCGCAGGTCCGAACCGGCGCGTCTCACACGTCGAGCGTGCAGTCCCCGGCCGCGACGCTGACGCAGGTCTGGATCCGCTCACCTTCCACGTGTTCGACTCCGGACCGCAAGTCGCGGACACACCCTTGATCCAGCATGACCACGCAGCTTTGGCAGATCCCCATCCGGCAACCGAAAGGCATCAGCACCCCCGCCGATTCACCCGCCTCGAGCAGCGTCGTCGCGCCGTCGGCCTGCGCGACCGTACCCGACCGACCGAAGGTGACGTTTCCGCCCCGCGCACCGACCGCGCCGCGTTCAAGCGCGAACCGCTCGATATGCAGTGCGTCATCGACGCCGGCATCGGCGAACATGGCCTGCACCGAGTCCAGGAACCCGGCCGGGCCGCACGCCCACGTCTGCCGCTCGCGCCAATCGGGCACCACCGTGGCCCATCGATCTCCGGTGAGTTGCCCGACGCTCCGCGTGTACTGCACATGCAGATCGATCAGGCCGTCGGCGGCGAGCCCGGCGAGTTCATCGGCGAACAGCAGATCGTCTTCGTGGGGCACCGAATGCACCAAGCAGATGTCGGCGCGCTGCCCGCGATGTCGGATGGTGCGCAGCATCGACATGATCGGGGTGATCCCGCTTCCGGCAGTGGCGAACAGGATCTTCGACGGCAACGGCTCGGGCAGCACGAACTCGCCACGGGGCGCCGCGAGTCGGACGACGGTACCCGGACGCAGACCGGTCACCAGGTGCGAGGACAGGAATCCCTCGGGCATGGCCTTGACCGTGATGGCGATGATCCGATCATCGCGACCGCCCGCGGTGACCGGGACCGATGTCAACGAGTAGGAGCGCCACGTCCAGCGCCCCTCCATGCCGACGCCGATGCCCACGTACTGTCCCGGCTGATAGTCGAAGGAGAACCCCCACCCCGGCCGGATGCGGATGGTGGCCGAATCCTCGGTCTCGGCGGTCACGGAGACGACCTTGCCGCGCAGTTCCCGAGCCGACCAGAGCGGATTCGCCAGATGCAGATAATCGTCGGGCAGCAGTGGCGTGGTGATCCTGGCGACCGCGGCGCGCGCCCACTGCGCAGCCCGGCTGCGTGCGGCGACCCCCGCCACCGGCTCTTCGAAACGCTCGCGCCAGCCCACCTGCGCACCACCTCACCCGTGACCGACGATCACGCTCGACACCCGACAACCTACGGTTCCGTAGGTTACGCGACCGTTGGCGGGCAGCCAACCGTCACAGCAGTTCGAGCAGGAACGGCAGCTCCTGAGTGGCATACCAGGCAAGGTCGAAGTCCTCCACGTCGCCGACCGCGAGCTCGGCGTCCTGGTCACCGAGGTCGGCGGCATCGATCACCACCGCCGCGGCCCGCACCTTGTCCTCGGCTTCGGCGACGTCGACGTGCACCGAGGCGATGTCACGCAGCGCCACCGGCCCGGAGATGCGAACGACCGCGTCGTCGAGTTCGGGATGCAACGTCACGTCGGCGACATCGGCAGCCACCACCACGCGACGCGGCGGAAGTCTCGGCGTGTCCCCCGGTTTCGTGGTGCGCTCGTCGGCTGTCAGGTCCGCATCGGCGGCGTCGTCGCCGGGTTCGGGAGCCTCGCCGGCGAGTAACCGCAGCGAGGCGCGCGCAGCCTCGCGCATCGCCACCTCGGCGAGTTCCTCGTCGTCACCGGATACGAACGCCTCGCGCAGGGTCGGGGTCAACGCGAAGCCGGTACCACCGACCGCGCGGAACTCGCCGACCTCGTTGAGCTCCATCAGCATCGCCAGTGTCGCCGGCAAGTACACCCTCATCCGCACCATCCCTCAACCACATCGGCACCCCGCTGTCAGATCAATCCACCACCCTATCGGCTCGTCGGCGCCGGCCCCGGTGGGCGGCCGACCCAGCGGATCACTTGGTGGCCAGGAGCTCCTCATATGCCTCGGTCACATAGTCGGTCATCGCCGGCAGATCGTTCATGACCCCGCGATCGGCGATGAACGCGAACTCCAGGTTGTCGCGGTAGTCGGTGATGCTGATGGCCAGCGCCCGCTGGGCCATCAACGTGGGGATCATGTACATCTCCGACACCGGGCACCCGTCCACGAACTTGTCGGCGACCGGCGATGTCCCCATCCCGACCGGCACGTTGTAGGCGCGGCGGTTCAGGCTGCGGAAGGCGCGCGAACTCAGCTCGGGAAAGGGCACCACACCCAATTCGGACAGGATCGGTTGCGGACCCATCGACAACCGTCGCGACGACTGCGAGTACCGATTGGCCAGGCCCGCCACCTGCGCCAGTCGCACCGCCGGATTGTCCTCCCCGACGGGCAGGTCGGTGACGAAGCTCGGTTTGCCCACGGCGATCCAGCGTGCCTCCGAATCGAGACGTCGCTCGACCCCGGGGTCACGCGCCGACAGTGGGAGCACCACGCGGACGGTGTCGGCGACGTTCACCGACTCGTCGAAGGACAGCATCCACCGGCGCATCACACCCGAGATGATCGCCAACTCCACATCGTTGACTGTGCAGTCGTAGCGGTCGGCGATCTTGGCGCATCCGCGACGTGGAACCGACGCCACCGCGAAGATCCGGGTAGACGTGGTCGAGTTGTTGAGTGGGCTCGACGGAGCCGAGTCGGAGAGTTGCTGGACGATGCTGCCCACCCGGCGCAACGCGTCCTCGGCAGTGGAGCGCACCTCGGCGACCACCGAGTTCCCGTGCATCAACGAGTCCAACAAATCGCCGGGCCGGGAGAACGCCTCGGCCACCGCACCCACCGCCAGCGACACCGAACCGGGCGGCGCTCCCGGCATCCACAGGTCTTCGGCGAGCGCTTCGACCTCCGGCTGTTCGTCGCAGATCGCCTCGCTGATCTCGAGGGCGGCCTCGTCATCGACCAGACATCGGTGGGTCTTGGTCAGAATTGCCTGCTGACCGTTTGGGAGTCCCTCGATCAGGTACATCTCCCAGAGCGGCCGGGTCCTATCGAGTGGTCGCGACATGACCCGCGCGATCAGATCCTGCAGCTGCGCGGTGTTTCCGGGGCGCGGCAGGCCGGAGCGGCGGATGTGGAAATTGATGTCGAAATCAGGGTCGTCGACCCACACGGGGCGGGCCAGCCCGAGGGTCACTTCGCGCACCACCTGCCGGTACCGGGGAATGGACTGCAACCGGTTCTCCACCAGCGCGACCAGGCTCGGGTAGTCGAGTGTCTGGGTGGTGGAGCCGCTGCGCGCAGATTTCTTCGCCGACCCGGATCTCGCGCCGTCACCTGACTGCTGTTCGGCCGCCGCAGTCGTGCCCGACTTCTCCGATTCGCCCGCGTCAACGATCAGCAGCGCTCCGAGGTGAGTCGTCGAACCCGTCTCGTCGAGGAAATAGAACATCGCTTCGCGCGGGGACAGCCGGTTGACCACGAGTGTGATCTTAGTGGTGCTGTCGGTGAGTTCGTCCGGACTGTGCTTGCTCGATCGGTGAGTCAGGTCGGGCAACGGACATCAGACCAGCGTGAAAGCAACCAGTTGCCAACGATATTCCGCGGCGCGGGTCAGCACCGGGTGTCGCGGGCCGGGCGTGGCGCGCACACGACACGGCAGCTGCTCGATGCGTGCGGCGAACGCCCGCACACGCATCCCGCGACGATAACTACCGAAGATCTCGGCGGTGCCGGGGCTGAGCATCTGCACGTGCACACGACGCAACGCGGCGGTGTCGCCGTCCACGCCACCGGGTGGTGTCAGGCGGATGAGCGCGGTGACCTGATCGATGAGATGCGCGGTTGCCAGCCCCTCGAGATGTGCCACGGTGCGCCGACGGTCGATGACCTCGAGGACCAGGGTGATGGTGCGGATGGCGTGTCGTCGGGCGTCGACTGTCGCCTTCGACAGTGCCCGACGCGGCCGGCGGGTCGGCTCATCGGGCACCGCGCCGGGCACCGTGGCGGGCGCGCTCGTGTCGGGAGCGCCGCCAGGGACCTCGTCGACGGGACGGGCCGGCGGCTCATAGGACGGTGCGGGTCGGATCAGGACTCGAGAGGGCTCCATATGAATCGGACGCATCAGGGTGCCCGCCGGTTCCGTTTCCACAGCAAATTTCTCGACAAATCCGCTGTCGCAGAACTCGGAGAAGCGTCAGCGACGCTTCTTCTTGGACTTCGGCGGCTTCTGCCGAGCGCCCTTGACGCTCTCTCGCGCGGCCGCGCGGCGTTCGCGACGCGTCGCCGAGACCAACGCCGGATCGTCGAGCTCCTCCTCTGCGGAGTGCACTTCGGTTCCGCCGCCCTCGGAGGGACCGGAGAATGTCATCGGCACCTCCGGCTGCTCCACGCCGACGGCGCGTAGCGCCGGAGGGACCTGCTTCTCGGGGGTTTCCGGCTCCTGCGTAGCGCTGCCGTTCGCGGCCGCGAAGTCGGCGACCTCGGGCGACGACAGGGTCGCCTGCGCGCCCGGCGTGGGGACTCGTGGCGGGGCCTGCTCGGTCTGCACCTGGACGTTGTAGAGGAAGCCCAGTGCCTCTTCCTTCAGACCGTCGAGCATCCCGTGGAACATGTCGAAACCCTCGCGCTGGTACTCCACCACCGGATCGCGCTGGGCCATCGACCGCAGATGGATACCCTCGCGCAGATAGTCCATCTCGTAGAGGTGGTCCTGCCACTTGCGGTCGAGCACGGTGAGCAGAATGGTGCGTTCGAGCTGACGCATCGCGCCTTCGCCGGCGATGGACTCGATTTCCTTCTCCCGGGCCTCGTAGGCGGCGCGTGCGTCGCCTACGAGTACGTCTTTGAGCTCCTCGGCGCTGATGTCGTCGCGTTCGCCGAATTCGTTCTCGCCGACGACCTCTTTGGGATCCAGCTGGATCGGGTACAGCGTCCGCAACGCCGTCCAGAGTTCGTCGAGGTCCCAATCCTCGGCGTACCCCTCGCCGGTCGCGCCTTCCACATACGCTCCGACGACGTCGTCGATCATCGTCTGGACCTGTTCACGGTGGTCTTCGCCCTCGAGGATGCGGCGGCGCTCGGAGTAGATCACCTTGCGCTGCTCGTTCATGACCTCGTCGTACTTGAGGACGTTCTTACGGACCTCGAAGTTCTGCTGTTCGACCTGGGTCTGCGCGCTCCGGATGGCCTTGGTGACCATCTTCGCCTCGATGGGCACGTCATCGGGCAGGTTGACGCGATTCATGATCGACTCGAGCGCGGCGCCGTTGAAGCGACGCATGAGTTCGTCACCGAGCGAGAGGTAGAAGCGCGACTCCCCTGGGTCACCTTGACGGCCGGATCGACCGCGCAGCTGGTTGTCGATACGACGGGACTCGTGGCGTTCGGTGCCCAGCACGTACAGGCCACCGGCCGCGCGCACCGCCTCGGCTTCCTCGGCCGCGGCCGCCCGGGCGACCTCGATGGCCTCGGGCCATGCGGCCTCGTATTCGTCGGGTGTGTTCACCGGGTCGAGCCCGGCCTTGCGCAACCGGGTGTCGGCGATGATGTCCGGGTTGCCGCCCAGCACGACGTCGGTGCCACGACCGGCCATGTTGGTGGCCACGGTGACCGCACCGGTACGGCCGGCCTCCGCGATGATCTGGGCCTCTTGCTCGTGGAACTTGGCGTTGAGGACGTTGTGCGGGATTCCGCGCTTGGTGAGCTGGCGCGAGAGGTACTCCGAGCGTTCGACGCTGGTGGTACCGATCAGGACCGGTTGCCCCTTCTCGTGGCTCTCGGTGATGTCGTCGACGACGGCGTCGAACTTGGCCTCTTCGGTCTTGTAGATCAGATCGACCTGATCCTTGCGGATCATCGGCTTGTTGGTGGGGATCGGCAGCACGCCGAGCTTGTAGATCTGATCGAACTCGGCGGCCTCGGTCTCCGCGGTTCCCGTCATGCCGGCGAGCTTGTCGTACATGCGGAAGTAGTTCTGCAGGGTGATCGTGGCCAGCGTCTGGTTCTCGGCTTTGATCTCGACGCGTTCCTTGGCCTCGATCGCCTGATGCAAACCTTCGTTGAATCGCCGTCCGTCGAGCACGCGGCCGGTGAACTCATCGACGATGAGCACGTCACCGTTGCGGACGATGTAGTCCTTGTCGCGATGGAAGAGCTCTTTGACCTTGATGGCATTGTTCAGGTAGCTGACCAGTGGGGAGTTGGCCGCCTCATACAGGTTGTCGATGCCGAGTTGATCCTCGACGAACTCGACGCCTGCCTCGTGCACGCCGATGGTCTTCTTCTTGATGTCGACCTCGTAGTGCACATCCTTTTCCAGCAGCGGCGCGATCCGCGCGAACTCGACATACCACTTGCTCGATCCCTCGGCGGGACCGGAGATGATCAGTGGGGTACGGGCCTCGTCGACCAGGATGGAGTCGACCTCGTCGACAATCGCGTAGTTGTGGCCGCGCTGCACCAGATCGGGCAGCGAGTGGGCCATGTTGTCGCGCAGGTAGTCGAAGCCGAACTCGTTGTTGGTGCCGTAGGTGATGTCGGCGGCATAGGCTGCGCGGCGCTGCTCGGAATTCATGCCGGTCAAGATCACCGCGGTGTCGAGACCGAGGAACCGGTGTACGCGGCCCATCCACTCGGCGTCGCGCTTGGCGAGGTAGTCGTTGACGGTGACCACATGCACACCGTCGCCCGATAGCGCGTTGAGGTAGGCCGGCAGCACACAGGTCAGCGTTTTGCCCTCACCGGTCTTCATCTCGGCGATATTGCCGTAGTGCAGGGCCGCGCCGCCCATGATCTGGACGTGGAAGTGCTTCTGTTCGAGCACTCGCCATGCCGCCTCACGCGCCACCGCGAACGCCTCGGGCAGCAACTCGTCGAGCGAGGCGCCGTCGGAGATGCGCTCCTTGAACTCGTCGGTCTTGGCCCGCAGTTCGGCGTCGGTCAGTGCCTCGACCTCGTCGGAGAGAGCCTCGACGTGCGACGCGATCGCATCGAGACGCTTGACCATCCGGCCTTCACCGACGCGCAGCAGCTTGTTCAGCACCGTGGATCGAGTCCCTCACTCTTGTCGACAACACACGAAATCCGGCCTGCAACGCAGTACAGGCCGGATTCCATGGTACTCAGGTCGCCTTAGTGCAACCTGATCGGTGTCGGGCTGATCGATGTCAGGCCAAACGGATCAGACCGTAGTCGAAGGCGTGGCGCCGATAGACGACCGACGGCCGGTCGGTTTCCTTGTCGTGGAACAGGAAGAAGTCGTGTCCGACGAGTTCCATTTCGTAGAGCGCGTCGTCCACCGACATGGGGACCGCCTCGTGCTCCTTGACGCGGACGACCTGACCTGGCTCATGGAGCTCGACACCGTCATCCCACTCCTGAGCGTTCGCATCGGCGCCGGCATCGGGTTGGGCAGTGAGCTGGCCATCACGAAGCGGGGGCGCGCCGATCTCGGTGGCCTCGGCCACCGACAGCGGACGGCGGTTGCCGTAGGACACCCGACGGCGGTCCTTCACCCGGCGGAGCCGGGATTCCAGTTTGTCGAGCGCGGCCTCGAGGGCGGCGTAGAAATTCTCTCCACACGCCTGGGCGCGCGCCTTGGGGCCTTTGCCCACCGCGGTGATCTCGACCTGTTGGCAGACCTTGGACTGTCGCCGATTGCGTTCGTGGTTCAGTTCGACGTCGAAACGGAAGATGGACGGATCGAAACGTTCGAGTCGGGCGAGCTTGTCTCCGACATAGATTCGGTAATGGTCTGGGATCTCGACGTTGCGTCCACTGATGTCGACCTTGGCATTGGGTTCGGCGGGTTCGTCGGCGGCGACGGAGCCGGCAGGTCGGACGAAGGCAAAACTGGGATCGAAGGCCTCGTCTGAGGTCGGACGGGCCTGCTTGGAGTCCGGGGTTGATTCGGGGGCTCGTTCACCGACCTTCGACTCGCGATGGCCTTTGCGGTGGATGACTGTTGACATAAACAACTACCTCCTTGTGGTGGTTCCCACCCGAGGACCGCAGTGTCACGACGCGACCTGATCCGATCCACCGGCACAGGCGGCATGATGCCGCTGGTGGAGGACGCCGATCAGGATGTACCACTCGCGTTTCTGCCGCCGGGCGCAGAACCCACGGCAGGAGAGGCTGGACAGCGACGTCAGACTCGTTGTCGCGCTGACACCTTCGTCGTCGGTAGGGAATCGAGTCCATGCCAGCCGACGGCTGACACTCAGTGGCAGGGGCCTCACCTCCTCGTGAAAAGCGGTGGCTACCTGTTGTGCCTTCGACCGTAGCCGGAAGTTCGCCTACTGGCCACGTTTCCGGGCAACAGACGCGTGTCACGGTTGTCCACCGGCGATTCGGTGCATCCCCAGATCTGTCGTCACCGCCTCGGCCGGCGCCGCGACGATCCACAAGCCCGGTCATACTCGACCGATGACCCGATGGCGCCCCGGCCTGGCCGGCCATGCCGTCGACGTCGCGCGCGCCGGGGTCGATCTGATGATCCCGACACACTGCGGCGGGTGCGATCTCCCCGGCATCGCGTGGTGCGCGCAGTGCGCGGCGACCCTGGCCGACTCCCCGGTGCGGCTCGAGCCCCGGGTGAAGGTCGGCGTGCCGGCATGGGCCCTCGGGCGTTACCGCGGGCCACACCGGGCCGCCCTGATCGCGGTCAAGGAGCACGGTCGTCGTGATCTGGTCGAGGAGCTCGCCGATGCCTTGGCGCGGGGGCTGGTGACGCTCGCCCAGTGGGGTGAGATCCCCGACCGCCACACCTTGACCTTGGTTCCCGCGCCCACCCGCGCCGCGTCGGCACGACGTCGGGGTGGAGATCCGGTGACCGCTATCGCCCGAGCCGCCGCTGTGCGCCTCGGACCCCGGGTGCGGGTGGCGGAGTTGCTCGTGACGGCCTCGCGGGCGCGGGACTCGGCAGGCCTCGATGCACGTGGACGGGTGGCCAATCTCACCGGCGCCGTCCACATGCGGCGCCGGGCGCGGACCCGGCCGCTGCCCGGCGGAACTCTGGTGCTCGTCGACGACATCCTCACCACCGGTGCCACCGCGGCCGAGGCGTCGCGGGTACTGTCCACCCACGGCCTGCGCCTCGCCACGGTCGTCGTGATCGCCGGCGCCTGACATGCTCCCTGGGCCGGGAGGTGTGTCAGGCGGGCCGGGTCATGGCAGGACCGGGATCACGTCCGGGGCCATCGCCGGTTCGACTTCCGTCCAGTACTGGTCGGGCTGCCCATTTGAGCTGCCCAGGCGCAGCACACCAAGGGTGTCCCCGACGTAGACGGTGGACTGGTCGGCGACGACGGCACGCACCGGCGGCGACAGGTTGCCCGACAGGAGTCCGACCGCGGGCGTGCCGTTGATCGACAGCTGGGCGACCGGGGACTCGACGGTGTCCCGGGCCACCATCAGGGTGGTGGGCGACGCCCAATCCAACGACACCGCCCGGTTACCGATGTTGTAGGCCGCGATTCGTGGGCTGGTCAGCGAGAGCCCGCCGTCGGCATTGGTGCTGACCACCGCGAAGACCACCTGGCCGCCGACGATGAGCGCCACCCGCACCCCGTCGGGGGCCACCTGCAACTCGGTGATCGCCCCACGCGCCACCGTGGCGATGGCGTCGGCGTTCACCGGGATGAGCCGTTCACTGTCGCCGGACTCGTCGCGCATCCATTGCACGGGTTGTCCGTCGACGACCGCCCAGACCGCGTTGGCGTCCTGCCCGAACGACGGCCGAGTGATCGAGACCCCGCTCGTCACGACCGCCGGATTCGCACCGTAAGGCCCGACGACCAGGTCGAATCGCCGTTCGGCGCGGGCGAGCACGGCCGCGTCGGTCTCGCCGTCGGCGGAGATCACCGCGGAGCGCACCGCGGTGCCCGAGCCGAGCGGGCCGTCGACGGGCACCGTGCCGGAGTCGGTGACCTTCAGCAATGCCCCCGACCGGATGATGTTGAGGCCGACATCGGTGGCAGGCACCGCGGTCGGGTCGAACGAGCGTACGTCGGTGGTCTGCCAGCCGGGCGCGCGCTCGGGGATCAGTGGACCGCCGTCGGCGTTGATCACGTACGGCCCGCCGATGTCGGCGGCGTCGAGGGTCCAGATGATCTGCGCCGCCAGCGCGGTACGGTCGCGGGTCGAACTGGAGCCGATACCGGTCAGTTCCACCCGCACGCCACCGTCGTTCAATGCGGTGACCGGCCCACGTAGTGCGGCACCGTTGGGGAAGCCGCTGTCGACGGCGTCTGCCAGGTCGGCAGCCGGCCCCGCGATCAGCCGGGTGAGCAGTTCGGTCGCCTCGGTGTCCTTGCCGGAGTAGAACCATCGTGGGTCCGCGACGAGGTGTTCGAGGCTGCGGTTGGTGAAGTACAGCGTGGCGCCGCGGTAGGCGGTCTCGAACTGGTTGCGGTCGAGCATCGTGCCGTTGGGCAGCGGACCGTCGATGCGCCATTGATCGCCGACCCGGGCCAGCGAGAGTGTGGTCTCGACCCGGCCTGTCGCCGGCAGCAGTTCCCCGTCGGTTTTCAGCGTGCCGACATTGTCGCCGATCAGACGCAACCGGACGGCGTCCTCACTGCGTTGGTCGACGAAGATGTTGATCTCGTCGATGATCAGCATGTCGCCTCGATCGTCCCACTGCTCCGACGAGGTGGTGGTGAGGAACTTGCGCGCAGCCTCGTGTCCGGAGTCCGGGTCGGCGGTGGCCTTGAGGAAGGCCCGCACCAGCGACTCCGGATCCATATCCGCCTGCGGGACCGGCACGGCATTGGTCGGCCCCTGGCGTTCGAACGCGGTGATCGGTTGAGGTGATGAACTGCTGGGGATCGATCCACAGGCACTCAGACCGCACAAGACTGCCAGCATCATCGCCAGCGTCGACACCGCACGATGCGCCGAGCCCCCGGCACCGGCCGGTGCGTGATCAACCGGCGCCATTGCCACCTCCCCCGTTGCTGCGCTGTGGCACGGTCGGGCCGTGTGGCCCCGATGGGTTCTGCGGCATAGATGTGCTTTGCGTTGCGGGTGGGTTCTGCGACGCGGGCGAGTTCTGCGGTGCTGATGCCGGGGTGTCGTCGGCACCCAACTCGGGCCCCGCGACCGGCTTCGGCGCGGTGCGCGCGGGTGACTGACGGCCCAGCCCCCCACCCACCGGTTTGAGCGGCAACGGGCTGCCGAGCACCTTGTGGCCCCGCACCAATGGCAGCGTCAGCCGGAAGCTGGCTCCGTTGCCGGGTTCTCCCCAGGCCTCCAGCCGGCCCTGGTGCAGGCGGGCGTCCTCGATGCTGATCGCCAGACCGAGCCCGGTGCCGCCGGAACGACGGAAGCGCGACGGGTCCGACCGCCAGAATCGGTTGAAGACGAGTTTTTCCTCCCCGGGCCGTAGTCCGATGCCGTGGTCTCGCACGGTGATGGCCACCGCGTCGCCGTCCGACCGCATCGTCAGCACCACAGGGCTGCGCTCACCGTGATCGATGGCATTGGCGAGCAGGTTCCGCAGGATCCGCTCGACGCGGCGGGGATCGATCTCGGCGATCACCGGTTCGGTCGGAAGGTCCAGCACCAACTCGGTTCCGGTCTCCTCTGCCAGGTGGCTGACCGTCGCGAGCGCACCGTCGATGGGGATCGCCATATCCATCCGCTCGGCGGCGAGTTCGGCCATACCGGCGTCGTGGCGCGAGATCTCGAGCAGCTCGTTGAGCAGCGTCTCGAAACGGTCGAGCTCCTTGTCGAGCAGCTCCACGGATCGTTTGCGCACCGGATCGAGTTCGTCGCGCCCCTCGTAGAGCACGTCACTGGCCATCCGCACCGTGGTCAGTGGAGTGCGCAGTTCGTGGCTGACGTCGGAGGTGAACTGTCGCTGCAGTCCACCGAACTCCTCGAGATGGGTGATCTGTTTCGACAGGCTCTCGGCCATATCGTTGAACGACATCGCCAGCCGCGCCATGTCATCCTCACCTCGAACCGGCATCCGCTCCTTGAGCCGGCCGTCGGCGAAGCGCACGGCGATGCGCGATGCGCTGCGCACCGGAAGCACCACCTGCCGCGACACGAGCCAGGCGATCGCGGCCAGCAGACCAAGCAACACGACGCCACCGGTGACCAGGGTGCCGCGCACCAGATCGACGGTGTTCTGTTCGCTGGTCAACGGGAACACGAGGTAGAGCTCGAGACCTGGCACCGATGCGTTGGTCGGTGTGCCGACGACGAGCGCGGGTTCCGACCCTCCGGACGCATTGGAGATCGAGGTGTATTGGTAGGCGACCTGCCCACCTTCGACCATGTCTCGCAGGTTGTCGGGGATCTCCGAGATCGGTCCGACGCCGCTGTCGCTCCCGTCGTCCTCGGTACCCGGCACCAGCAGCACCGTGTCGAAAGTGCCCACCGTTCCGGAGCTGTCGCTGGTGTCGACGTCACGGTCGGTGAGCAGCGATCGTGTCTGGCGCAGCCGATTCTGCACCGACATGTTGCCATCGCTGCTGGTCAGATCCCGTTCCACGGAGATCCGGGCGCGCTCGACCTCTTCGGTCGCCGCAGCGAGTTTCACATCGAGGAGCCGGTCGGTGATCTGACTGATCAGCACGAACACCAGGATGACGATCACAACGAACGACAGCACCAACGTCGAGACCACCACGCGCAGCTGGAGCGATCGCCGCCAGATCCTGCCGAAGGCACGACCGACGCTGCTCGCGACGCGGGTGACCCGCCCGAAGGTGCTGTTGACGCGACGTCGAGGACGGCCGATCACGGCGGGCCGGCCTTGTAGCCGACCCCCCTCACCGTCAACACGACCTCAGGATTTTCCGGGTCGGTCTCGACCTTGGCTCGGAGACGCTGGACATGCACGTTCACGAGTCTAGTGTCCGCGGGATGGCGGTAACCCCACACCTGCTCCAGCAGGACGTCACGGGTGAACACCTGACGCGGCTTACGTGCGAGTGCCACCAACAGATCGAACTCCAGCGGGGTCAGCGAGATCGGTACCCCATCCCGGGTGACCTTGTGCGCGGGGACGTCGATCTCGACAGGACCGATGGACAACAGCTCGGCCGGCTCCTCGTCGGTACGGCGCAGCCGGGCGCGCACCCGCGCGACCAGTTCCTTCGGCTTGAACGGCTTCACCATGTAGTCGTCTGCGCCGGATTCCAACCCGAGCACCACGTCGACGGTGTCGGATTTCGCCGTCAGCATGACGATGGGTACACCCGAATCGGCGCGCAGTACCCGGCACACGTCGATTCCGTTCATCCCCGGCAACATGAGGTCGAGCAACACCAAGTCGGGCCGGATCTCCCGAACCGCGGTCAAGGCCTGCGTCCCGTCACCGACGACAAACGGCTCGAAACCCTCGCCGCGCAGCACGATGGTGAGCATCTCAGCGAGTGCGGCGTCGTCGTCGACGACGAGGATGCGAGGCTTCATGCTCTCAATGGTGACACTTTCGTGACCCAACCGCGGAGATGACGCGCCGAACCGCACCGGTCCACCCATCCCTCCGGGACACTCCGGCGCCACACTCCTGCACGACGCACCGCCGCGCCTCGGCGGGTCGACCCACCCGCGGCCGTTACCATCGCGCTCGTGGGTCAACTCATTGCCGTCGAGGGACTCGACGGCGCCGGCAAGAACACCTTGGTCACCGAACTCGTCGACCGATGGCGCAGAGACGGACTCCGGGTCTGGACCGTGACGTTTCCGCGCTACGGAGAGTCTGTGACCGCAGATCTCGCCGCCGAGGCGCTGCACGGCCAACACGGCGACCTGCGCGAGAGTGTCTACGCGATGGCACTCATGTTCGCCCTCGATCGTGCCGACGCGGCCGACGAGATCCGCGCAGCCGTCGCCGCACACGACATCGTGCTCCTCGACCGGTACGTGGCGTCCAATGCCGCCTACAACGCCGCACGGCTGAGCCAGGACGCAGACGGCGAGATGGTCGAATGGGTCCGCGAGGTCGAGTTCCACCGATTTCGACTGCCGGTCCCCGACCACCATGTACTCCTCGGCGTGGCGCCCGAGGTAGCCCTCGACCGAGCGGCTCGTCGAGCCGCGACCGACGCCACCCGTCCCCGCGATCTCTACGAGCGGGACACCGACCTGCAACTTCGCGTGGATCACGTGTATCGGCAACTGGCCCAGTCGATGTGGATGTCACCGTGGTTGTCGACCGCGGACGGCGATCCGGCCGAACTCGCGCGACGTCTACTGGACGACTGAGCGCAATGCCCGCCGACGACGATTTCGATAGCCTGGGAGTTCCACCCCGCCGCGGGAAGGAGGGCGCATGACCCAACAGCCGCCGGATGGCCCGCAGCCGTTTCCGCCCGCACAGCACCCTCCGTACGGTCCCGCGCCGTGGCCGCCGCCCACCAACGGGCCGGGCGCAGGGCAGTTCGGCGGGTATCCGCCCACTCCGCAGCACGGCTGGGCGCCTGGGTATCGGCCGCCGTATCCTCCCCCACCGCCCCGCGGCCCGCGCGCCGGGATGATCGTCGGCGCGGTGCTCGGGGTCGTGACTATCGTCGTCATCATGGCCGCAGCGGTCGTGCTGACCGTCGCCACCGAGACCGACAACAGCTCCGCCGGCCGCGATCACCCCATCACACAAGGGGTCCCGACCGAGGAAACCGCGAACGCAGCCGATGCCGGCGCCATCCGCTCGGCCATGCAGATGTTCGTCGACGCGGTCAACTCACGCGACGTCGCCCGTATCCGGGCCTCGGTGTGTAGCGCGTTGCGTCCGCAGGTGACCACGCCCCTCGACATCACCGGAAACGTGGTCCTCGAAGAGTTGACCGATATCACGGTCACCGGGGATGCGGCCGCCTCGACGGTGTCCACACACGTCGAGCTCGGCAACCAACGCTCGATGACCAAACGCAACGACGAGAGCTTCGCCCGCGAAGACGGCACCTGGTACGTCTGCCCCGGCACCCAACTCGACATCGGCACGTAGGGTCCCGCCGACGGAACCCACTTTCACGTCGACAGAACCCCGAAAATCGCCGAGAGAAACCCACGGTCGGTGACCGTGTCGCGACTGTCGATCGCGGTGGGTTCTCTCGGCGATTTTCGGGGTTCTGTCGACCGCCGTGGGGCGAGTGACGAGGTTGGGTGCGGGGTGGGTCAGTAGCGGTAGTGCTCCGGCTTGTACGGGCCTTCGACGTCGACGTTGATGTACTCGGCCTGCTCCTTGGTGAGCTTGGTCATCGTGCCGCCGAGCGCCTCGACGTGGATACGTGCGACCTTCTCGTCGAGATGCTTGGGCAGGCGGTAGACCTCGTTGTCGTACTCGTCCTGCTTGGTCCACAGCTCGATCTGCGCGATCACCTGGTTGGAGAAGCTGTTGCTCATCACGAACGACGGATGGCCGGTCGCGTTGCCGAGATTGAGCAGACGCCCCTCGGACAACACGATGATCGACTTGCCGCTCTCGAAGATCCACTGATCCACCTGCGGCTTGACGTTGATCCGCTTGGCACCGGAGTTCTCGAGGCCGGCCATGTCGATCTCGTTGTCGAAGTGACCGATGTTGCCGAGAATTGCTTGGTTCTTCATCTGCCGCATGTGCGCCAGGGTGATGATCCCCAGGTTGCCGGTCGATGTGATGACGATGTCCGCGTCGGCGATTGCCTGCTCGACGGTCACCACGTCGAAACCGTCCATCAGCGCCTGCAGGGCGTTGATGGGGTCGATCTCGGTGACCTGGACTCGCGCTCCCTGTCCGGCAAGCGATTCCGCGCAACCCTTACCGACGTCACCGTAGCCGCAGATCAACACCTTCTTGCCACCGATGAGCACATCGGTTCCGCGGTTGATGCCGTCGATCAGCGAGTGCCGGGTGCCGTATTTGTTGTCGAACTTGCTCTTGGTAACCGAGTCGTTGACATTGATGGCCGGGAAGGTCAGCTCACCGGCGGCGGCAAACTGATACAGCCGCAACACACCCGTCGTGGTCTCCTCGGTGACACCCTGCACCGAGTCGGCGATGGTCGTCCACTTGGTCTTGTCGGTCTCGAAGCGGGACCGCAGCAGTTCCAGGAAGACCTTGTACTCAGCGGGATGGTCGTCCTCGGCGGGCGGGACCACACCTGCCTTCTCGAACTCGGCACCGCGCAGCACCAGCATGGTGGCGTCGCCACCATCGTCGAGGATCATGTTGGCCGGCTGGTCGGGCCAGGTCAGCATCTGCTCGGCGGCCCACCAGTACTCGGCGAGGGTCTCCCCTTTCCACGCGAACACCGGAACACCCTTGGGCTCCTGTGGCGTGCCGTGCGGACCGACCACGACCGCGGCGGCCGCGTGGTCCTGGGTGGAGAAGATGTTGCAGGAAGCCCAGCGAACCTCTGCGCCAAGCGAGACCAGCGTCTCGATCAGAACCGCCGTCTGCACCGTCATGTGCAGCGAACCGGAGATGCGAGCCCCCTTGAGCGGCAGCACATCCGCGTATTCGCGGCGCAGCGACATCAGACCGGGCATCTCGTGCTCGGCGAGTTCGATCTCTTTGCGGCCGAAATCCGCAAGTGACAGGTCGGCCACCTTGAAGTCGATCCCGTTGCGACTGTCTGCCGCAGGTGCGGAGTCCGCCACCGTGGTCATCTCGTCCCCTTCGTCTACCTTGTCGTCTGCCTTGTCTCTGGCAAGGCTATCCGACCGGGACGCGGGGCTAGGTGTCGCGGGTGGGATGCGGCAGATGCTCGCGTGCGATGTCGTCGGCGACGAGATCGGGGTCCTCGAACGGGCTGTCCGTCTTCTCCGGCCGCAGCCGGAGATTCACGATGCTGGCCGCAAGTCCGCCCCACACGATCACCATCGCGATGATCATCATGATGATGGCACCGGCGCTCATCGAACCGCCTCCTTCTCCGGCTTGGTGTCCAGTGGGGGCCACGGTTGGAATCCAGGATAGTCGCGGCCCCGCCACGACAGCAGGGTCAAGGCCACCGCACCGACGACGAGCAGCGCGATCGTGCCCCATCCGAACACTCCCAGATACCACTGCGGGTAGCCCTCGTAACCGTCGTTGATGATCGAGATGATCTTCTGCACCAACATCACGGTGAGGAACACCGGCCCGACGACGCCGATCAACGCAATCCACCAGCGTCCCAGCTGGAATGTCGACACCGCGTTGAGATGTCGACGCAACAGATCCGCGTCGCGCGCCAGCCACACCGTGAAGACCGTCATGATGATCGCCGAGGACACCACACCGATGTTGTTCGCGAACTGATCGACGGTGTCGAGTGCGATCAGTCCGGAGGTGGTGGAGAACAGGCCGATCGAGATCACGCCGCTCACGCCGGCGGTGATCACTGCGGCCACCACGCGTGACAGCCCGAACTTCTCCTGAAGCGAACTCGAGACGCCGATCAGCAACGAGATCAGGGAGGTGAAGCCGGCGACAACGAGCGAACCGAAGAACAACGCCCCCCAGAAGCTGGCGCCCGGCATCTCCGAGATCACCGCCGGGAAGGTGACGAACGACAAGATCGGGCCGGTCAGGCCCTCCAGGTCCGAGATCGCACTCTGCTGCTGGTAGGCCAAGAAGCCCAGTGCACTGAAGACGCCGATGCCGGCGAGGATCTCGAACGAGGAGTTCGCGAACGCCACCACCAGGCCCGAACTCGTCATATTCGCCTTGCGGCGCTGGAACGACGAGTAGGCGATCATGATGCCGAACGCGATCGACAGGGAGAAGAAGATCTGGCTGTATGCGGCGATCCAGACGTCGAGATCCGAGAGGGCCGACCAATCCGGACTGAACAGCGCGTTGAGGCCGTCAGCCGCGCCGGGCAGGGTGACGGCGCGCACGACGAGTCCGGCGAATCCGACGAACAACAACGGGATGAAGACCATGTTGATCTTCTCCACACCTCGGGCCACACCCAGGCACAGCACGGCCAGGATGGCCAACCACACGATCACCAGCGGCAGCGCGACGTTGCCGACGACCGTCGTGGAGATCTCCGGGTCACCCACCTGGAGGTAGTCGGAGAGGAAGAACGTCTGTGTGTCCTCACCCCAGCGCAGGTCGAACGAGTAGACGAAGTAGCTCATCGCCCAGGCGATCACCGCGGCGTAGTACACGCCGATCACGAACAGCAGTCCGGTCTGGAACCAGCCGATCGCCTCGGCGTGACGCCGGATGCGACGGAACGCCAGCGGCGCAACCGCGCGATATCGATGGCCGATTGCGTAGTCCAGGAACAGGATCGGAATGCCGGCGGTGAGCAGTGCGCACAGATACGGAACGATGAACGCTCCGCCACCGCTTTCGTAGGCAACGCCGGGGAACCTCCAGATGTTGCCGAGTCCGACCGCAGATCCGATCGCGGCCAGGATGAAGCCGGAGTTCCTGGTCCACGTCTCACGATTCGCGGTGCCAGCGTCGGGGTTGGCCACAGTTCCCTCCCTCGTCGGTTCTGCCCGACGCTATCGCACCGGTGGGGTCTGCGGGCGTCATTCGACCTCGCGCGTCAGCCGATGATGACGGTGCGCCGCCGAGCCCGACAGACACAGCGAGGAGGGCCCACCGGCACAGGTGGCCGGTGAGCCCTCCCCGGGTGTGACCGTTCGGGTGTGACTATCCGTGGAACGAGGCGCCGACGGACCGGTCGGTCTGCATCATCCGCTCCGCGGCGTTCGAAACGCCCTGGCCGAGGCCGCTCAGCTGGAGTCGCGCTTCCTCGAACAGCTTGTCCCAGTGCGCCTGAGCAACGCGGTAGGACTCGGCGCCGTCCTGCGAGATCCAGTTGCCGCCGAGTTTGTTGACCTCGCTCTTGAGCTGGTCGGACAGGTGTCCCAGCGCGGCGAAATGGCGATTGAGGTCGCCGGACAGCGTGTCCAGGCCGGCGAAGTCGTACTTGATGGGTTCAGACATGGTGGCTCCCCCTATTGAGGTATCAGTCCTGATGAGATTGGGCTGATGAGATATCGGCTGATGGGATGTGGGCGTACGCAGCGTCGGTGGATCAGAGCTTGAGGTGACCGACGCTCGACGTGATCGCCTGGGCGATGTCCTCGTCGTGCTCCGCGTACCCCTTGAACCCGGTCGTCAGCTTGCCCTCGATCTCGTCGAGCGCCGCCTGCAGTTTCTGCGCCGTCCCACTCCAGTCGGTCTGGGTGGTGTTGTAGGACTTGGCTGCAGTGCCGCCCCACGTGGCCATGCCACTCTGTGCCGAACTCTCGATCTGCCGCAGAATGCCTCGCATCTGTTCGACGATCCCCGCGATCGACTGCGATGACGCCTGTGCGGCAACAACATCGAGATTCAGTCCCGACCCTTCACCGGCCATGCTTGTTCTCCTTCTGTGTTTCGGCACCGCACGGCGATGCCCCGGTGGTATCCGCGGAAAAGTGGCCCGCTCGCGATGCTCCCGGCGCCGGCGACACAGATACCCTGACTATTTCCTCCGTACGGTTCACGGCATCCACCGCCCGTCGGGCAGCGTCTCGATCAGCAGGCCGACGGCCTGCGCGATCCGGTGAGCGCCACCCGGCGACAGCGTGGTCCACACGCGCCCGTCCGGAGACTTGCTGGGACTGGCGACGACTCGTCCACGATCGGTGTCGAAGATCGCCAGTGCACCGCAAGATTGTGTGCTGCCACTGCTCGACCAGGAGACCGCGACGATCTCCGACCGGGTGTGGCAGCAGGTCAATGCCGAGGCGAGCACGACCGCGTCGGAGCCGACAGCCCCGAGTGCATGCAACGCGTCGGCGATGTCGTTGGCGCCGTGGCAGCCGGTGAGCCGCTCGGTCAGTTCCGTGGCAGGAGCACTGAGGCCGCCGAACTCGAGCGGTTCGACGACGTCCAGTTCGCGCGCCACCAGCAACCCGACCTCGGATTCACCGGTGACGCTCACCAACCGGAGATCCACCTGCTCACCGGCCCGGCGCGCGATGACATGGTCGTGTCCGCTGCGCGCCACGCACGTCCGCCGAATCTCGGCCGCACCCGTACCCATCGTGCGGATCTCCAGCTGCCGCTCCGGTGTTCTGAGCACCCGCAGCGCGGTGGCCAGCCAGGCCACCGGCTCCCCGGCATCGATGAGACCGCGCTGCCCGATCTCGCGATCGGCAGCGGCGCGGATGGCATCGAGGTCGTCGCCATCGGCATGCGTGGGCCAGAGGTCGAGCACGACCGGCCAGGTCTGCACGTCGCTGTACTCGCCCAGTCGTCGCAACACGTCGACGTCGAGGCGGGCGGCCGGGGCGTCGGCGCTGAGTTGCCACATGTCAGAACCCCTTCCCGTGCTCGAGCGACAGTGTCTCGTCCAGGTAGCGACGGTCGAGGGTTCGACTGTCGGCGAGGTCCTGGGTGTGCGTCACGGCAGGACTCTGCGCCATGGCCACATCTGCCCAGGTGGCCAGAGGTTCGGCTTCCACCTCTGCGGCCGCCGCTTGTATGTCGGGTTCGGGCGCCGACGGCCCGCGGGTGACGAACCGATCGGCGCTGCCCGCACCATGCGGTGACATCGGTGGGGCCAAGGGCCCCGCGTGCGGAGACGGCGTGGGTTGGCTCGCCGGTGCCGACGACGTGGTGGGCGCGGGACCTCCGCCGGCCAGGATGGTGGGCGCGTAACCCGTCTTCTCCGGAGGCGGCATGACCATGCCCGCCAAGGGCAGCCCGACAGGGGCCGTCGCCGCCGCGATGGGCGCCGGTTGCGGCTGGGGTGGTGCCGGTGCGGCCGCACGGGACGCGGCTTCCCGTGCCGCCCGCTCGGCGGCAAGTGCTTGCCCCGATACCAGGTTCGGTGCAGGAGCGGCGCCGCCCCACGGAGTCGCCGCCGAGTCCGATGCGGCCTCGTAGGTCTGCATCACGCGAGCGGCCCGCAACCGCTGGTCGTGCAGAGCACGTTCTGCCTGGGCGGCGGCACCGACAAGCGCCGGTGCGACTGCGGCGATCGTGCTCGCAGTACGCATCGCCTCCTCGGCCAGGTCGACCTCGGCCAGATTCGGCATCGTCATCCGGGCGACGGTCACCGCGGCCGCCTGCGCCTCGGCACGGGCGGCGTTGCGGCCCGCGGCTGCCGCGGCATCGGCGAACCATGGGGCCAGGCGACTCAGGGTCTCGAACGACTCACTGGTGTGCACCGACTCCCAATGGATGCCGAGCGCAGCCAGAATGGTCCCGTATTCGGCTGCCGCAGATGCCAACTCGGACGCAACACGACTCCACGCCAGCCCCGCCTCGGCGAGCGGGGCTGGTCCGGCGCCATCACCGAGATCCGAGGCGAGTTGCTCGGTGGTGCGGGCGTCCCAGACGACACCGGTGAAGCCGGTCACTGTCACCTCTCCTTCCTGGCGATGATGGGTGGGCGGTCTGTCAGGTCACGTCAGATGCGGAAGCCTGCTGCGGCGTCGTCTTCGCCGCGGGCGTATCCGTCGGCTTGGGCACGAAGCAACGCCGCGATCTTGCGGAGCTCCTCGACGCCCTTCGCGGAATCCGTCGCGAAGGTCTCGGCCACCGAGTTGAAACTCGTCGCGGACACCTGCGATACCTCATCACGACCGGCCGCGGGGACACTCAGGGCGGGCACGGCACCACCCAGAGAGGTCTCCAGCCGCTCGGCCAGGCGGTCGAGTCGGCCCGCCGCCGTGACGAGTTCGGTGGGGTCGACGTTCAAGTGCGAATCTGCCATGTCTTCCTCGTTCTGGTCGGTTCGGTTGGTCAGTGCGATGAGCAGGCCGGTGAGCTCGGGTCGACGACGCCTACGAGCTGTCCGACGGATCGGGTTGCGGGTTCGACGGCGGGCCCAGTCGCAGTTCGATGTCCGGAGATGCCGAAGCCGCAGGCTGGTCGTCCTCCTGACCGATCACTGCGGGCACCACATCGGGGACCTCGCCGACGACCCGCTGGCCGTTGTCCTCGGTCACCAGATAGTCCGGAACCTGATGCTCCTCGGTACCCGCGCCCGCACCCGCGCCGCGAGCGGCGCCGGCGCCGGCCATCGGAGCCATCGATGCCGGCATCGCACCGGTGGAGGTCACCGCACCCCGGGGGGTGGTGGTCGGGCCCGATGCGGCCGGCTCGGTCATCCCGACCGAAGGGGTCATGAACGGGCGAGGCGCCAGCGGAGTCGACGCAGCGCCGACCGCACCGACACCACCTCCGCCTCCGCCTCCGCCTCCGACGCGGCCCTTGCCGCCGGAGCCACCGGCTCCACCACCACCCGGACCACCTGGCCTACCGGCGAGCCCGGCAGCCGTTGATCCGGGCATCGGATCTGCCCGTGCCGCCGACAGCATCCCGGACACCGGCGACGCGATCATCGACGGCAGCTCCGACGCCGACGACACGGCCGGAGAGACCCCGTCCAGCACCGCACTGGCCACGGCGAACGGCGATTGCGTCGCGCCGGCGGTGGTGGGTGCACTGGTGACCGGTACCTGCGCGCCGTTCGCCGTCATCTTCGCGGTGGGCGCGAGTAATTGTGCGCGCGTCACCGCAACCTGGGTGGTCGCCTCGGCGAGACCTTCGGAAGCGAACGCGACCGCCAGCCCCTGCCCGGGTGGGGTCATGATGATCGGAACCGTGCCCGCGATCTTGGCGATGGTAGCCGCGATGATCGCCTGCACCGCGGCGAGACCGGCCCCGACAATGCCCGCAGCGGCCTGGATGTCGATCGACATCCCGGTGCCCTGGGTGGACACATTCGCGGTATCTGCCGTCGCGACCGCGGATTTGCCCACCGCGGCGGTCGACGCCGTGCCGGTCCACAGCTTGTCGAGCGCCTTCACCGCTCCCGATCCCATCGACATGCTGGTCTGCAGCACCTTCGACAGTCCTTCGAAGATCGCCGACGGGTCGAAGTCGGCGCCCGAGAGGTTGCCGGTACCGAAGCCACCGAGGAGGTCGGTCAACGGCTTGATCAACAGGGTGATGTCGATCGGCGGCAGCGGCGGCAGCCCGGGCAGTGGGGGTCCTGGCGGCGGCATCGGGGGCAGAGCCGGCAGACCGTGGCCCGCGAGCACGTCGGCCACACTGGTGTCGAGGATCGGGCCCAGCGGAGATGCATCGATCATCTCCTGCACCGTCATGTGCATCATCGCCGGCACATCCGGCACCGTCACCGGCAACGGCCCGGGGTCTCCGACGCCGGTCACAGGACCGATCGGATGGTGGCCGCGGAATCGCCGTCGGCGCCCTGCATCTGGGCCAGGCCGGCGAAAGTCGCTGCGGCGCTGCCCGCATGCACGGCCGCGAGGTTGCCGACCGACAGCAGGTGGTTGGCCTGCGCGACGATGAACGAGGCCAGGAACTCCTGGCCGATGAGACCGAAGACCGGGACCATCACCGCGGTGTTGGCCGCCGCGTTGATCGATCCGGCGGCGCCGACCGCAGTCGCCATGGCCGCGCTGGTCGCCCCGAATGCCTCGACCGCTTCCGGCACGACTGTCACGTCACTCATCGCTGTCCCTCCCAATTCACCGCTGTGACTTGCTTGCGCGCTCTCGATGTCGAGCGCAACCGCCGCGATTCCCTCTTTGGACGCAGCGGCGTCCGATTCGGTTCCACTCTTGTGAAAGTTTTTTCTCGGTCGTGCCGGCTAGTCGGTCCGTGGCCGGGAATTCACCAGGTCACCGAACGACTCGTTGAACTCCTCGGTGATCGACGCGCGCTTGGCGAATGCCCGCTGAGCCGCCAGCGCGGCGGTGGCGACGATCTGCTCGCCGAGGCGCGGCCCACCCATCTCGTTGGCGCCGGGGGCAAGCCACAGACCGGTGAGCGCTCCGACACCGTCGACCTCCACGGTCACCAGATCGTCTGCCGACGTCTCGCGCACCGAGATCGCCGCGTAGCGCTCGTTGAGCTCGTAGAGACTGTTCAACTGCGCGTGTGCCCGCGCCTCGAGTTCGTCCATCGCCCAACTCATGGCGTCCCCCTACCCTGACCGCAGCCAGGACGCCGGGGCGTCGAGGTCATGGTCGTCGAGTTGCTCGGCACGTGCGAGATCATCAGCCCGCGGCAGCCTCATCGCATCCACCACGTCGCGTTCGACACCCGAGGCGATGAGCTGCTCGCGCAGTCGGATCCCGGCGGCCATCGCGGATTGCCGACACAGCCGCAGGATCTCGTCGGCCACGACCGCGGGTTCTTTGTCGAGTGCCGACTGATCGATCCGCACCGAGACGGGCAATCCCTGCGGCGTGGTGATCACCGCCAGGGAGCCGGAACGTGAGCGTGCGCTCGACAGCGCCTGCGCGGCGTCGGCCGTCTGGTCGTCGCCGGTTGCACCTCTGCGATCTTGGGCGACCCCGCCATCGAGCGCTTCGTCATCCGCGTACCCGTCGTGCGCGAAACCGTCGTGCTGATACCCGTGGTTCGCGTCCCACGTGTGGTGACCTGGTGCGGTCATGGCGACTCCCCCTTCCGGACCCCATCCTGCTGACACTTGGACGCAGCCCGGCCGCGATCGGTTCCCACGATCGACGATGTGGCGATACGAGTCCCCCGACCAACCGTGCGCACGCCCGCGGGTGCACAACAATTCGACCGACGCGTCATAGCGACCGGTCGCCGACGACGATCCTGCCATACCAGCCCGCGACCGCCCACCCAACACTCGGGTTTGCGTTCGTTCGAATGACCTCGCCGACTACCGCACAGCCGTACTCGGCCGCCTCGGCGCCCCACTCACATCACCTCGGACCGGATCGGCGATGCTGGCAGTGTGACGCACACCGACACAGACGTGCCCGGCGCACTAGACGGGCTCCGAGTCCTCGAGCTGGGCACACTGATCGCCGGTCCGTTCGCGGGCCGGCTCCTCGCCGACATGGGTGCCGAGGTGATCAAGGTCGAACCACCCGGGTCGCCGGACCCCATCCGCACCTGGGGCCAGGCCGAAAAGGACGGCCAACGGGTGTACTGGACGGTGCACGCGCGCAACAAGAAGGCGGTCACCCTCGACCTGCGCGCTCCGGCCGGCCGGGCAATCTTCCTCGAACTCGTCGAGGTCGCCGACATCATCGTCGAGAACTTCCGCCCGGGGACGCTGGAACGGTGGGAGCTCGGCTACGACGTCCTCGCGGACCGCAACCCCGGCATCATCCTCACCCGGGTATCCGGATACGGCCAGACCGGTCCGGCCGCGACCCGGGCCGGTTACGCGTCGGTCGCCGAGGCGGAGAGTGGGTTGCGTTATCTGAACGGATACCCCGGGGAGGCGCCCCCACGCCTCGCGCTGTCGCTGGGTGACACCCTGGCCGGGATGTTCGCCGCCCAGGGCACACTTGCCGCGGTGTATCGACGCACCGTCACCGGCCGCGGGCAGGTCGTCGACACCGCGTTGACCGAGGCCTGCCTGGCCGTTCAGGAATCCACCATCGCCGATTACGACCTCGCCGGGGTGGTGCGCGGCCCCTCGGGCACCCGTTTGGACGGCATCGCCCCCTCCAACCTGTATCTGGCGGCCGACGGCCTGCGCGTGGTGATCGCCGCCAACCAGGACACTGTCTTCGGCCGGCTGTGCGGCGCGATGGGCCGGCCCGAACTGGCCACCGACGAGCGCTTCGTGGATCACCGGGCCCGCGGTATCAATCAGGATGAGCTCGACGAGATCATCGCCGACTGGGCATCGCGGCACACCAGCGAGGAACTCATCGACGTCCTGAGCGCCGCCGGCGTCGTGGTCGGGCCGGTGAACACGGTTGCCGAGGTCGTCGCCGATCCGCAGATGCAGGCACGCGAGATGCTCGTCGCCCACCATGACGAGCGGCTCGGCCGAGACGTCCTCGGCCCCGGGATCGTGCCGAAGCTGTCGGAAACGCCGGGCCGGGTGCGCTCGGCCGGGCCTCCGCGACCGGGCACCCACAACGACGAGATCTATCGCGACCTCCTCGGCCTGGACGACGCCACGATGGCGGACCTGCTCCGCGACGGTGTGATCTGATGCACGATCCTCGGCTCGCACACAAGCGATGAGGCGCGACAGCGAGCGGGCAGTCTACATCGCCGCATTCGGCGGGTCGGAAAGTGTTCGTTAGACTCGTCAACGCGCGATGGAATTGCCACCATCGACCACCTACAGGGGGACCTTTTCTCACATGACGTACGACGACTCCGGAAGTTTGGACAATTCCGGTGTGCCGGCGCCCCCTCCATGGCTCCAGTTCGCCGAGCCGGAGCCGACCGAGGCGCCCGCACCGGCCCCGAGTCCCGAAAGCGCGCATCGTCAGCCCGATGTACCGCCGGACCGGCAGCACAACGGTACGGCTGCCGCCGCCGGCGCGCCTGGACACGGCGCCCCGTTGCCGCCGACCACGCCTCCTCCGCCTGGCACCACCCCGCCGAACGGAGCTGCGCAACCGCCCGGTGCGCCCCCAGCCCAGCACACGCCTTCGGCCGGCCCGATGCCCGCGACCGACCCACCGGGCCCTCGCGGTCCCATGCCTACGGCCGGCCCACAGCCGCCGTCCGGCCCACAGCCGCCGTCCGGCCTACAGCCTCCGCACGCGCCGCATTCCCCGAATTCCGCCGCCGCGCCGCAGGGCCCACCGAACTCCTTCGGTGCCCCGCCCTGGCCGGACGCGCCCGCACCCGTGGGTCCACCCCCACAGCCACCGGCCGGACCGCCGCCCGGTCAGCCGCCGATGAACCCGGGCGGACCGTACGGCGGCTACCCGATGGGACCGCCCGGATACGCCGACCCGCAGTCGGGCCCGGCGCTCGATGAGGTCGCCCTCATCCGCAAGGCCCGGCGACCACCGAGCCGAGGGTGGCGGCGCGCCGTGCACACCATCTCCGCCGGAACGATCAATCCGGGTGAGTCGTCGGCCGACGTCGAGTACAAGCGGCTGCTGGAACGCGTCAATCGGCCGGTCCGCGGCGACTACCGGATCGCTGTGCTGTCGCTGAAGGGCGGCGTCGGCAAGACCACCACCACCGTCGGCCTGGGTTCCACCTTCGCGTCGCTGCGCGGTGACCGGGTCATCGCCGTGGACGCCAATCCCGACCTCGGCACCCTGGCGCAACGCGTGCCCCAACAGACCCGCTCCACGGTGCGCGACCTGCTCGCCGATACCAACGTCTACCGGTACTCGGATGTGCGGGCGCATACATCTCAGTCGCCGAGCCGTCTCGAAGTACTCGCCTCCGAGCGGGACCCGGCGATGGCCGAGGCCTTCAGCGAAGAGGAATACCGCGGGGTGATGCGCATCCTGCAACGCTTCTACAACATCATCATCACCGACTGCGGCACCGGATTGAGCCACTCCGCGATGGGCGGGGTGCTCGACCTCGCCGACGCCATCATCCTGGTCAGCTCGCCGGCGATGGACGGCGCACGCAGTGCCGGGGCGACGCTCGACTGGCTGGCCGCCCACGGCTACGCCCATCTGGTGTCGCGCGCGGTGGTCGTGTTGAGTTCATCGCGCCCGGGCGCCTCGACGATCGACACCGATCAGCTGGGCCAGCACTTCCTGACCCGATGTCGAGCGGTGCACAAGGTCCCGTTCGACGATCATCTCTCCGAAGGCGCCGACGTGGATCTCGACCTGGTCAGTAAACAGACCCGACGCGCCTTCGCCGAACTCGCCGCCACGATCGCCGATGACTTCTCATCGGTGCCCACCGACCGCGACGAGCCGTTCTACCAGTAGCCGGTTGGCGGACCTACGACGTCGGTTTCTCGGCGGCGGGCTCGGGATCCGGCTCTTCTGGCCCGGGTTCGGCAGCCCCGTCCTGCGACGTTCGGCGCCCGTTGCGCCAACGCCGCGCGAGATGCAGGGCGGTCGGCACCACCACGGTGAGCACCGAGGCGATGATGAAGACGTCGAGGTGGTCGCGGATGATCGAAACCTGACCGAGGAAGTATCCGAGCGTGATGATGCCCGCCGCCCACGCGAAACTGCCGAGAACGCTGAACATTGTGAAGATCCGGTACGACATCCCGGTGAACCCGGCCACCAGCGGCGTCAGGGTGCGCACGATCCCGATGAACCGGGCGAAGAACACCGTCAGCGCACCGAACCGTTCGAAGTACCGGTGTGTCTTGGCGAGCGGTTCGGGACCCACCAACCGCATCAGCCGGCTCTCCACGACACTGGAGCCCAGCCGTCGGCCGATGGCGTAACCGACCTGGTCACCCATGATGGCTGCGGCGGGCACGGCGATGCACAACAACCACAGCGGCGCGAACGGATCCGGTTGCGCGGCAAACACGCCGGCGGTGAACAGCACCGAGTCGCCCGGGAACACGAACCCGATCAGCAACCCGGTCTCGACGAAGACCAGCAGACACAACCCGATCAGGCCGCCCGTGGCGAGGAAGGTGTCGACGTCGAACGGATTCATCACCTCGAGCCTAATGACGTGGGCGAGAGCCCGGCCGCGTGCGGCGCCGCAGCGGCGCCCGCCCCCCCAGCGTCGACGGACGAGGTTAACTCGATGCAACATGCCGGGCGAGATGTGCCAAACTGCGGTTTACTCATGGGTAAGCACGCCGACGAACGCCGCCGGGCCGACCGGTTCCGCGTACTCGCACGGCGCCCGCAGCCATCACGCAGATGTGATCACCAAGGAGTCACCGTGTCCGGAGCCACACCCCCGCCGGCGGCGGGGCCTCGGAGCCGAACCCACGGCCGCAACGGCAAGAGCCACGCCCTGCGGCCGGTAACCGATACCGAGATCCGCATCGAGTATCACACCATCCACGGGTACCGGCGGGCCTACCGCATCGCCGGCAGCGGACCGGCGCTGCTGCTCATCCACGGCATCGGCGACAACTCGTCGACCTGGGACTCGGTGATCCCCACGCTCGCCCAGCATTACACCGTCATCGCGCCGGACCTCCTCGGCCACGGACGGTCGGAGAAGCCCCGCGCCGACTATTCGGTGCCGGCGTTCGCCAACGGCATGCGCGATCTCCTTGTGGTGCTCGGCATCTCGAAGGTCACGGTGGTCGGCCACTCCCTCGGCGGAGGCGTCGCCATGCAATTCTGCTACCAGTTCCCACGTTTCGTGGAGCGTCTGGTCCTGGTTGCGGCCGGTGGCGTCACGCGGGAGGTCAATCCCGCACTTCGGCTGGTGTCGATGCCGATTGCGCACGAGATCCTCACCCTGCTGCGGGTGCCCGGAGTGGTTCCCTCGTTGCGACTGGCCGCCCGCACCCTGGCCGCGGCACCGCACATCCCCGGTATGCCGGCCGCCGCATCTCCGCGGCGTCTGCTCAACGACCACGAGGACCTGGTGCGCGTGCTGGGTGACCTCGCCGACGCCACCGCGTCGTCTGCGTTCCTGCGCACGCTGCGCGCAGTGGTCGACTGGCGTGGTCAGGTCGTGACCATGCTGGACCGGTGCTATCTCACCGAACGTCTTCCGGTGTTGTTGATCTGGGGCGACGAGGACACCGTCATCCCCTACCACCACGCCCGGCTGGCACATGCCGCGATTCCGCATTCGGAGTTCGAGACCTTCACCGGCTGTGGACACTTCCCATTCCATGCCGATCCGGACCGCTTCACGAAAACCATCATCGACTTCATCGACCGCAACGAGGCCGTAGTGTTCGATCCGGCGAACTGGCGTCATCTGATGTCCGAGGGCCAGCGACTCGGCGAGTTCGCCGGTGACGAGGAGACAGTGGAGGCGGTGCTCGAGGCGATCGAGGACGAACGCAGCGCCACCTGAACGACCACTACATCCGCGCCCGACCACGCCAATGCCCGTGCGATGATGTGACGGTGAGCCACCCGGGACAGCCGCCGAACGACCCGTACCACGATCCGTACGGATACCCCTCCGGTGATCCGCACGGACAGTACCGCTTTCCGCCGGCCGGCGGACAGCCACCGTCGGCGCCCCACAGCGCGCCCGGAGCGGGGCACCAGCCCTGGGGGCCGGCTCCGGTGAATCCGTATCCGCCGAATCCGTACCTGCCGAATCCCTACGGTTTCGCCCCGATGGGCGGTGACCCGTACGCACCGTACGGTCGCGATCCGATGTCGGGACTGCCGTACTCGGGGAAGTCGAAGGTGGTCGCCGGGTTACTGCAGATCTTCTTCGGCACCCTGGGGGTCGGCCGCTTCTACATCGGCGACAACCAGACCGGCGGCATCCAACTCGGGCTCACGCTGGTCGGCTTCGTGACCCTGTTCTTCTTCATCGGGTTCTTCCTGATCCTCGCGGTGAGTCTGTGGGCACTGGTCGACGGGATCATCATGCTCACCGGCGGCGTGACCGACACGCACGGATATCCGCTACGACCGTGACCGTGTCCCGCCGCCGTACCCGAAACCGCCGCTGACTCCGACCGGGCCCGTCCCGACCACGATCAGCCGCCGCAGCAACCGTCGGCGGTGCGGATGTCGCGGGTGACCTCGTTGCGTGCGGCGAGGTCATCGTCGGCGGGGTAGTCGACGCCGACCAGACACAGTCCGCGCGCTTGCGCCACCGGAATCGCGCTGTTGCGGGTCCGCTCGGTCAATAGTCCGCGACACCAGTCGATATCGCGTCGTCCGTCGCCGACGCTGGCGACAGCCCCGACCAGCGAGCGCACCATCGACCAACAGAATGCGTCGGCGCTGACCCGCGCCACCAGCACTCCGTCGGCGTCGGCGGTCCAGTCGAAACGCTGCAGATCACGGATGGTGGTGGCGCCCTCGCGACGACGGCAGAACGCCGCGAAGTCGTTGAGCCCGAGCAGGGTGGAGGCGGCCGCGTTCATGGCCGCGAGGTCGATCGGACGACGCCAGTGCGCGGTGGTGCGGGCCATGATCGGTTCCGCACCCCAGACCGCGTCGGTGAGCCGATACACGTAATGGCGTCGGAGCGCGGAGAACCGCGCGTCGAAATCCCTGTTCACCCGCTCGACGACACGGACACGGACATCATCGGGCAGCATCTTGGCCAGTCTGCCCGTCAACCGCGACGGGTCGCCGGCAATCGAGCGGGTGCCCAGCGTGGCCTCCGGCACGTCGGTATGTGCGACCTGTCCGGTCGCGTGTACGCCGGCGTCGGTACGACCGGCGACGGTCAATCGCACCGGCACACGCAGGATGGTGCCAAGCGTTTCCTCGAGCACACCGCAGACGGTCCGTTGACCAACCTGCGATGCCCACCCGGCGAAATCGGTCCCGTCGTAGGAGATGTCGAGGCGCAGACGGCAGAGCCCGCCGTCACCGGATGTGGTGACGGCGGGCTCTGCGCGCTCTGCTGAGTTCAGCGACTACTTCTTGTCGCCATCGACGTCCGCGCCCGCTGCCTCGGCATCGGGAGCGGTCGCCGCGGAGGACTCGTCGTCCACGGCCTCGGCCACGGCCTCGGCGTTCTCGACGGCCGCGTCGTCGGCGTCGGCCTCGACGGCCTCGACCGGGTTCTCGGCGTCGGTGACGTCGGCGACGTCGCCTTCGGTCGCGACGACCTCTTCGGTCTCGCTGAGCTTCTCCTCGGCGGCCTTCTTGGAGGCGGCGACGCGGGTCGCGCGGCTGGCCTCGCTCGACGCGGTCGACTCACGCACCAACTCGATCACAGCCATCGGGGCGTTGTCGCCCTTGCGCGGCAGCGTCTTGATGATGCGGGTGTAGCCGCCCGGACGATCCGCGAAGAACGGACCGATCTCGGCGAACAGCGTGTGCACGACATCCTTGTCCCGGATGTCCTTCATCACCTCACGCCGATTGGCCAGCGAGCCGGCCTTGGCGTGGGTGATCAGCTTCTCGGCGTACGGACGCAGCCGCTTCGCCTTCGCTTCGGTGGTGGTGATCCGGCCATGCTCGAAGAGCGAGGTGGCGAGGTTCGCCAACATCGCCTTCTGGTGGCTGGCCGACCCGCCGAGGCGGGCACCCTTGGTGGGCTTGGGCATTTCTCTTCTCCTCGAAGAAACTCACGATCTCTCGACCGGAAGGGTTTGGGGCGAGCGCCTTACAGCTGCTCGGTTTCAGCGAAATCCTCACCGGAGTCGGCATCGAACGATGCGTCATCGGTCCACGTACCGGTTGCCGGGTCGTAGCCGGCGACCTGCGACGGGTCGAAGCTGGCCGGGCTGTCCTTGAGCGACAGACCCAGCGCGTGCAGCTTGACCTTGACCTCGTCGATCGACTTCTGGCCGAAGTTGCGGATGTCGAGCAGATCCGACTCGGTCCGGGCCACCAGCTCGCCGACGGTGTGCACACCCTCGCGCTTGAGGCAGTTGTAGGACCGCACGGTCAGCTCGAGATCCTCGATCGGCAGGCTGAACGACGCGATGTGGTCGGCCTCGGCCGGCGACGGCCCGATCTCGATGCCCTCCGCCTCGACGTTGAGCTCCCGGGCGAGCCCGAACAGCTCGACCAGGGTCTTGCCCGCCGAAGCGAGCGCGTCGCGAGCGGTGATCGAGTTCTTGGTCTCCACATCGAGCACGAGCCGATCGAAGTCGGTGCGCTGCTCGACACGGGTGGCCTCGACCTTGTACGTCACCTTGAGCACCGGCGAGTAGATCGAGTCGACCGGAATCCGGCCGATCTCGGCACCCGACGCCTTGTTCTGCACGGCCGGCACATAGCCGCGGCCCCGCTCGACGACGAGCTCGATCTCGAGCTTGCCCTTGTCGTTCAGGGTGGCGATGTGCAGGTCAGGGTTGTGCACGGTGACACCGGCCGGAGGCACGATGTCGGCGCCGGTGACGGTGCCCGGACCCTGCTTGCGCACGTACATGGTGACCGGCTCGTCCTCTTCGGAGCTGACCACGAGGCCCTTGAGGTTCAGGATGATGTCGGTGACATCTTCCTTCACACCCGGGACGGTGGTGAACTCGTGCAGGACACCGTCGATGCGGATGCTGGTGATCGCAGCTCCGGGGATCGACGAGAGCAGGGTACGACGCAGCGAGTTGCCGAGGGTGTAGCCGAATCCCGGCTCGAGCGGCTCGATGACGAACTTCGAGCGGTTCTCGGCGATGATCTCCTCGGTCAGAGTGGGTCGCTGTGAGATGAGCATTTCTGTGTTCTCTCCTTTGGCCTACCGCTATTTGAAGGCCTCGAGGGTGAAACCGAACAGCCAGGTGGCTGCTGGCTGGACTACTTGCTGTAGAACTCGACGATGAGCTGCTCGGTGAGCGGCACGTCGATCTGAGCGCGCGCGGGCACCTGGTGCACGAGAATGCGCAGCGTCGACGGAACCACCTGCAGCCACCCCGGAACCGGACGGTCGCCCTGGATCTCCTTGGCGATCTGGAACGGGACGGTCTGCAGCGACTTCGGCCGGACGTCGATGATGTCGTACTGGCTGACCCGGTAGCTGGGCACGTCCACGCGCACACCGTTGACGGTGAAGTGACCGTGGGTGACCATCTGGCGGGCCTGACGACGGGTCCGGGCCAGGCCGGCGCGGTACACGACGTTGTCGAGGCGGGTCTCGAGCAGCTTCAGCAGCTCGTCACCGGTCTTGCCGGTACGACGGTTGGCCTCTTCGTAGTAGCGACGGAACTGCTTCTCCATCACTCCGTAGGTGAATCGGGCCTTCTGCTTCTCCTGCAGCTGGAGCAGGTACTCGCTCTCCTTGATCCGCGAGCGGCCATGCTGGCCGGGCGGGTAGGGGCGACGCTCGAACGCCTGGTCTCCGCCGATGAGATCGACGCGCAGACGACGGGACTTCTTGGTTGCGGGGCCGGTATAACGAGCCATGTTTTCTCTTCCTCCCTTTCCCGCTAGACCCGACGCCGCTTGGGCGGACGGCAACCGTTGTGTGGCTGCGGGGTGACATCGGAAATGGTGCCGACCTCGAGACCGGCTGCCTGCAGGGAACGGATGGCGGTCTCGCGACCCGAACCCGGTCCCTTGACGAACACGTCGACCTTCTTGACGCCATGCTCCTGGGCCTTGCGCGCAGCATTCTCCGCGGCGAGCTGAGCAGCGAACGGGGTGCTCTTGCGCGAGCCCTTGAAGCCGACATGACCCGAGGACGCCCAGCTGATGACGGCGCCGTTGGGCTCGGTGATCGACACGATGGTGTTGTTGAACGTCGACTTGATGTGTGCGTGGCCGTGCGGGACGTTCTTCTTATCGCGACGGCGGGTGCCCTTCTTGGGGCCTGCGCTACGTGACTTGGGTGGCATTACTTCTTCTTCCCGGCGATGGTCTTCTTCGGGCCCTTACGAGTACGGGCATTGGTCTTGGTGCGCTGTCCGCGGACGGGCAGGCCACGACGGTGACGCAGACCCTGGTAGCAGCCGATCTCGATCTTGCGACGGATGTCGGCCTGCACCTCGCGACGCAGGTCACCTTCGACCTTCACCGAGTTCTCGATGTATTCACGCAGCTTTGCGACATCGGCGTCGGTGAGATCCTTCGCCCGGAGGTCGGCAGAGAGCCCGGTCCCCTCGAGGATCTCCTTGGAGGTGGTACGACCAACTCCGTAGATGTAGGTCAGTGCGATCTCCAGCCGCTTCTCGCGGGGGAGATCCACACCAGCAACACGTGCCATGTGGCGTTTCCTTTACTTCTCAGAGGTCTGCTCCCAGTCCGTCCCCGACTCTTCTTGTGGTGATTGATGCTGCGGGGCCCCGGCCTCTGAACCGGGGGTGGGCGCCGACCCGTATGTCGACACTGGTGCTGGGAGGGCTTCACAAAGAATGTTCAGCTCTTCGATGCATATTCAGTTGTGGTCGGTAACTCTCAAGCGACCCCGAGGGGTGCCGATGATCAGCCCTGACGCTGCTTGTGACGCAGGTTGTCGCAGATCACCATGACCCGCCCGTTACGGCGGATCACCTTGCACTTCTCGCAGATCGGCTTGACGCTCGGCTGAACCTTCACGTCCGCTTCTCCTTGACTTGTCCGGGCACGACCCAGCCGCACCCGATCCTGTCCTCTCCCGGAAACCCGGGGAAGTCCTACTTGTACCGATAAACGATGCGCCCACGACCGAGGTCGTAGGGCGAGAGTTCCACGACGACCCGGTCCTCGGGCAGGATGCGGATGTAGTGCTGCCGCATCTTGCCGCTGATGTGGGCAAGAACCTTGTGCCCGTTCTCCAACTCAATGCGAAACATCGCATTGGGCAGGGGTTCGATCACTCGACCCTCGACCTCGATGGCCCCGTCTTTTTTCGCCATGTCCTCCGCGATCCTGGCTCCTGGTCGGCGGAGATCGCCCATGCGATCCCATGACACGAAGCCCGGTTGAAACCGTGTTTATCCGTTAGTGTGTGGACACCGATCGTCGCCGACCGGCCCCATCGGTGCTGACACCCGCCGGAACCGCCTCGCCGGCCCGTGGGCTCGAAGACATGCGGATACCGGCATGCGAAGCACACCGACGTTCAATGTTACGCGAACTGGCAGTTCAGACCAAACCGCCAGGAGTTGAGACAACCGCGCACTCCCCGCGCTGCCGCGCACGTCGCGACATGCGCGGCACCGTGACAGATGCGCGGTTGTGACGAGTCGCGCCGACACAGCGGCAATACAGCGGCATTACAGCGCCAATGAGGTGTGCGGCCCCACAGCGCGAATTCGGTGTGATGTGGGACACTTGACCACATATATGATACATATGACTTGAAACACGCCACCAGCTGTTGGCTGATGGACGCACACGCGCTCGGTTCGTCGTCGCACACGACTCGGGGGAACGAAGGATTTCGGGGGAAATTCATGAACGCGCCATCGACGTACGCTCCGCCGTGGGCCAAACCGGTGGCCAGGGCGGTCCATGGCGCGGACACGTCCCTGGCCTACGTGGGCCAGTTCCTCACCTTCGTCTACTACACGATCCGCTACATACCCACCACCTTCGTCCACTACCCGCGGCAAACCGTCCGCGCCGTGACCGACCTCGCGTGGGGTCGTGGCGCGGTGATCGTCGGAGGTGGCACAGCCCTGGTCATGGCCGCTCTGGGCATCGCGGCCGGCGCGACCGTAGCGGTGATCGCCCACAGCACCCTCGACCTCGTGGGACTCGGCGCGGTCTCCGGCGCCGCATCGTCGTTCGCGATCACCCGCGAGTTCGCGCCGATCCTCGCCGCGGTGGCCTTCGCGATCCAGGCCGGATGCCGCATCACCGCCGAGGTCGGTTCCATGCGGATCAGCGAGGAGATCGACGCGCTCGAGGTCATCGGCGTGCATGCGATGGCCTTCGTTGTCACCACGCGCGTCATCGCGGGCGTCCTCACCACCATCCCGACCTTCCTCGTCGCACTGGTCGCCAGCTACCTGAGTAGTTCATTGGTCGTCGGGTTCCGCGATGAGTCCGTGGGAGCCTACGAACACTATTTCGACCAGTTCCTGAACTTTCCGGACCTCGTGTTCGCGACGATCAAATGCGTCGTCTTCGTGGTGGCCGTGACCCTCATCCACTCCTATAAGGGCTTCTTCGCCAGTGGCGGCCCGGAAGGTGTCGGGGTCGCCTCCGGTCGGGCCATCCGCGCCAGCCTGGTGTCGATCATGATCCTCGATCTGATCCTCACCGTGGCGTTCTGGGGTATCAACTCTCCGTTCAGTTTCCGAGGCTGATCCGATGGCCGAATTCCGTATTCCCGGGATGTCCGCCGACACGGCGACCTACCGACGACGCGCACTCGCCTTCCTGGCCGCCTCCGTGGTGTTCGTCGGCGCTGTCGTGGTGATCGATCGGGCGATCCCGAGCGACTCGATCCGGATCACCATGTCCACGTCATCGGTGGCCGGTGGTATCCAGCGCGGTGCGTCGGTGGTCCTCAACGGCTCACAGGTCGGCCGGGTGGCTGACGTGACCACGCCGGCACCGGACACCTACGAGATCGCGCTCGATCTCGACCCCGAGCGGATGGGCGCGTCTACCGACATACTCACCGACACAGCGATGGTCAGCTACGCGCCGGAGAATCTCTTCGGTATCGCCGCCGTGGTGCTCTACGGACAGCCCGGAGGCGCCCCGTTGCACGACGGGTCGAGCTTCTCCCCACCGGAACCCGAGGACGCAACCCTCAACACGCTGCTCCACAACCTGAGCGACCTGCAGAACGAGGCGTTCGATCCGTACGTCGGCGGCGTCCTGGACATCGCCAACCAGGCCACCGGCGGTTTGCTGCCCCTATTCGGGGCCATCGGCCAGATCGCCAGCGACATCGCCGACACCCAGGTGGTGACCCCCGCCGAGACCCTCCCGCAGTACACGCAGCTGATCGGACAGGTGCGTGGCGCCGTCGACGACCTGTTGCCGCCGATCAAACAGATCATGGACTGGCAGGCGCCGCGTGCACCCGGATACCTCGAGGCCTCCGAGAAGGGCCTCTCGGCCACCGCCGGTCCGTTTGTCGACGACCTCACCCGCCTCCTCGGTCCGGATGCGCTCGGGATGACCGCGCCGCTGATGCCGGTGCTCACCGAGATCATCGGTCGGGTCCAGCAGACCTTCCCGGACAGCCGACGCAACGGTATCCAGATCGCCACCCTGATCGAACGTTTACGCAGGTCGCTGCCCGACACCCCCGACGGCCCGGTCCTCAACGTGGACGTCGTGCTCAGGTCGACGCCGGGTCTGGCGGCAGCGTTGCAACTGCCCACCGGTGGACCGGCGGGCCCCCGATGACCAGCTTCCGTCGCGCCCTGGTGTACCTGATCGTCTTCGCGGTGATGACCGTTGCCGGGGGCTTGTTCATCAACAATGCGATCGACCGTCCGGTGTCGAACGTGACCCGCACCTACACCGCCGACTTCACCAATGCCGCCGGCCTCAAGGCGGGCAACGACGTGCGGGTGCGCGGTGCACGGATAGGCAAGGTCACGGCCATCGAGGTGCACCACGCTCCCGGCGACGCGACGAGTGTCGCTCGGGTCGAGTTCGAGCTGTCGGGCGATGCCCGGGTTCATGCCAACAGCACCCTGGCCATCCGCTACCTCAACCTGACGGGCATCCGTTACGTGGACCTGCAGGACCCGGAGCAGCCCGGCGACCCGGTTGGACAGGACGAGATCATCGGCACTGCCTCGACGACGCCGTCGTTCGACGTCACGACGGTATTCCACGGTCTCGCACCGGTGTTCGCGACGATGAGCCCGGAAGACATCAACCACTTCTCGGAGAGCCTGTTGGCCGTGGTGGAGGGCGACGGCTCGAGTTTCAGCGAATTCGTGAGTTCGCTGACATCCATGATGCGGCTGGTCGACAACCGGTCCGAGGTGATCAACACACTCGTCGACAACCTCGCCGAGCTGTCCGGCGCGGTCGACGGTCGCGCCGAGTACATCGATCCGATCATCGGCTACATCTCGCGTTTCGGCACCGTGCTCGCCGAATGGACCCCCGATCTGGAGGATCTCGCCAACCACACGGGCGACCTGCTGGTACAGGCCGACTACCTCCTGGCCGCGCTCGGCGTGCAGCCCAACCGCACCCCCGACGCCGACTTCCTGTTCAACCAGATCAAGCCGATCGGTGAGGCCGCCATCGGACTGCTCTCGCTGTCGCCCGGCATCCTGCAGTCGATCAACTCGGTGCTGCCGGCGACCGACGCGGCACAGGTCGATCGAACATGCTCGGCCGGCGCGGCCGAGATACCTGCCGACGTGAAGCTGTTTCTGCGTGGAAGCCAGGTGACCTTGTGCAAACGATGAACTACGACACCCTCCGCGAGGACGGCACGTCCATGCCCAAGCTGTCGGGCCTCGGTTCGGCGATCCGCGGACTGTGGGACCGGGGCATCGGTCTGGTGAACCGCATGACCGACCACAAGCCGATGTCCAATCGAGGTCGCCGCCGCTCCGAACTGCGGTGGGGCATCGCCGGTGTGGCCGTCACCCTCGTCGCCGCGCTGATCGCGATGGGTGTCTATTGGCTGAGCCCGGGCCATTACCGGGTCGTCGCACAGTTCGACGAGGCCGGACAGATGCGAGTCGGCAACAGCGTCCGGGTCGCCGGTGTGCCGGTCGGCACGGTCAAGAGCATCGAGCTCGCAGATGACCACGTCGACGTCGAGATGGCCGTGCGGTGGGGTACATACCTCGGCGACCAGACCCGTGCCGACGTCAAGATGCTCACCATCGTCGGCGGCTCCTTCGTCGACCTGACGACCGCGGGCGACCGACCACTGGGTGACGAGCCGATTCCGGCCGCGCGCACCACGGTGCCCTACAGCCTGATGCAGACCTTCCAGACAATCCAGCCCAAGCTGGCGAAGATCGATGCCAACCCGCTGCGCACGACCATGGCCGACTTCGATGAGGCGCTGACCGCCAACCCCGGCGCGCTGCGCACGAACATCGGCGTGATCAGCTCGATGCTCGACAACCTGCAGCAGCGCCAGGATCAGTTCGGCTCGATGCTGCGATTGGCGGCCGACTACGCCGAGCAGATCAACGCCAACGGCGACGTGATCACCCAGATGGCCCGCAACCTCAGCAGCTTCATCTCCGAGTACGCCGTGTTCGCACCACGTCTGAACGTGGTGCTCGAACACACCGGTCTGCTGCTGCAACGACTGCGCGGTCTCGCCCTGCTCTATGACGACGACATCCAACCCTTGATCGATCAGCTCGACGCGATCGGCCGCGACTTCGGACCGGCGCTCCAGCGCTACACGCCGTTGATCGAGCAGGGCCGCGACCTGATCAAGCGGCTGGAAGGCATGGTGGCGCCGGACGGTTCCATCGTGATCGACCAGAGCAACCTGGTCCTGTCGTCGGACTACTGCGTACCGATGGTGGGGGTGGCGTGCTGATGCTGGTGAAGATCCTCGGTTCGAAGTGGCTGATCTCCGGTATCTCGATCACGGTGGTGGTCGCGACACTGGCGGGCCTCTACGTCGTCGGCTCCGGACTTACCGGCAAGCAGCAGTACTGCGCGGAGTTCGACGACGCCATCGGGCTGTTTCCCGGCAACCACGTCACCCAGCGCGGTGTCACCGTCGGCACCATCACGTCGGTGGAGCCCGGTCCCGGCACCGCGATAGTGCGGTTCACCGCCGACGGTGCACAGCGACTCCCAGCCGAGGTCAAGGCGGCGACGGTCGCGCCGTCGGTGATCGCCGTCCGGCAACTCGCTCTCATCGGTGACGACACCGACGGCGACACGCTGAGCCCGGACACGTGCATACCGCGCCTGTCGACCAATACGCCGGTGTCCATATCGGAGTCGCTGGAGAGCATCTCGACAGTCGCCAAACAGCTCACCACCGCGGGCGGGCCCGATGAGCTGAAGAACGTGCTCGGATTCGTCGGCAATCTCGACGACGAACTCGCCGGCACCGGGCCCGAGCTCAACGCGTTGATCAAGAAGCTCGCGATGCCCGCGAACAGTCCGATCGACGGCGCGCTCGTGGACACCGCACGCATCGTCGACAGCGTGAGCGCCATGTCCACCGGCCTCGCCGGCAACTGGGACTTCCTCGAGAAGTTCATCACCGAGATCACCGGGGTGATCCAACCTCTGGTCCTGCCGACGGTCGGTAACGTCGTCCGCATCATCGCGGCCGTCCCGGAGACGATCAACCTGCTGACCAACGTCATCTCGCACTACGGTCACTTCGTCTGGCCCGCGCTCGACGTCGTGGTGCCGGTCGCGCGCGTGCTCGGTGCCGGCATGCGGAACTTCGGCGACATCCTCGGCATCGTCCCGGTTCTCATCAAGGCCTTCGACATCTCCTTCGATCAGAAGTCGTTGGGCCTGCGTATCCGGTACACACCGCCGACCACCCGCATCCCCGCCAAGAATCCAGAGCTGACATGCGCGAACATCAACCGCCTCGTCCCGGGCCAGTGCACCGTCACCGATCCCGACGGGATGCAGGTCGACGCCATCACGATGGCCCTGATGATGACCGGGGCCAAGCCATGAGAATCGTGCCACGTATGCTGCGTCGGACCACCGCACTCCGACTGATCGCGACGCTGATGGCGGGCTGGTTGGTCACGGGGTGTTCGGCCTACACCCACTTCACCCCGGAGGAACTGCCCACACCCCAGTCCGTGCGCACCGGCTGGATGATGAACGTGGAGGTCCCGACCGCCGTCAACCTGCCGCCGCGTTCGCGGGTCGTGGTCAACGGCATCGCGTCCGGTGTGGTGTCCGCTATCGAGCCCGCGACCGGTCACACGGTCGTCCGACTGCTGGTCGATGAGTCGCAGGCGATCTCGGCGCAGGCCACGTTGGAACTCAAGCAGGACACCCTTCTCGGTGACACCTACGTCTCGATCACCAACCCGCCCGACGCCATCAGCTCGGCTCTGCCCCCCGGGGGCACGCTCCCCCAGTCCCAGGTCCAGCGGCCGGTCCAGATCGAACAGCTGATGGCGAGCCTGTCGAACTTCCTCGGCAGCGGCGACCTCATGCAGCTGGGCAGTACCTTCACCACGGTCAACAACCAGTTCCCGCAGGACCCCGCCGAGGTCCGCAAGATCCAGGCCGTGCTGACCGACACCGTGAACACCTGGGCCGACAGCACACAGGACATCACCTCGATCCTGCGCAACGTCACGGCGCTCACCGAGCGGCTCAAGAGTATGAAGGGCACCCTGCAGTTCGCTCTGAGCCCCGAAGGTGCCGGCCAGTTCCGCGCCATGAGCGACACCACCTACCTGGTGGTCGTCCTGGCCCGGCTGTCGCGGGCACTCGGTCCCGCGATGCCACTGGTGCCGGTGCTCACGGGTCTGACACGACTGATCAACACAGTCGTCAAGCCCATCCTCATCCCGGGATGGCCCGGTTCCGACGTGTCCAATGCGGAACTGCTCGTCGACGTCCTCAACGACAAGCTGGTGCCGTATTTCAAGAACGCCCCGGGGCTGAACATCCGGTCCATGGCAATCGAGAACAACGTTTCCGACCGGGAGATCGCCGGCCAGCTCACCAACGTCTTCCGCATGTTGGGAATGACCCGATGAATCCGCAGACCATCCGAGAACTGATCCTCAACATCGTTGCGTTCGTCGTCGTGCTGATCCTCGGCGGCGGCTATCTGGCGACACAGGCGTACGACTGGCGGCCGTTCGAGCAGCCGAAGACCGTCCAGATGAGCGTGGCGAACACCGGGCTCATCCTGTCCGGAACCGGCGTGTTCGCCAGCGGGGTACGCATCGGTGATGTCCGTGAGGTCCAACTCGCCCGGCAGGGGGCGACGCTGATCCTCGACTACGACAGCGACCAAGAGATTCCTGTCGACTCCACCGTCGAGATCGGTCTGCAGTCGGCCCTGGGCGAGCCGTACATCAATTTCACCTCGGGCACCTACGCCGGTCCGGCACTGCCCGACGGAGCGGTCATCTCGGCCGAGCAGATCGACGAACCCGAGTCGATCCCCGGGATCTTCGATGAAATCTCGACGATGTCGACCGCAATCGCCGCCGGCCCCATGGCCGGCGTGCTGAAGACGGTCTCGGAGGCACTCGACGGAACCGAGCCGTCGCTGGGCCGCATCAGTGACGGCACCCGGCTGGTCGCGGCCCTGCTGCTGTCGCGGTCCGAACAGCTGCGCAGCATGTTCTCCAACACCCAGATCTACACGGCAAATCTCGGGTGGATCGTCGATACCCTCCCACAGTTCTCCCGCGGACTCGATCAGGTGGTCACCGAATTCCAGGGCGCACTGCACGCGACCGCCCACCTGGTCAACAGCACCGATCTGCACGATTCGATCATGAACACGCTGCACCCGTTCTTCGAACAATTCAACCCCTACCTGGAGAAGACGATTCCCCCGGTGATGGATGCCGTGGGCCCACTGATGCCGATCGTGACCGCACTCAACCAGACCCTGCCGCAGATCAACATGAGCGAACTGCTGGCACGTGCGCTGGAACTGTTCGGTGCCGGCGACGGCATGCGACTGGTGATCACCCAGCCGAACTGAGACATCGAGACATACCCGCGTAGCAGAAGGAGATCGGCTGTGGCCGAAAACAACACGTCCACCGAGGACAAGCACGACAACGCCGACGCCGATCGTATCGAGCCAGCGGACACCGAGGCGTCCGAGACAACGACAGGCGACACCGTCGAGAACACCGGCACCGTAGAAAAGGCCGGCACCGAAGAGAAAGTCCACACCGTAGAAAAAGCCGACATCGACGGCCCCACCCCCGCCGGCCCGAAGCCGAGTGCCGAGCACGCGCCGGCACGTGCCGGTAAAGCCAAACGCCAGCTGTCCATCTCGCTCGGCACGCTCGGCATCTCACTGCTCATCGCCGCGCTCGTCGCCGCCCTCGGGACGTTCATCTACCGGGACGTGTCCGCACGCAACGACCTCGACGCCATGACGTCGGAGGCCGCCGATTCGGCGAAGGCCGAAGATGTCGCCGCTCGCTACGCCGTGGCCGCCGCCACCCTGGACTACCAGGATCTGACCCCCTGGATCGCAGCGATGAAGGACGGCGTGAGCCCGGAACTGCAGAAGAAGTACGACGTCATCGGTCAGGCCATGGAGCAGATCATCACACCCCTGCGGATGCAGACCACGGCCGAACTGGTACTGGCCAAGACCCAGGAGGTCAACGGCGACATGTTCCGCGTCGACGCCGTCGTCGACGTCGACACCAAGAGCGTGCAAACCCCCGACGGCGGCAGTGCCGTCGCGGTGTACACCGTGACGCTGGACCGATCGCAGGACTGGCTGATCACCGAGGTCGGCGATCCGACCGGCGCGATCCCCGGCGGATTGGGTGAGGCAGCACCGGATTCGGGCGCACAGGATTCGGGCGCACAGGAATCGGCTCCCGCCCCGTCGCCGGCACCTGGGGGCTGAGCGATGACGCTGAGCCGAGCCTCACGCAGCCCCGCCCTCGACGCCTTCTCCGCCAATTTCTCCGACAACGCGCTCGGCCCGGTGCGGACACTCGGCCGCACATTCCGGCTGTCGATCGTCGCGATGCTCCAGATGGCGCTCGACCTCGTCCGCGGTCAGCTCAAGGTCCGCGAGGCCGTGGTCATGGCCTGGTATCTGGTGAGTGTCACCGCGTTGCCGGCCTTCCTGATGGCCATCCCGTTCGGCGTGATCGTGACCATCCAGATCGGCAACATCATCAACCAGCTGGGTGCTCAGTCGCTATTGGGCGCCGCATCCGGATTCGCCGTCATCCAGCAGGCCGCACCGCTGGCCGCCGGGATTCTGCTCGGCGGGGCAGGTGCCTCGGCGATTGCCGCCGACCTCGGCGCGCGCACGGTCCGCGAGGAAATCGACGCCATGCGCACCATGGGTGTCGACCCCATCCAACGGCTGGTGGTACCCCGGGTGATCGCCGCCGCGGTGGTGGCACCGCTCCTGGCGATCTTCATCGTGGTGGTCGGTGTTCTCGCCGCCTTTTATCTCGCAGTCACCATGCAGGGTGTCGGGCCCGGCAGCTACTGGCAGTCGTTCGGCTCCTTCGCCTCACAGCGCGACATGCTGCTCGCGATGGTCAAGGCGTCCATCTTCGGGGTGATCATCGCGGTCATCGGTTGTCAGCGCGGGCTCGAGGCGAAGGGCGGGCCACGCGGCGTGGCCGACGGTGTCAACGCCACGGTGGTGGTCTCGACGGTGGCGATCATCGGAGTGAACTTCGTCATCACGTTGATCTACACGGTCTTCTTCCCGCTGCAGATCGGCTGAACCACCGGATGTTTGACCGTCCATGCCATCCGCGCACCTGCCATGCATCCGCGCTTGTCGAGACATGCGCGGATGCGTGGCAACCGCGCGGATGATGTGGCCGGCCTGGCACACTGTCTGCCATGTCCGCCTTCTTGATTCGTTCGGCGTTCACCGGGTTCGCCCTGTGGATCGCGACCCTGATCGTGCCGGGCCTGGACTTCGTCGGGGGTTCGACGGGTTGGCAACAGTTCGGCATCGTCGTGGTCGTGGCGTTGATCTTCGGTGTCGTCAACGCCTTCATCAAACCGATCGTGCAGATTCTGTCGATCCCGCTCTACATCCTGACGCTCGGCCTCATCCATGTGGTGATCAACGCATTCATGCTGGAGATCACCGCCTGGATCACCCGCAACACCACCCACTGGGGTCTCGAGGTCGACAGTTTCTTCTGGTCGGCGATCTTCGGGGCGATCGTGATCTCGATCGTCGGGTGGATGCTCGGGCTGTTGATGAAGGAGTCGGTGTGAACCGGCCGCGCCCGCTGCGGGCCGCCGCGGCCGTCGTCGGGGTCGTCGCGCTGCTGTTTCTCACGGCGTGCGGCGATGGTGGTGGCAGCGGCAGCGACCCGCGGACGGTGACTGTCAACGGCAGCGGTGAGGTGACCGGTGTGCCCGACACATTGCGCGCCGACATCGGTGTCGAGGCAACCGGCCCCGACGTCTCGAGCGCGCTCAACGAGTCGAGTGCACAGGTCCGCAAGGTCACCGACGCGGTGGTCGAGGCCGGGGTCGAACGCAGCGACATCCAGACCCAACAGGTGAATCTGTCTCCGCGCTACACCAACCCCGCGCCGGGCACCTCGGGCGAGATCACCGGCTATCAGGCGACCAACACCATCCGGGTCACCATTCGCGACATCGGAACGGCTTCGGATGTCCTCGCCGCGGCAGCCACCGCCGGCGGCGACAACACCCGAATCAGCAACGTCGCCTTCGCCATCGACGACGACTCGGAACTGATGAAACAGGCGCGCGAAGCGGCCTTCGACGATGCGCGCGCCCGTGCCGAGCAGTACGCGTCGCTGGCCGGCGACTCGCTGGGTAAAGTCCAGACGATCACCGAATCGACCAGCGGTCAGCAGCAACCGACCTCGGTGCAACGTGATTCGGCCGTGGCGGCTGCTCCGGTCCCGATCGAACCGGGCGAGCAGACCCTCACCTTCTCGGTGACGGTCACCTACGCGTTGAGCTGAGTTCGTCGGCGATCTCGTCGGCCCACTGCCGGATCGCGTCCCAGTCCCGCGCGTCCCGGTAGGCCTGCGGGGTGTTGCGGGCGACGGATTTCTCCATGAAGCCGTGCGGGTCGTCGGAGACCTTGCCCGCGAACACCATGTGTCCGCGCATCCCGGCCGCCTCGGCGAGTTCGAGGACTTTGTGCGGTTCGAGCCACCGCGAGTCGTCGTCGAGTTGTTCGGCGGCATGCTCACCGGTCGGTCCGGAACTGAAGATCCACAGCGGCATGGTGGCCAGAACGTCGTGGTTGTGGGCCAGGAAGTCGCGTGCGTGTTTGCGCCAACGACCCGTGTACACCGCACTGCCCAGGATCACCGCCTGATACCCCGCACAACCGGCCTGCGCCGCCTCGACGCAGTCGGCGTCGAGGCCACGGGTGCGCAGTTCGGCGGCGATCGCCTCGGCGATCTCGGCGGTAGCGTGATGCTTGCTGGCATATGCCACGAGAACCTTCGACATGTGACCATCGTCACCCTGCAGCCCGACGACGACCAGAGCAGAAGGTCCCGACTGTCGCCGCACGACCGGCGCGGGTGGCCGTGCCGGCCTCGTGGCAGGCTGGTGCGCATGCGTGCAGTGATCCAACGGGTGAGTCGGGCGTCGGTGGCCGTCGATGACAAAACGGTCGGCGAGCTCGATCTCTCCGACGGCCGGCACGGCCTCGTCGCACTTGTCGGAGTCACCCACGACGACACATCCGCGCACGCCGCCACGCTGGCGGACAAGATCTGGCGGCTGCGCATCCTCGACGGAGACGACACACAGGCGTCGGCCGCCGACCTCGACGCACCGATCCTGGTGATCAGTCAGTTCACGCTGTATGCGAACACCGCGAAGGGTCGACGGCCGTCGTGGAACGGGGCCGCGCCGGGGTCGGTGGCCGAACCGCTCGTCGATGCGGTCGTCGACACGCTGCGCGAGCTGGGCGCGACGGTCGCCACCGGCCGCTTCGGTGCGCACATGGAGGTCTCCCTGACCAACGACGGGCCGGTCACATTGATCGTCGACGTCTGATCAGGCCTCCGAGCATCGGTAGGCTGACCACGTGGGACGTATCACCACCCGTCGGCGGGTAACCAGGATTCGGCGTAACGCACCGCCATCGGCGCGCGCCGACGTGCTCGCCGTCGAGGAGCCGCTCGAGATCCGCGTCAACGGTCGCCCGTTGGTCGTCACCATGCGCACACCCGGCAATGACGTTGATCTGGCGTTCGGCTTTCTCGTGTCCGAGGGGGTGATCACCGGCGGCGATCAGGTCCGGGGCGCCCGCTATTGCGCCGGGGCCACCGAAGACGGCGTCAACACCTACAACGTGCTCGATGTCGCACTGACCCCGGAGGTGCCGCCGCCGGCACCGGAGCTGGCACGCAGCTTCACCACCACCAGTGCGTGTGGGGTGTGCGGCAAGGACAGCATCGACGCGGTGACCACCCGATCTGCTTTTCATCCCGCATCCGACCCGCTCATCGTCGACCCCGAGTTCCTGCTGGACCTTCCGACGCGGCTACGCGCAGGTCAGTCGGTGTTCGACAAAACCGGTGGGCTGCACGCGGCGGCGCTCGTCAACGCCGCAACCGGGGACATCGTGGTACTCCGTGAGGATGTGGGGCGCCACAACGCGGTGGACAAGGTGATCGGTTGGGCGGCCGCCGCGCAACAACTTCCCTTGCGCGGGCACATTCTTCAGGTATCCGGGCGTGCCAGCTTCGAGCTCGTGCAGAAGGCGGCGATGGCGGGGATATCGATGTTGTCGGCGGTATCGGCGCCGTCTTCGCTGGCCGCGGACCTGGCCGACGAACGCGGCATCACCCTTGTCGGGTTCTCCCGCGGCGAGTCGATGGTGCTCTACACGCGTGCCGATCGGGTGCAAACCCGGGCGACGGTGACATCGTCCCCTTGAGCTGAGGTCGTGCAGACCCAGAACAACTGCACCATCATGTCCGTTTTCGAACTGACCCTCGATCCCGGCGAGCACATCATCGCCGAGGGCGGCGACGTCGCCTGGCTCACGCCCGGTTTCGACATGGAGACCTCCACGTCGTTCGGCTCCGGTGGCAAGGGCGGTTTCATGAGCGGTCTCAAGCGGATGCTCGGCGGCGGACAGTTGTTCCTGACGAAGTACACAGCGCCGTCGCGTGGCGGCTTCGTCGCATTCGCGGCCAGTATGCCCGGCCAGATCCGTCATCTGCAGATCGACGCGGCCGACGAGTTCATGGTGCAGAACGGCTCCTTCATGGTCAGCACCAACGACGTCGAGGTATCAGTGGGGCTGCAGCGCAAACTCGGAGTCGGTGTCTTCGGCGGCGCGGGCGTGATCTTCCAGAAGCTCTCCGGATCTGGCTCGGCCTGGGTCCAGCTGTCCGGCGAGATTGTCGAATACGACTTGGCTGCGGGCCAATCCATGCTCGTGCATCCCGGCCACCTGGCATTGTTCCGTGCCGAGATGCCGCTGGAGTTCGCGAAGGTCAAAGGCGTCAAGAACAAGTTCTTCGGCGACTCACTGTTCCTCGCCGAGATCCACGGACCGGGCCACATCTGGTTGCAGTCGATGACCCCGGACAAACTCGCCGCCGCCCTGGAGCCCTATCTGCCCAAGGAGAACTCGTCGTCGGTGCCGTCGGGCGCCAATTGAGTCCTGCATAGTCGAGATGGTCGCGACCCGTCCGTGGGTCGAAGAGCACGGGTCAATCGAACGCTCCTGCAGGTGCCACGCCCGTTCTGCGACAACCACGCACTCGATCACCCACCGAAACACCCATGTAGTAGCCCCAGGTGGCCTCCGACCCATCTCTGCGCAAGCCCGAGCGGGTCACCAGATGTTCACGCAGCTTCGACATGCCGCACGGATCGGAGCGAAGGTCGCTGGTCATCGACGGCGAGAAGCAGTCGAGAATACGCGCCTTACCGAATATCTATTCCTCGCGTCACACCAGCTCGTGGCCGTCGCGCAGGTCCGTCGATCTGTACCGCACGCCGGCTACCGCCGAGAATGCTCGTGCAAGGTCTCGAACAGAACGCCGAGGCCACCGTCAGGTCCGCCATCAACCACTCTTGCGTTTGCGAATGGCGACTGCGCCCACCTCGGCGCGCTTACGTTGACGCTGCGCTTTCAGTGCCAGACGTTTTTGCTTGGAACTGGTCTTCTTCTCCGCCATCGTTACCTCAATGCCGAAAGTGATCGCGGATAAAATCCGCTCCCTCGAGACCATAGCCGAGAATCCCACAAAGTCCAGGCGGGCCCAGGCGCAGTGGCGCAGGTATACGAAAATCGACATTCATTTCCTACCAGTGAATTTCCCGATCATCCCGCGCACGACGAGCGACTGGCTTTTTCTTTTTTTTGGGCTAGAGTCCATGGCACCCGCGCCAGAAAAGGAGTGAGTGGCCGTGAAAGCGGTTGTGATGGAGTGTCGTATCCGAGTGTGTGCGTCGCGAGCGCGTCGCGATGCTTTCGTCGAGGCCGCAATCGAACAAGCCGCCGAGGCGTTTCCGCATCCGACCATGCGCTCGTGCGTGGTCGAGGAGAAGGCGTCTCGGATGCTCGCGCGGCAGTGGACTCAGGCCAATTCGAGCCGCGAAGAACCATGTCCGTCGACCTACGACATCTGCCTGGCCTTCGCTGACAGTTCTGGCAGACTCACCGCCGCGCGGTTGGAGAGCTTGTCACGCGACCTCCTGAGGACACTCGATTCGTCTACACACCAGTCGATGTCGGCCGAGGAGACCATTCCTTGGATTCTGACGCTGGTGTCGAGCACCGATCGGCGCGGACGGCGAGACATCGCCTTGCGCCATCCCGCCCTGGGACTGTCGACGTTGGCCCCCATGGTCGTCGGCTGAACGCGAATCTTCGAATTCACAATCCGTTGCAGTTATAGGAGAGACGTGACAATCGTGGAAACCATGTGGCCCGAGACTCGGCCCCGCGCTGAACTACATGACGAGGTCAATCGACTTTCGCAGGAGCGGATCACGGCGCATGCGGCGATGGTCGAACTACGCAGCGTGGGCGATCTCGAAAACAACGACGACTACCATCGCGCAGTACGCGTAGTCGAGATGCTCGACGCCCAACTCGTCCGCGTACGATCAATGCTCGCGTCCTCCAGCGACGGTTGGTCGATCCGGTCCGACGATCCGGGCCGCGCGCAAGAGGGATCAATCGTGACAGTGTCCTTCGATGACGACGTCGATGATGTTGCGCGTATTCATGTCGGCGATCCGACCCAAGAGCCGTTCGTCGGTGTCGAGACCTGCTCACCCGACTCCCCGCTGGGGCAGGCTGTTTTGGGATCTTCTGTGGGCGAGCGACATTCGTACCGCCTTCCCAACGGCACGGTCAGTACCATCACCATCCTGGAGTGTGTTCAACCAAGCTGAACGTGCGCGCCGTCCAAGGTTTCTGAATCACCCGGCGAGCGAGATCGCGCTCACTGTGATCACCGCGAGTTGCCAGCCGGCAACCGTGGTACTCGGGGCCCTCACCGAGGACGGCGCACGCCGCGATTCGCCCGAAACCACGTCGGAGCCTGGCGTGCACATGTTCTCACTCGGGGACCCGCGTAGGACCGATACGCTGCCTGCCGGCGAGCAGGTGGTGATCGTCTGTCCGGTTCCCGCTGCGTCATCAACTCTCCTGCCGTCGAGCTGGCGGAAACGAATCACTATGTTCCGCCATCGATCTCGAATGGTGACCACTGCCGGCGATGTCGCGGCCGCGGCGGAATCGTGTCGACTGCTCGTCATGTCAGACGGACGGGGCCGCTCGAGGCGGGAGCGTCTCGAGTTCACCGAAGAGCTCGCCCGGGCGATCACGTATCACGCGGAGATCAATGGCGGCAGAGTGGAATCGATGTCCGCAATCATGATCGACGGCGCGTCGGTGTCGGTGGATCGTGGGCTGGATCTGCTGTCGAGATGGTGCCGTCGGCATGTCGAACAGATCACGAACGCAGCAGCCGCAGGAACTCCTGCGCGGCCGGATCAAACGGTCCACCGTCGCGCGCGATGAGTGCCACAGACCGGTTCGCGGACGTTGCGGTCTGCAACTCGACCGATCGCACAGCGGGTGACCGGACTGCGATCGCAGCTGGTATCACCGCGACGCCCAGACCAATGGTTCGTGGTAACTGGTGAGAACCTCGCACGGGTGATCAAGTGGTCTATCGTCGAGCGCGATGAAAGCCATGTCGAGGCCACCTCGGAGCAGGTTCTGCATGACAAGCACGAGGGGGGAGATGTCCTCGACGAACTCGATCTTTACCCCTGGATGAGGTCGGTGGTAGTCGGCGAGCACAGCCGGTAAGTCCACCGTCGTGAACGTCTGCGCATGCCCGACGGTCGACTGGTCGATCACACCCCGCACCGGCGCCCGGGTGCGTGACGATGGTCATGTCGTCTGGGATTCTGTCGACCGATAGGCTCGCGAGGAGCTGTCGCCTCACCACATCGCGTTGGAAGGCGACGACAGACAGATTTTGACAGGAGGTCGCGCAGACGTGACGAGACTCGACGGAAAGATCAGCGATCTCTACGACGAGGTCGTCGCCCGCAATCCGGGCGAGGCAGAGTTCCACCAGGCGGTGCACGAGGTCTTCGACAGCCTCGGGCTGGTGTTGGCACAGCATCCGCACTACGCAGATGCCGGCATCATCAAGCGGCTCTGCGAACCGGAACGTCAGATCATCTTCCGCGTTCCGTGGGTGGACGACGACGGGAGAGTCCAGATCAACCGCGGGTTTCGCGTGGAGTTCAATTCTGCGCTCGGACCATACAAGGGTGGCCTCCGCTTTCACCCCACTGTGTACCTGGGCGTCATGAAGTTCCTCGGCTTCGAGCAGATCTTCAAGAACGCTCTGACCGGTCTGCCCATCGGCGGCGGCAAGGGGGGCGCCGATTTCGACCCCAAGGGGCGCTCGGACGGTGAGGTGATGCGTTTCTGCCAGTCCTTCATGACCGAGCTCTACCGGCACATCGGCGAGTACACCGATGTACCGGCCGGGGACACCGGCGTAGGCGGCCGAGAAATCGGATATCTCTTCGGTCAGTACAAGCGGATCACCAACCGCTATGAGTCGGGAGTGCTCACCGGCAAGGGGCTTGCATGGGGCGGCTCCCAGGTGCGTACCGAGGCGACGGGCTACGGCGTCGTCTACTTCGTCCAAGAGATGTTGGCCGCGTCGGGAGCGCAGTTCGATGGCCGACGGGTCGTGGTATCCGGCTCCGGCAACGTGGCACTTCATGCGATCGAGAAGGTGCAGCAGCTCGGTGGACACGTCGTGGCATGTTCGGACTCCAATGGCTATGTCATCGACGACAAAGGGATCGACCTCGCCGCGTTGAAGCAGGTGAAGGAAGTCGAGCGCGGACGCATCTCCGACTATGTGGAGCATCGCGGCGAGAGCGCCCGCTCGGTCACCTCCGGGTCCATCTGGGACGTGCCCGCTGACATCGCGATCCCCTGCGCCACCCAGAACGAACTCGATGCCGACGGCGCACAGGCGCTGATCGACAATGGTTGCCAGATCGTGGCCGAAGGCGCGAACATGCCGTGCACGCCCGATGCGATTCGCGCTTTCGCTCGCGCGGGCGTGCGGTTCGCCCCCGGAAAAGCCGCCAACGCGGGGGGCGTCGCCACGAGCGCACTCGAGATGCAGCAGAACGCTTCTCGCGATTCCTGGAGCTTCGAGCACACCGAGGATCGTCTCTCCGACATCATGAGCGCGATCCATCACACCTGTCTGGCCACCGCCGATGAGTACGGCGTTCCGGGCGACTACGTCCTGGGCGCCAACATTGCGTCTTTTACCCATGTGGCCGACGCGATGCTCTCGCTGGGTGTGATCTGAGACGATGACCGACGAGGATGCCCTATCGTCCATACGTCGATGGCACGACTCAGGTGGCGTCGTCGAGATTCTGTCGCTACGGCACGACGAAGCGGTCGTGTCACTGCGAACCTGTGACGCGGGCGAAGAGATGACTCGGCTACGCAGTACCGACCCCGCGGTCCTGCGATGGATCGACCAACATATCGGGGATGACTCTCGATCCGAATAGACGTTCTCGATGATCGCGGAGTACCCGTCGGCGATCGTGCGTGGATTGAGGTCGTTGGCCAGGGAGGTGACCACGGCGCCCCTGGCGACCAGGTGTCATCAACGATGGCAAGGTTCTCGACCTACGCAGGACAATCTGGGTTGCAGCCCATTCGCAGCGACGAGGCACCATCAGTCGCCGCCGCGCGAGGCCGCCAACCGCACCAGCTGACGCGGAGTCGCATCGGGAAGATACGCCCTGCTGATCGCCACGCCGATACGCGGAAGGTCGGCCTCGTCGCGATAGGCGAGGTACACCGCCTCATAGCGTGGATTGAACTTCTTCTTGAAGACATGTAGCGATCGAAAGCCGTAGAACGGTTCCATCGCCGCACCGAGACTGTCCAGCACCCGATCCATCCGCTCGGGCTCCGGCGCGTCCTCACTGTGCGCCAACGGTGCGCCGGACAGGGAAATGAACTGTGCCCCTTCGCCAGAGAAGATCACCGCAGATGACGCGATCAGATACTCGATGACCGGCCCGAAGCCGTCGGTCCGTCGACGCATGATGTCGAGGGTCCAGCCGCGGATCTCGCCACCGGTAGCGTAGACCGGCAGCCACGACAGCACGCCGTGCACACTGCCCTCGTCGTCGAGCGCCAGCGCCACCCGCACCTCGGGATCCATCGCCTCGTCGACGCTGCCGAGCGTGAAACCCATTTCCGGCAGCCCCTTGTCCCCCACCCATTCCTCGGAGATGGCCCGGACCTGCGACTTGATCGAGAACGGTTCGGCGGACAGATCCGTCACCCGGCATGAGATCGATTGCTTCTTGGCCTTGTTCAGCGCCGACCGCACGTGCTGCCACTTCTTGCCGGTGAACGCGAGGTCGGTCAGGTCGACGATCGTGTCCTCGGCGATCTGCACGCTGCGCCAGCCCAGTTCCTCTGCCGCACGGGCGGTGTCCGCACCGACCGAGAACCAGCAGGGCGTCTTCCCGCTCCGCTCCGCAAGATCGATGAAACCCTGCACGGTCGGCAGCAGCTCGTCGTCGTCACACACGGGATCGGCCAATGCCAGCAGGGTGCCCATGTGGCTCTGATACGCCACCACACCGGACCCGTTCGCGGAGAACAGGTAATCGTTTCCGGGCCAGGTGATCATCCACGACATGGTGCCGCCACCGTGCTCGCGCACCAGATCCTTGACGGCGGCGACCGGATCGTCGCCGGCAGGCCCGTCGTACTTGACCCGCCACGGCACCCGGAAGGCGAACCGCCCGGGGATCAGGATGGCCAACTCCACGGCCCACAGCAGTGACGTCCCCATGGTCACGGAGCCCTCGGAGTCGAAATCCCTCGTCACGGCGAGCAGCACCAGGACCACGACGGTGATGCTGACGGTGAGCGAACCCAGCACCACGGCCACCCACCACGCCCACCGACGGCCGCGCCGGAGCTGATCGGCGATGAGCACGTTGATGACGACGCCGATCAGGATGGACCACACGGAGTCGTCATCGGCGGCGTCGGTCGGCCCGAACGGGCCGTCGGTGGGGAACATCCACACCACCAGACTCGCGGCCGCGATGACCAGCACACCGATGCAGGCGAGCAGCCGGACCTCTCGTCGGGTCCGGGCGAAGAACCCGTGTTCGTCAGTGCTGAACCATTTCTCACCGATCCACAGCATCACCACGACCGCCACCACATACTGCGTGGTCGCCAACGTCCCTTCGAAGAGAAACGTGATGGCGACCGCCGCGGCCAGCAGCGCTCGCAGCCGAAGTCGCCACGGCGAGCGCAGGGTCGCCGTCGCGACCGCGACGGCGCAGATCACCATCGTCATGGCGCCGGTGGTCCGTGTGTCGGCCAGTTGCTCGGCCCATCCCCAGGACAGCCCACCACGGGTCAACAGCCACAACGCAATCGCGCAGATCAGCTCGGCCAGCACGAAACCACCGATGGCGACCATTGACACCCGAACGGTCCCCAAACGCCATTCCGCCCAACCGATCCCGACAGCCACCGCGATCAGCGCAACCACATATGTGCCGGGGCTCGTCTCCACCACGCCGGACGACAGCAGCGTCCACCACCGGAGATCGCCGAGCGACGGCAGACCGAATGCCACATCGGAGTACCAACTCTTCTCCGGCGCCCGCCCCCACAACGATCCGGTGGTGACACCGACGATGAGGATCAGCGACCACAGACCGATGGTGAATGGGACGCGGCCGACAATTCGCCGGGCATCGGACATCCTTGCGCGGACACCACCGGCGATGTCTGCGTTTGCCGCGGTTTCCTCGGTCGTGACCATCGCCCACCGTCCGGTCCAGGTTTCGTCTGGAGGTCAGCCTAGCAACGCATCACCCGGTTCACCTGCGTTCCGGCGCAGGTGAGCGATCAGTTCGGGCGTGTGGTGAGGATCCGCGGACCGTCGCCGGTCACCACGACGGTGTGCTCCCAGTGCGCTGCGCGCGACCCGTCGTCGGTGACGACGGTCCAGTCGTCGTCGAGGACCGATGTCTCGGTGGTACCCAACGTGAGCATCGGCTCGATGGCCAGCGTCGAACCGATCACCAACCGCGGACCGCGGTTGGGTTTGCCCTCATTGGCGAGGAACGGCTCCATGTGCATCTCTCTGCCGATCCCGTGACCGCCGTACCCGGCGACGATGCCGAAGGAACGCCCGAACTTCTGTTCGGCGGCACGGGTACCGAGTTCGATGGCATGCGAGATGTCGGTGAGCCGGGCGCCGTCGACCATGGCGGCGATACCGGCCTCCATCGACAGACGCGTGGCCTCGGACAGTTCCGCATCCGCGGTGGAGAGCTCCCCCACCCCGAACGTCCATGCCGAGTCACCATGCCAACCATCGAGAATGGCGCCGCAGTCGATGGACACCAGGTCGCCTTCGGCGAGGACCACATCCGTCGACGGGATGCCGTGGACCACTACCTCGTTGACCGAGCTGCAGATCGATCCGGGAAAGCCGTGGTAGCCCTTGAAGGACGGGATCGCCCCGGCATCCCGGATCACCGACTCGGCGACCTCGTCGAGATCCAGGGTGGTGGCCCCGACCGTCGCGGCCGCGCGCACCGCAACGAGGGCGGCGCCGACGACCACGCCGGCCGCCGCCATGGCGTCGACCTCACCGGGCGTCCGGAACGGCACAGGTTTGGGTTTACGAAAAGCCATGAGCAGATGGGCTACGGTGCCGTGGTGCCGATCAGGACACGCCCGCACCCAGCGCGCTGAGCACACGCTGGTGGACGTCCTGCACGTCGCCGACGGCGTCGATGGTCTTGACCTCGTCGCCGTAGTACTCGAGCAACGGTGCGGTCTCCTTGGTGTAGACCGCCATCCGGTTGCGGATCACCTCTTCGGTGTCGTCGGCGCGGCCACGGGCCATCATCCGCTCCACCACGACGTCGGTGTCGACGACGAACGACAGCACGGCATCGAGGCCGGCGTCGAGCTTGGCGAGAATGTCTTTGAGTGCGTCGGCCTGCTCGGTCGAGCGCGGGAATCCGTCGAGGATGAATCCCTTGGCGGCATCGGGCTCGCCCACCCGGGCACGCACCATGTCGACCGTGATCTCCGAGGGCACCAGGTCACCGGCATCGAGATAGCGCTTGGCCTCGATGCCGACCGCGGTTCCCTGGGAGATGTTGGCACGGAACAGGTCACCGGTGGAGATGTGCGGGATGCCGATCGCCTCGGACAGCAGTTCCGCCTGGGTACCCTTGCCGGCGCCGGGGGGGCCGAGAATGACGAGTCTCACTTGAGGAATCCTTCGTACTTACGTTGCATCAATTGACTGTTGACTTGCTTCATCGTGTCCAGACCCACACCGACCATGATCAACACGGCCGTGCCCCCAAATGGCAAGTTCTGCACACCACCGCTGTTACCGATCTCGAGGAACAGGTTGGGCAGTACGGCGATGATACCCAGGTAAATCGACCCCGGCAGTGTGATGCGGCTCAACACATAGCCCAGGTAGTCGGCGGTCGGCTGGCCCGGACGGATTCCCGGGATGAAGCCGCCGTACTTCTTCATGTCCTCGGCGCGCTCCTCCGGATTGAAGGTGACGGCGACGTAGAAGTAGGTGAAGAAGATGATCATCAGGAAGTACACGACGATGTAGACCCAGCTCCCCGGGTCGGTGAGGTACTCGCTGATGTAGCGCTGCCAGGTGGACTGTTCGCCCGCGGGATCCTGGGTCAGCTGCAAGATGAGCTGCGGAAGATACAGCAGCGATGAGGCGAAGATCACCGGGATGACGCCGGCCTGGTTGACCTTCAGCGGCAGATACGTCGACGATCCGCCGTACATCTTGCGGCCCACCATGCGTTTGGCGTACTGCACCGGGATGCGGCGCTGGCCCTGCTCGATGAACACCACGCCGGCGACGATGAGCAGCGCCGCAACGCAGACCAGGCCGAACACCAGTCCCCCACGGGTGTCCAGGATGTTTTTGCCCTCGGCCGGGATTCGGGCGGCGATACCGGCGAAGATCAGCAGCGACATGCCGTTGCCGACACCGCGCTCGGTGATGAGCTCGCCGAACCACATGACCACACAGGCGCCGGCAGTCATCACCAGCACGATGATGGCCAGACCGAAGATCGACTGGTCGTTAATGATCTGGTCGCCGACTGAACAGTCGGCCAGTAGCTGTCCGCGATCGGCGAGTGCGACGATGCCGGTGGACTGCAGCAGGGCCAGCGCCACCGTGAGGTAGCGGGTGTACTGCGTCATCTTGGCCTGGCCGGACTGACCTTCCTTGCGCAGCTGCTCGAAGCGTGGGATCACCACCGTCAGCAGCTGCACGATGATGCTGGCGGTGATGTAGGGCATGATGCCGATCGCGAACACGGACAGCTGCAGCAGCGCGCCGCCCGAGAACAGGCTGATCAGCGAGTAGATGTTGGCCGAGTCGCCCTGCGACACCTCATCGAGGCACGCTCGTACGGCCTGATAATCGACGCCGGGCGATGGGATGGTCGCTCCCAACCGGTACAGCACGATGATGCCGATGACGAAGAGGATCTTCTTCCTCAGATCGGGCGTCCTAAAGGCCGCGACGAGGGGGGAAAGCACTAACTCCTCCTAGGAACGACCACGCGACGAGGACTCGCATCCCCCACGTGCTCGGCAATCGACGTTGATCGAAGCGTCAAGACAACGCTTGAACTCTAACAGTCACGTCATCGGCGCTCGTCAGCGCGACGGCCCGGTGTCCGGCTTGTCCGACGTGACACGACGGACGGCTGCACGGAAGTCCGTGAAGCCGTCCGTCGGTCAGCGGTGACGACTCAGAGTTCGGTCGCGCTGCCGCCGGCAGCCGCGATCTTCTCCTTGGCCGAAGCCGTGAACTTGTTGGCGGTGACGTCGACCTTCACGCCGAGGTCTCCGTCGCCGAGCACCTTGACGAGCTGGTTCTTACGAACCGCACCGGCGGCGACGAGCTCGTCGACACCGATGGAGCCGCCCTGCGGGAACAGCCGTGCAATATCGCCCACGTTGACGACCTGGTACTCGACCCGGTTGTTGTTCTTGAAGCCCTTGAGCTTCGGCAACCGCATGTGGATCGGCATCTGGCCACCCTCGAAGGCGGCGGGCACGTTCTTACGCGCCTTGGTTCCCTTGGTGCCGCGGCCTGCGGTCTTACCCTTGGACCCCTCACCGCGACCCACACGGGTCTTCTCGGTCTTCGCGCCCGGAGCGGGGCGAAGGTGATGGAGCTTGATTGTCATTACTTGACCTCTTCGACTGTCACGAGGTGCCGAACCACGTTGATGAGGCCGCGGTTGATCGGGGTGTCCTCGCGGGTGACCGACTTGCGGATGCCCTTCAGTCCGAGGGTCCGCAGGCTGTCACGCTGGTTCTGTTTGGTACCGATGGTGCCCTTGATCTGGGTGATCTTCAGCTCTGCCATCACTCTCACGCTCCCTGGCCCGCGCGCGCCCGCAGCATGCCCGCGGGTGCGACATCTTCGATCGGCAGACCACGACGTGCGGCGACCTCCTCCGGCCGCTGCAACATCTTCAGCGCGGCAACGGTGGCGTGGACCACGTTGATCGCGTTGTCGCTGCCGAGGCTCTTGGCGAGCACGTCGTGCACGCCCGCGCACTCCAGCACGGCACGCACCGCGCCACCGGCGATCACACCGGTACCGGGGCTGGCCGGACGGAGCATCACGACACCGGCGGCGGCCTCACCCTGCACCGGGTGGGTCACCGTGCCGCCGATCAGCGGCACGCGGAAGAAGTTCTTGCGAGCCTCTTCGACGCCCTTCTGGATCGCGGCCGGGACTTCCTTGGCCTTGCCGTAGCCGACACCGACCATGCCCTGGCCGTCGCCGACCACCACGAGTGCGGTGAAGGAGAAGCGACGGCCACCCTTCACCACCTTCGAGACACGGTTGATGGCGACCACGCGCTCGAGCTGGTTGCGATCCTCGCGATCACGGCCGCCGCGGTCGTCGCGACGACCACGGCCGCGACGCTCGCCGCGCTGGTCGTTGTTGCCGCCGGTGGCGGCGTTGTTGTCGTTTCCGGCGGGTCCGTTTCCGCCGTCACGCTGACGTCCGGGCATCAGAGGTTCCCTCCGGTCATGGTGGTGTAGCTGGTGTAGATGGTCATCAGAAGGTCAGCCCTCCCTCGCGGGCGGCGTCGGCGAGTGCGGCGATCCGGCCGTGGTACTCCTTGCCACCACGGTCGAACACGACGGTCTCGACGCCAGCTGCCTTGGCACGGGCGGCGATCAGTTCGCCGACCTTGCGGGCCTGCGCGGACTTGTCGCCACCGGCGGCGCGAACGTCGGCCTCGATGGACGACGCCGCGGCCAGGGTCTTGCCGGCCAGGTCGTCGATCAGCTGCACGTGGATGTGGCGCGAGCTGCGCTTGACCGACAGACGCGGACGCTCGGGGGTGCCGCTGACCTTCTTGCGCAGACGGAAGTGCCGGTTGGCGGTCGCGGTGCGACGACGCGTCGACACGTCCTTGCCCAGGGGCTTGCGAACAGTTTTGGTTGCTGTATCACTCATGGCTTACTTACCCGTCTTTCCGACCTTGCGACGGATCTGCTCACCCTCGTAGCGAATGCCCTTGCCCTTGTAGGGGTCCGGACGACGCAGGCGGCGGATGTTCGCCGAGATCTGGCCGACTTGCTGCTTGTCGATACCCGAGATCGAGAACTTCGTGGGTGATTCCACGGCGAAGGAGATGCCTTCGGGCGCCTCGATCGGAACGGGATGGCTGTAGCCCAGGGCGAACTCGAGGTCACTGCCCTTGGCCTGCACGCGGTAGCCGACACCGAAGATCTCCATCTTCGTGGTGTAGCCCTGCGTGACGCCGACGACGAGGTTGTTCACCAGCGTGCGGCTCAGGCCGTGCAGGGAACGGTTGCGACGCTCGTCGTTCGGCCGGGTGACAACGATCGTGTTGTCTTCCTTGGCGACGGTGATCGGCTCCGACAGAGTGACGCTCAGCTCACCCTTGGGGCCCTTCACCCGCACGTCCTGCCCGTCGATGGTGACGTCGACGCCGGCAGGGATCTCGATGGGGCTCTTTCCAATACGCGACATGTGAGGACTCCCCTACCAGACGTAGGCGAGGACTTCGCCGCCCACGCCCTGGTTCGCTGCCTGGCGGTCGGTGAGCAGGCCCGACGACGTGGAGATGATGGCCACGCCGAGGCCGCCCAGCACCTTGGGCAGGTTGGTGGACTTTGCATACACCCGCAGGCCCGGCTTGGACACGCGACGCAGACCGGCGATGCTGCGCTCACGGCTGGGGCCGTACTTCAGGGTGACGACGAGGTTCTTGCCGATCTCCGCATCTTCGGTGCGGTACTCGGTGATGTAGCCCTCGCGCTTGAGGATCTCGGCGATGTTCACCTTGATCTTCGACGACGGCAGGGTCACCTCGTCGTGGAACGCCGAGTTGGCGTTACGCAGACGTGTCAAGAAGTCTGCGATCGGGTCAGTCATGGTCATGGTTGACCGTCAACCTTTCTCGTAGCGGTTCCCATACAGCGCCGGACACGGGAAAATGATCCCTGACCTGCGGTGGGCCTTCCACGAAGTGGATAGTTGTGCATAAGGTTCTTGCCGCCGATGCCCCTGGCTTTTCACCAGCACCGGCGACTGTTCAGTTGTGGTGAGCAGCCCGCCACGGGCAGGCAACCGTTCAAGTGTAGAGAATTGGCTGGCCAGACCCAAATCGTTGCGGGAGGTTCCTCACGGAGCGGGCGTCGCGGGCTCGGGTCACCGGGTTTCGATACGCGCCGGCTCGCAAGCTCGCGCGGCGCTACTCAACCAGCAGGTGGGGTACTCCACCGGCGCGCGGCCCCCACCGGTGATCGAGTAGCCCGCGAGCCCCCCGGGCGAGCGAGCGTATCGAGATCACCGCGGCCCGACTTCGAAGTCGTACCGCGACGTCGGCACGACATCCAGATTCTGGTGCGCGCCGAACCGCGCAACACTCTCCAGCATTCGCGTCATGCGACGTTCGAGCTCTTGCTGATCTCCCCCGCTGCCATAGAACGCGTGGACGTCGGACACCGCGTCCATTGCGAACAGCTCCTCGACGATGGCGTCGACGACCGGGGCGTCCCGGGTGAGCGCCCGTTCGACGATGTTCTGGACATAGCCGAAGGTCGCCTGGGTCTCGATCGCCACGCGGGTGTGATCGTCGAGCCAGATGCGCAGCCAGTCGGCACGCGGCAGGTCGACCGGTCGCCGCAGGAAGGCGACGTTGGCCAGCGCGTCGATCCGGGAGCCGTCGGCCGGCAGCGCGGGGTGCAGCGGGGTGCGTTCATCGACCTGCCAGGCGGCCATTGCGCCCACCCGTACATCGAGCAGGTCGAGAACGTCGGTCGGATCGTCGGCCCAGATGCTCACCACCGCATCGATCGGTGGGTCGAATTCGCTGATCCGCATCGCCCCGGCCACCGCGGCGTCGCTGATGTTCACCTGGAGCCGCTGTGCGCCGGCCGCGGCACAGGCATCCCGAAATCCGCCGGACAGCAGGGCCGATGTCGGGTCGTCGTCCCAGATCGCCGCAATCGTCTCGCCGCCATGTTGGCGACGTTAGCCGGTCGGTGTCGGACCGGCCGGAGGCGGATGATCGTCGCGCGGGTGGACTCGGATCGCGCGGGTCGGCTCGGGTCGCGCGAGCGGTCGACGAGCCGCGCCTTCGGAGCGGACCTGCGTGTTGCGAGACGACCTGCGTGGCCGACCGGATGCGGTTCGGCAGATTCGGGGCGGGCACGCTTCCGACAATTCGGGCACCATCGATGTCATGGACCGCCGACAGTTCTTGACCGCCGGAGCGCTGGCGGGCGTGGCCGGCTTCGTCGCTTCCTGCGCCGACGTCGAGCCCATCACGTCGCCGTCGTCCGACTCCGACCTCACGTCCGATGCACCACCCACGACCGACGCCGCGTCGCCCACGGTGACCGCGACGGTCGCCGAGGGCCTCAATGTGCCGTGGGCCATCACCTTCCTGCGTGACGGTTCGGCCCTGGTGACCCAGCGAGACGACGCCACGATCGTGCGGATCTCCCCCGACGGGGACGTCCGCACGGTCGGGGACATCTCCGACGCCGCACCCCGCGGCGAGGGAGGCCTGCAAGGCATCGCGCTCGGCACCGACGAGGACACGGTGTTCGTGTACTACACCACCGAACGTGACAACCGGTTGGTGCGGATGGAGTTCGACGGCGAACGGGTCTGGAACCCGAGGCCGCTGATCACCGGCCTCGACACCGCGTTCAACCATCACGGCGGCGCCGTCGTTCGTGGGCCCGAGGGCTTCCTCTATGTCGCGGTCGGCGACGCGACCCAGCCCGAGGTCGCCCAGGATGTCAACGCGTTGAACGGCAAGATCCTGCGCGTCGACGACGACGGCCGTCCGGCTCCGAATAACCCCTTCGGCAACGAGGTGTGGTCGATGGGACATCGCAACAACGAGGGCCTGGCGTTCGACGGCGCCGGGCGGTTGTGGGCCAGCGAATTCGGTCAGGACCGACGCGATGAACTCAACCTCATCGAACGCGGCGGCAATTACGGGTGGCCGCAGTTCGAGGGCGAATCCGACGATCCCCGCTTCATCGCACCGATGACCACCTGGTCCACCGACCAGGCCTCGCCGGCGGGTCTCGCGATCATCGGCGGCCAGGCGTACATGGCGGCGTTGCGTGGGCGCCGGCTGTGGCAGATACCGCTCGGGGCTGGCACCGATGTCGGCGAACCGCAGGCACTGTTCGACGACACATACGGCCGGTTGCGGGCCGTGGCCGCGGCCCCGGACGGATCGCTGTGGGTCAGCACGAGCAACACCGACGGGCGTGGAGCGTCCGCACCCGGCGATGACCGCATCCTGCGCGTCACGGTGTGCGTCGACCGGCCAGGCGTCCTGCCTTCGGCGATTTCGACGAGAAGGGTCGCTCCCGACCGGAGACGGTGCGAAAGTTGACGGTATGGATGCCACCCGCCTGCCCGAACTCGTCGACCGACTGCTCACCACCGCGCATTCCGCCAGCAGCGGCCGGGCTGCCCAGACCCTCTACGGCAGTGCCGATCATCGCCTGCGCCAGACGGTCATCGCCCTTGTTGCCGGGAACCGGATGGCCGATCACGAGAGTCCGGGAGAGGCGAGTCTGCAGATCTTGCGCGGACACGTCACGCTGAGCACCGCGACCGAGAAATGGGAGGGCATCGACGGCGATCTGTTGGCCATCCCAGACGAACGCCACGGCTTGGTGGCACAACAGGATTCGGCCGTCCTACTCACAGTGGCGACCAGCTGACATCCACCTCGGGCACACCAGACGCCGAACCTCACCGACCACGTGCGCGGTTGTGAGCAACAGCGGTTCATCAACTGATTTCCCGCATTTCACCAATCGACGGGCATGAGCTCGTATGGTTACGGCTTATGGGCCGGTCAGCGGGGGTTGACGGTGAAGCGGCGAAGGCTCTGCTGGACATCGGCAGATTCTTCACCCGGTGGGACGAGTCTGACGACGGTCGCGCGGTGTTCCGTCGCGGCGGTCGCGACGGTGACGTGTTCTACCGCGACCGCTGGAGCCACGACAAGGTGGTGCGTTCCACCCACGGGGTCAATTGCACCGGATCGTGTTCGTGGAAGGTCTACGTCAAAGACGGCATCATCACCTGGGAAACCCAGGAAACCGACTACCCGTCCGTAGGTCCCGACCGTCCCGAGTACGAACCCCGCGGATGCCCGCGAGGGGCGGCTTTCTCCTGGTACACCTACTCACCCACCCGCGTCCGCTACCCTTATGCCCGCGGAGTTCTCGTGGAGATGTTCCGGGAAGCCAAGGCACGCCTGGGTGATCCGGTACTCGCCTGGGCCGATGTCGTCGACGATCCGTTGCGCCGCCGCTCCTATCAACGCGCTCGCGGCAAGGGTGGACTAATCCGGGTCTCGTGGGACGAGGCGATCGAGATCGCGGCCGCCGCCCACGTCCACACCATCAAGACCCATGGACCAGACCGGTGTACCGGCTTCTCCCCCATTCCAGCGATGTCGATGGTGTCGCACTGCGTCGGAACCCGGTTCATCCAGTTGATCGGCGGCGTGATGACGTCGTTCTACGATTGGTATGCCGATCTGCCGGTCGCCAGCCCACAGGTGTTCGGCGACCAGACCGACGTTCCCGAATCGGGCGACTGGTGGGATGCGACCTACCTGCTGATGTGGGGTTCCAACGTCCCCGTCACCCGCACCCCGGACGCCCATTGGATGGCCGAGGTCCGCTACCGCGGCACCAAGGTCGTCACCGTGAGTCCCGATTACGCCGACAACACGAAGTTCGCCGACGAATGGCTGCCCGCGCAGGCCGGCACGGACGCGGCGCTGGCGATGGCAATGGGACATGTAATTCTGACCGAGTATTTCGTACGGCGCCGCACACCGTTTTTCGATGATTACGTACGCACCTACACCGACCTGCCGTTCCTGATCCACCTCGACGAGCACGACGACGGATCGTATGTGCCCGGAAAGTTCGTCACCGCCGACGAACTCGACCTCGCCGCGTCTCCCGACGAAGACGTGTGGAAGACCGTACTGTTGGACGAGAACACCGGGCAACCCGTGGTCCCCAACGGTTCCATGGGTTTTCGCTACGCCGATTCCGGCATGGGCAACTGGAACCTCGATCTCGGCGGTGTCCGCCCCGCATTGAGTCTGCACGGCGCATCCGCCGAACCCGTGATGGTGGGCTTCCCGGCGTTCGACTCGCCCGACGGCAGCGGGACGGTGCTACGTCGCGGCGTGCCCACCCGCCGTGTCGGTGGGCACCTGGTCACCACCGTGTTCGACCTGATGTTGGCCCAGTACGGCGTTGCCCGTGACGGGCTGCCCGGCGACTGGCCGAGCGGTTACGACGACACCACCATCCCCTACACCCCGGCCTGGCAGGCCGAGATCACCAGTGTGCCGGCCGAGTCGGCGATCCGGATCGCCCGCGAATTCGCCACCAACGCCGACGAATCCGACGGTCGGTCGATGATCATCATGGGTGCCGGGATCTGCCAGTGGTTTCACGGCGACGCCACCTACCGGGCGATCCTGTCGTTGCTGATCCTCACTGGGTGTATGGGCCGCAACGGCGGCGGCTGGGCCCACTACGTGGGTCAGGAGAAGTGCCGACCGATCACCGGGTGGATCTCGCTGGCGAACGCGCTGGACTGGACCCGACCACCACGCACCATGACCGGAACCTCGTTCTGGTACATGCATACCGACCAATGGCGCAACGACGGCTACTCCACCGCTTCGCTGGCCTCTCCCCTGGCACGTGGGGTTCTTGGCGACCAACACACCGCCGATGCGATCGCCCAGTCCGCACGCCTGGGCTGGATGCCGTTCTACCCGCAGTTCTCGGCCAACCCGCTCGAGGTGGCCGAGGCCGCCGACGCAGCCGTCGCGGCGGGCGACGCCGACGACGTGGGCAGCTACGTCACCCAAGAGCTGACGTCGGGCGCTCTCACACCGTCGATCGCCGATGTGGACGCCCCCGAGAACTGGCCCCGCACATTGGTTCTGTGGCGCTCGAATCTGATGGGATCATCGGCGAAGGGCAACGAGTACTTCCTGCGTCACCTGCTGGGCACACACCACAACGTCCTGGGTACCGAGAACCCCAACACCCCACGACCGCGCGACGTCGCCTGGCACGACGACGCACCCGAGGGCAAGCTCGACCTGTTGGTCTCAGCGGATTTCCGGATGACGTCGACGACGTTGCTCTCCGACGTGGTGTTCCCGGCCGCGACGTGGTACGAGAAACACGATCTGTCCTCGACGGATATGCATCCGTTCGTGCACGCTTTCACCCCGGCGATCGATCCGCCGTGGGAGGCCAAGACCGACTTCGAGATGTTCCATCTGCTCGCGCGAAAACTTTCCGACCTCGCTCGCATACACCTCGGCGTGCGCAGCGACCTGGTGAGCGTGCCGTTGCAACACGACACACCCGGCGAGACGGCGCAACCCCATGGCCGGGTTCGGGATTGGGTGCGCAGTGATGCGCCTGCCCAACCGGGGCACAACACGCCGGTTTTCAGCGTGGTCGAACGCGACTACACCGCCATCGCCGACAAGTTGGCCACCATCGGGCCCCTGGCCGACTCGACGGGCTTCACGGTCAAGAACATCACCTACGACCTCGCCGCACAGACCGCCAGACTGGCCGAGGCCAACGGGGTCATGCTCGGCGGTGCCGGCGACTCCCGACCCGCGATCGACACCGACGCCAAACTCGCCGAGGCCATCCTCACCCTGTCGGGCACCACCAACGGCGAACTGGCCGTCAACGGCTTTGGCAAGCTCCAACAGCGCGTCGGGATGCCACTCGACGATCTGGCACGCGGGTCCGAGGAGAAGCGAATCCGGTTCGCCGACACCCAGCAGGCGCCGGTGCCGGTGATCACCTCGCCGGAATGGTCCGGATCGGAGACCGGTGGCCGACGCTATGCCCCGTTCACCGTGAACATCGAACGGCTCAAACCGTTCCACACCCTCACCGGGCGCATGCACTTCTACCTCGATCACGACTGGATGATCGACATCGGCGAGTCGCTGCCCATCTACCGCCCACCGCTGGACATGCACCTGCTGTTCGGCGAACCCAAGCTGGGTCCCGATGGCGGCCGGCAGATCACGGTGCGCTACCTCACGCCACATTCCAAGTGGTCCATCCACTCCGAGTACCAGGACAACCTGTTCATGCTGTCGCTGTCCCGCGGCGGACCGACCGCATGGCTCAGCCCGCAGGACGCCGCAGCCATCGACGTCTGCGACAACGACTGGATCGAATGCGTCAACGCCAACGGCGTGGTGGTCTGCCGGGCCATTGTCAGCCACCGCATGCCTGCAGGTGTCTGCTATGTCCACCACGCCCAGGAACGCACCATCGACGTCCCGAAGTCGGAGGCCACCGGCCGCCGCGGCGGCATTCACAATTCGACCACCCGCCTGCTGGTGAAGCCGTCCCACCTGATCGGCGGCTACGCGCAGTTGTCGTATGCCTTCAACTATCTCGGCCCCACCGGCAATCAGCGCGACATGGTCGCCACGATCCGCAAACGCAACCAGGAGGTGACGTACTGATGCGCGTGATGGCCCAGATGGGCATGGTGATGAACCTGGACAAATGCATTGGCTGCCATACCTGCTCGGTCACGTGTAAGCAGGCCTGGACCAACCGGGCCGGCACCGAGTACGTCTGGTTCAACAACGTCGAAACCCGGCCGGGACAGGGTTATCCGCGGCGCTACGAGGACCAGGACCAGTGGCGCGGCGGATGGAAGCTGAACAAGCGGGGCCGCCTGCGGCTCCGCACGGGTGGAAGGTTGCAGAAGCTCCTCACGCTGTTCGCCAGCCCGGTGCAGCCCACCCTGGACGACTATTACGAGCCGTGGACCTACGACTATCAGACCCTCGTCGACGCCCCGCTCGGCGACGATTTCCCGGTCGCGCGCCCGAAGTCGCTGATCACCGGCGAGGACACCAAGGTGACGTGGTCGGCCAATTGGGACGACAACCTCGGTGGCGCACCGGAAATGGGTCGACTCGACCCGATCGTGGCCAAGCTGCGCCGCGAATCCGAAGACGCGATCAAGTTGAGCTTCGAACAGACCTTCATGTTCTACCTGCCGCGGATCTGCGAGCACTGCCTCAACCCGTCGTGTATGGCGTCGTGTCCGTCGGGCGCGATCTACAAACGGTCCGAGGATGGCATCGTTCTCGTCGACCAGGACCGATGCCGCGGCTGGCGACAGTGCATCACTGGCTGCCCCTACAAGAAGATCTATTTCAACCACAAGTCCGGCAAGGCCGAGAAGTGCACCTTCTGCTATCCGCGGGTCGAGGTGGGGCTACCCACCGTGTGCTCAGAGACGTGCGTCGGGCGGTTGCGTTACCTGGGCCTGTTTCTCTACGACGCTGACGCCGTCACCGACGCGGCATCGACCTCCGACGAACAGGACCTTTACCAGGCCCAGCTGGACCTCTTGCTCGACCCGGAAGATCCCGAGGTCATCACAGCAGCACGTGTACAGGGCATCCCGGACGACTGGCTCGACGCCGCCCGTCGGTCACCGGTGTACGCACTGGCCAAGAAGTACCGCGTCGCATTGCCCCTACATCCGGAATACCGCACCATGCCGATGGTCTGGTACGTTCCGCCGCTGTCGCCGATCGTCGATCTGCTCACCGATCAGGGCCACGACGGCGAGAGTCACCGCAACCTGTTCGGGGCCATCGACGCCTTGCGCATCCCGGTGGACTATCTCGCCGAATTGTTCACCGCCGGCGACAGTTCGGTGATCGAGAACGTGCTGCGCCGCCTGGCTGCGATGCGGGCGTACATGCGTAATGTGACGCTGGGCCGCGAGCTCGACGCGTCGATTCCGGCCGCAGTCGGCATGACCGAAGAAGAGATGTACCGCATGTACCGGCTGATGGCGATCGCCAAATACGACGAACGCTACGTCATCCCGACCGCGCACCTCGAACAGGCGCACGACCTCGAAGAGATGGGCTGCTCCCTCGACTACGACGACGGGCCCGGCATGTTCGACTCGTCGGCGTTCGGGGAGGCCAGCGGGCGCCCGGCACCGGTGTCGGTGGAGACGTTCCATGCCCTGCGGCAACGTCAGACCACCGACACCGCTGCGGGCTCCGACTCGTTGGCCGGCCGCACCAACCTGCTCAACTGGGACGGCAACGGAGCCCCCGACGGCCTGTTCCCGCGACGATCGGAACGCACATGAGGTGGCGCCGGTCGCGGACCGCCGACCCCGCCGTCATCGCCCAGGCGGCCTCGGTGTGCCTGAGCTATCCCGATGACGACACGCTGGCGCTGGTCCCACTTCTCGACGCCGCACTCGCCGAACAACCCGCCACCGACCAGTCAGTCGCCCCGCTTCGCTCGTTCGTCACCCACCTTCGCGACACCGATCCAATGACGCTGCGGCAGCACTACATCGAGATCTTCGACCTCTCTCGTCGACACACCCTCTACCTGTCGTACTGGTCTGCCGGGGACACCCGCCGGCGCGGCTCGGTGCTCAGCGAATTCAAACAGCGCTACCGCGACAGCGGCTTGTTGGTCGACCTGCGCGGAGAATTGCCCGATCATCTGCCCATCGTGCTGGAGTTCACCGCCCGCGATCGGTATGCCGGCACCCAACTCCTCGTCGAGCATCGCCGGGCCCTTGAGTTGCTGCGTCTGGCACTGGAAGAGCGGCAGACTCCCTATGCCGACGTCATCGGCGCCGTGTGCGCAACCCTGCCGGGCGTCTCGCCAACCGAACGCGACGCGGTGATGGCGATGCGAGATGCGTCCGCACCCGTCGAAACGGTGGGGTTGGCCCCGTTCGATCCACGTCTGCTACCGCTCACCCCAACGGCCGTCGGCACCCAACCGATGTCGAGATCACAGGCGAACCAATGAACGTGGCGCTCTGGGGAGTCCTACCGTACGTGACGCTGCTGCTGCTGATCGGCGGCACCATTTGGCGGTACCGCTACGACAAGTTCGGCTGGACCACCCGATCCTCCGAGCTCTACGAGTCCCGGCTGCTCCGGATCGGGTCACCGCTGTTCCACTTCGGCATTCTCGTGGTGATCATCGGCCACGCGATGGGTTTGGTAATCCCCGAGTCGTGGACGGAGGCGATCGGGGTCTCCGAGCACCTCTATCACGTCGTCGCCGCCGGCTTCGGCCTGATCGCGGGGGTCGCGACCTTGGGTGGAATCGCGATTCTGATCTACCGCCGACGGCGTACCGGGCCGGTCTTCATGGCCACCACGGCCAATGACAAGTTGATGTACGTGGTCCTCACGGGCGCACTGGTTCTGGGCGTCTACATCACCCTCATCGGCACTCTGCCCGACGCCGAGGGCGTCAATTATCGCGAGACCGTGTCGCCGTGGTTCCGGTCGATCTTTGTGCTGCAACCCGATGTGGATGCGATGGCCGCCGCACCGCTGCGCTTCCACATCCACGTGCTCGTCGGGATGTTGGTGTTCGCGATGGTGCCTTTCACCCGGCTCGTCCACGCCTTCACCGCGCCGGTGCACTATCTGTTCCGACCCTACATCGTCTACCGCAGCCGGGATGTCGCGCAGTCGCCCGGCAGTCGCTCGTACCGGCCCGGTTGGGCGCCCGTCGGAACAAAGGATCGCCAGCGATGACCACCGCCACGTCGACCCCGGCAGATCTCCGGTCGGGTCAGACCCTCAACCTCGCCCTCGCGACGCTTGCCTTCTGCATCAGCTTCTGGGCATGGAATCTCATCGCTCCGCTCGGTGTGCGCTATGCCGAGGTCCTGCACCTGTCGTCGACCCAGAAGTCGGTGTTGGTCGCGATCCCGATCATCGTCGGTTCGGTGGGGCGCATCCTCACCGGCGCACTCACCGACCGATACGGCGGCCGGTTGATGTTCCCCGTTCTGCTGATCGCGACCGCACCCTTCGTGGTGTTGGTCGCAGTCGCCGGCGAGGTCGGGTCCTATCCGATGATGCTCGTCGTCGGCTTCTTCCTCGGTATCTCCGGCACCACGTTCGCGGTCGGCATCCCGTTCGTGAACGCCTGGTATCAACCGTCCAAGCGCGGTTTCGCCACCGGTATCTTCGGCGCCGGTATGGGCGGGACCGCGTTGTCGGCGTTCTTCACGCCGCGCTTCGTCAGTTGGTTCGGCTACGTCACCACCCACGTGATCGTCGCGGCGGGACTGGTCGTGGTGGCGGTGATCGTGTGGATGTTCATGCACGATTCGCCCGCCTGGCAGCCCAATCGCGCGGCCGTGACACCGAAACTCATCGCCGCTGCGAAACTCCCCATCACCTGGCAGATGTCATTCCTTTACGCAGCGACCTTCGGTGGTTTCGTCGCCTTCTCCACCTATCTGCCCACCTATCTCAAGGACATCTACGACTTCGACCTGCAGGCGGCCGGCACCCGCACCGCGGGATTCGCGGTCGCAGCTGTCATCGCACGACCCATCGGAGGCGTACTGTCCGACCGGTTCGGACCCAAGCTGATCACCTTCATCTCCTGCGCCGGTGCTGCGGTGCTGGCGATCTGGATGATCACCGAGCCTCCGCTGGAGTTCCTGGCGGGCCTCGACTTCGTGCTGATGGCGGTCTGCATGGGACTCGGGTCGGGATCGGTGTTCACCTGGGTCGCGCAATCCGCCCCGACCGAACGAGTGGGATCTGTCACCGGCATCGTCGGCGCCGCGGGCGGCCTGGGCGGCTTCTTCCCGCCGATGGTGATGGGCGCGACCTACAACGCCGAGGAGCACAGCTACACGGTCGGCCTCGCATTGCTCGTGGTCTTCGCGACCGGCGCCGCGGTGTTCACGCTGTTGGGAATCAAACGGGGGCCGGTCCGCGAGCACGCGACATAGCGCGTCGCGACACCCGAAATCGCGGCGCCGGCCGACGACGGCGGGACATCGCCGAGCCCACGGTGGCGCCGACCGATATATTTCTCTCGATGACTGTCGCTTCCCGCCATCGGCCACTTCCCGCGATCACCGCCGAGATCGTCCGCCGATGATCGATGGCCTACCCGCGGCGATGTCCGTCGACCCGAGCCGCGCTCGACGCGCGCGTACACCACCGCGCCGTGCCGCGCAGATCAGTGACGCCGTGTCGGCAGACCATCTGGCTTCGCGACCGACGAGGAGTCACTGACGTTGGATCACGCCTCGCTGACACCGTCGCAGAGCGCGGTGCTGTTCGTCTTGTTGTCCCAGGCACGGGAAGTACCCAACCCGGAGCTGCGCCGCCTGGCCCCAGAACTCACCCGCAGGAGCCGCGAGACGCTCAACGACCTGGGCCTCATCGAGTCGGTCCGCGGACCGCGCAACAGCTACGTGCATGCGCTCACCGACCGTGGATGGGCGTGGTGCAGCCGGGAACTCGCAGCCGATCCGCCCCACCGATCACAACCCCCGATCCGGGCCCTGTACGCGGTGATGGCTGCCATCGGCCGCTACCTCGATACCGAAGATCTGCGGCTGCACGAGGTGTTCCGTCCGGCCGAACAGCCCATCACCGAACAGCCCGACACCGAGCCATCCGGGTCCGACCGATCCGCGACGATCGGCATCGAGAGCCGAATCCGATCGGCCTACCACGATCTCGCGCCACGTCCGGGCGCATGGGTGGCGGTGGCGGCGCTGCGTACTGCCCTGTCCGACGAGGCCGCCGAGACCGTCGACGAGGCACTGGTGAACCTCCAGCGCAGTCCGGGGGTGAGTTTGATTCCGCAAGAAGACCGGGCACTGCTCAGTCGAGCCGACCGCAGCGCCGCGGTGGTCGTCGGCACCCAGGAGTGTCATCTCTTTGCCATCGAGGAGCTGTGATGATGGATGAACGCACCCGGCGGGCCTTGGAATCGATACGTCTCGACTGGGCCGCCACCCCGGACGACGTCTGGGGCGCCCAGGCTCCCTTGCATGTCCCCGGCCTGCACGAGTCCACAGTGGACGACATCATGCGCGCCTTCGTCGACGCGCAGCGCAGCAAGGCGACGAGCCCGCTCGGTGTCGCCGTACGGGGTCCCGCAGGCGCCGGGAAGACGCACCTACTCGGTCAGGTGCGCGAACGGGTCCAGGCGGCAGGCGGGTACTTCTTCCTGGTGAAGCTGCTCGACGGTGAGGACTTCTGGCGTTCGGTGTTGGTTGCCATGTTGGAGGACCTCAGCCGGCACACCCCGACGCACCGCTCTCAACTCGCCCAGCTGCTCGACCGACTCGGCACGGCCACCGGTGTCGACCCCGACGACCTGGCGGCGGTGACCGGCCAGACGTCGGTGACCCCGGTCATCCTGGACCGCTACGTGACCGCCGTCTACACCATGCACTCGCGTCACCGCCGGCGGTCCCAACACATCCTGCGGGCACTGGTGCTGACCGAGGCCGACGACTTCGCCACCAAGGACCTCGGCGAGGCGTTCCTGCACCTCGACGTCGACGACGGCGAGGAGCTCGCGGAGTGGGGAATCCGCAATGCCCGCCTGGGCTACCAGGAAATCGTCGAGAACATCTCGCGCATCATCGCTTTCGACAATGCGACGGTCGTCGCGATCGACCAGATCGACACCCTGATCGAAGCCGCCAAATCTGAGAACCGCCACGACGAGAACTCGGTCGAGAAGGTGGCTCACGGGCTCATGTCGATCCGCGAGACAATGAGCCGGACGGCCGCCGTGGTCTCCTCCATCACCGCAGCGTGGGAGTATCTCGAGGCCAATGTCATGGCGTCGGCGATGGACCGGTTCCGCCAGCCACCACGACTGCAGCGTCCGCCATCTGCCGACTTCGGTCGGGCGTTGCTGGCCAAGCGGTTCGCGCCGTGCTTCACCGAGGCGGACTTCATCGCGCCATATCCCACCTGGCCGGTCTCGGACGCCGCACTGTCGGCGTCCGTCGACTTCACCCCGCGGGAACTGATGCGGACCGTCGACCGTCACATCGGGGTATGCCTGCGCGCCGACGCCTTCCGCGAGATGGCGTCGTTGACAACCGACACGCCGGTCGAGCCGGTACCCACCGACGACGAGAAACCGGAACTGGCACAACTCGATCAGCGCTTCGCGGAGCTGCTCGCGGCGGCCGATCCCTCCCTCGCCCTGACGCCGGAGTCGGAGGATCAGACCGTGCCGGCTTTGTTGCAGGCCGGGTTCGCCTCCTGGATCGAGGCACTCGGCGACACCGGTGACGCCTTCCGCCAGGACCCCAAGCCCAGTCCCAAAGCCGTGCTCCACGGACGGATCACGCGGATTCTCGACGCCGAGACCGATGCCGAGGAATCGTGGAGCTTCCGGGCCGTCTCGGCCACGCACCCACGCTCGGTGCAGGCCCGTCTCGCCAACGCGACGACCGCCGCCGGGCTGTCACTCGGCAGCGCCGCACGCACCCTGGTCATCCTCCGCCGCGGCCCCTGGCCGTCGGGGGCCAAGACCGCGGAGATGGTCACCGAACTCCACCAGCGGGGTGGACGGGTCGTCGCCTGGACCGACGACGACATCACGGTCCTCACTGCACTCGCGCGGATACGTTCGGAGCGTTCGGAATTTCTCAGCGAATGGACCGCCCGCCGAAACCCCGCCGCGCGAGTCGGTTTCATCGCGAAGATCCTCGAGCCCGCCGCGCGCGCCGTCCCGCCTGCCGCAACGGTCGACGACCTCGTCCGGACCGACCAGCCGGCACGACACGAACGGCCACGGGGCCGCTCCGCCGTCACGCCCGATCGCAGCGGCGACCGTTACGCGGTGTCCGCGCTCAGTGAGTCGGCCACGAGTGTCGTGCTCGGCGCCGCCGCACGGCCACCCGCGCCGATCATCAGTGGCGATGCCGACGCCGGGAAGATCACCATGGGTGCAGAGGTCGGGTCCGGACGTCCGGTCACCATCGCGCTCGAGGCCCTGCGCAAACACACCGCGATCTTCGCCGGGTCCGGTTCCGGCAAGACCGTCCTGATCCGACGGATCGTCGAAGAATGTGCGCTGCAGGGTGTCTCGTCGATCGTGTTGGACGTGAACAACGATCTGTCACGGCTCGGCTCGGCATGGCCGCACGACGAGCGCACGTGGGCCGACGACGCGGAACGCGACAAGGCCGCCGACTACATCGCCGGGACCGAGGTCGCCGTGTTCACCCCGGGCCGTTCGTCGGGCCGTCCGTTGAGCTTTCGCCCGCTCCCGGATCTGAGTGAGGTCGCCGACGACGCGGACGAGTTCGAGGCGGCCGTGGAAGCGGCGACGGCCGGACTCATCCCCCGGGCGATGGTCGGCGGCAAGACCGCCAAGGCCACGCAGTCACGGGCCGTGTTGATGGACTCTCTGCGCTATTTCGGTCGACGGCAGTCCGGCGGGATCGTCGAGTTCATCGATCTGCTGACGGACCTGCCCGACGACGTCAGCGGACTGCGGGAGGCGCGCCGCTATGCCGCCGAGATGGCCGAGAACCTCAAGGCCGCACGCGCATACGACCCGCTCTTCGGCGGCACCGGAGCGCCCGCGGACCCCGCGGTTTTGCTCACGCCGTCTCCCGGGTATCGCGCCCGCGTCTCGGTGATCAACCTCTCGGCATTGGCCAGCGATGACAAGAGACAGAACTTCGTCAACGAACTGCAGATGGCGCTGTTCGCGTGGATCAAGAAGCACCCAGCCGAGGGGCGGCCGCTCGGCGGACTCTTCGTGATGGACGAAGCGCAGAACTATGCGCCCGCCGACCGTGGCACCGCCTGCCTGCAGAGCACGTTGGCGTTGGTGTCGCAGGCACGCAAGTACGGACTCGGCCTGGTGTTCGCGACGCAGGCACCCAAGGGTCTCAACGCCAAGATCCCCGGCAATTCCGCCACGCAGTTCTTCGGCATGCTCAACGCACCTGTGCAGATCGCGACCGCACAGGAGATCGCCCGCGCGAAGGGCAGTTCGATCGGCGACGTCGGCCGCCTGAGCACCGGCGTGTTCTACGTCGCGCGCGAGGGCGCCGGGTTCACCAAGGTGACGACCCCGCTCTGCTTGAGTCATCACCCGCCGAGTCCGCCCACCGAGGACGAGGTGGTTGGGATCGCGCAGCGATCGGCAAGCTGATCCGCGCTGCGCCGATCGCTCGTCTCCTTCGGCCGCTTGGAGCCGGATGAACCTGTCGGACCCGCCTGGTCTACTGGACCGCACCTTCGAACAAAGGAGCGAACATGTCCGACCACGCCGCCGCGATCCGGGGGTTGCCGCGATGGCATCCCGAGCCGCTCGTCCAGGACACGATCCATCGCATTCGAGCACACGGGTGGTCGGTGACCGCGGTCTCGGAGTTGTGCGCCGAGTGCGCGGAGGACTGCGAGGTACCCGACTGCGCCTTCGCCTATTCCACCGGCCTGACGCTGCATTCGATCCCCGAGCTGATCGTCTACGGCCTAGACGCCGCGACCTCCAGCGCGGTGATCAACGAACTCGGGGACCTGCTGCATCGGTGCGACTGGACCGAACTCGTGCAGGCCGGCACCGAGATCTGTGTCGCCGCACTGGATGTGCCGCTACGCCTCGTCGAACTCATCGACAAGGACGACATGTGCGTGAGCAACGTCCTGTTCCCCGACGCGCCCGCCCTGCAGGTGATCTGGCCCGACGACTGGGGTCACTTCCCTTGGGATGAGGCGTACGCGCTCGAGCCGGAGCATCAACCGGTGAAGGGCGTTCTGTCCGATCCAGCGGTCCCGATCACCGGACCGCGAGTCATCTCGCGCAGCTACGGTCCCAACCGGAAGGAACGCCGGCGACGGAAACCCACTGCCGGGTAGCACGATCGGCCCCACCTCCGTCGTGGAGGTGGGGCCGATCGCCAAACCCTTCGAATCCGTAGTACTTACCGGCGTGTAGCGCCGGTTGGTACTACGGGATCGGGAGTTACCAGCTGGACTTCTGCACGCCCGGGAGCTCGCCGGCGTGCGCCATGTCGCGCAGGCACACGCGGCACAGACCGAACTTGCGGAACACCGAGTGCGGACGACCGCACTTGTTGCACCGGGTGTAGGCCCGCACGGCGAACTTGGGCTTCTTGTTGGCCTTGTTGACCAGAGCCTTCTTTGCCATGTCAGTTCTCCTTCACGGAGTTGTCTTTGAACGGGAAGCCCAGGTGACGCAGCAGCGCGCGGCCTTCCTCGTCGTTGGTCGCCGTGGTCACGACGGTGATGTCCATACCGCGCGGCCGGTCGATCTTGTCGATGTTGATCTCGTGGAACATCGACTGCTCGTTGAGGCCGAACGTGTAGTTGCCGTTGCCGTCGAACTGGCGATCGGAGAGTCCGCGGAAGTCGCGGATACGCGGCAGTGCGATGGACACGAGACGGTCCAGGAACTCCCACATCCGGTCGCCGCGCAGCGTGGCGCGGGCACCGATCGGCATGCCCTCACGCAGCTTGAACTGCGCGATGGACTTGCGGGCGCGCCGGATCTCCGGGCGCTGACCGGTGATCAGCGCGAGGTCCTCGACGGCACCGTTGATCAGCTTGGCGTCGCGGGCGGCGTCGCCGACACCCATGTTCACGACGACCTTGACCACGCCGGGGATCTGCATGACGTTGGCGTAGTCGAACTCGGTGTTGAGCGCGTCCTTGATCTCCTCGCGGTAGCGAGTCTTCAGGCGCGGCTGGGTCTTGGTTTCAGTAGAAGTCATGATCAGATGTCCTTCCCGTTCTTGCGGGAAATACGGACCTTCTTGCCGGACTCCTCGTCCACGCGGTAGCCCACGCGGGTCGGGTTTCCGTCGGAGTCCACGACCATCACGTTCGACACGTGGATCGGGGCCTCCTGGGTCACGATGCCGCCGGAGGATGCGCCACGCTCGTTGGCCGAGGCGGCGGTGTGCTTCTTGATGCGGTTGACGCCCTCGACCAGAACTCGCTGCTCCTGCGGGAAGGCCTGGATGACCTTGCCCTTGGCGCCCTTGTCCTTGCCCGAGATGACGATCACGGTGTCACCCTTGTGCACCTTCATGTCAGATCACCTCCGGTGCCAGCGACACGATCTTCATGAACTTCTTCTCACGCAGCTCACGGCCGACCGGGCCGAAGATGCGGGTCCCGCGGGGATCGCTCTCACCCTTGAGGATGACGGCCGCGTTCTCGTCGAAGCGGATGTAGCTGCCGTCCGAACGGCGGCGCTCCTTGGAGGTGCGCACGACGACGGCCTTGACGACCTCGCCCTTCTTCACGTTGCCACCGGGGATGGCGTCCTTGACAGTGGCGACGATCACATCACCAATGCCGGCATAGCGCCGCGAGGAACCGCCGAGCACGCGGATGCAGAGGATTTCCTTTGCTCCGGTGTTGTCGGCGACCCGCAGGCGAGATTCCTGCTGAATCACTCGTTGTCTCCTTGACCTGGACTTGTATGCCCGCCGGATTGCCGACCCGACGCACACGGTCTGCTGCCCACCGGACACGCGCCTGCCTGGGGTTTTCGTCTTCCGACGGCCATCCCAGTGGGTTCGCGAGCCGATTTGCGGCACGTCAGTGCCGCAGGCAACCCCACAAGTGTAGGGGAACCGCAGGTGGGGACCAAATCCGTGGAGCACTCCACGTGCGCAGACATTTTCACGACAGGTTACCGGGTCAAGCCGGCGCGATTCCGCATGCTCTCGGCGCGATTCCGGAATCTGTCGGCGGGGCCCGAAAGCAGACCAATCCGCCCACCCTTCGCCACGCGAAGTACCCGCAGACGGCACACATGGTCGGCCACCCGGCCGATGGCACCGCCGAGACGAGGAGGACTGCGTGACCACCGACAACGTCATCCGCACCGATGCCCACTCCGCCGACGGCCTCGGCGCGCCGCTGTCGATGACCGCGGCCCAGCGCGGCATCTACTACGCCCAGCAGCTCGACCCCGATGTGCCGATGGCGGTGGCGGCCTTCGCCGAGTTCCGCGACACCGTCGACGGCGACATCATGCAGCGCGCCGTCGCAGTGACCTGCGACGAGACCGAATCGGGACTGCTGCGCCTGGTGGACGCCGGCGACGACGAACCGCACGTGGTGGTGGACCGCACCCGCACGGTCACCCTGGGGCGACGTGACTTCAGCGCGGCCGACGATCCACGTGCGGCGGCGATGACCTGGATCGACGAGCACCGGTCCCAGGTAACCGACCTGTTCACCGATCCGCTGCTCGAGACCTATCTGCTGCGCCTCGGCGACAGACATCACATTTGGTACTGCTGGGGTCACCACCTGGCGTTCGACGGGTACGCGGCGATGTACATGATGCTGCGCGTCGCACAGCACTACACCGCAATCGTCGACGGCGACGAAGCCCCGCCGGCCGACATCGCCTCGATGGCCGACATCGCCGCACTCGACGCCGAGTACCGGTCGTCCGATCAGTTCGCCCGGGACCGCGCGCACTGGGCGGCCACCCTGCTCGATGATGCGCATGCGGGCGGCGACAGTGGGCAACTGCCCGAGATCACGTCGCTGTCGTCGGCGACCGCGGCAGCCGCGCCGACCGCAACCGTGCGGGCGCACACCCTGCCGCGGGCGTTGGTCGATCGCATCCGTGCCCGCGCCACCGAACACGGTGTGCGCGCCGCGTCGGTGATCACTGCCGCGGTCGCCGCCTACCTGGCACGGCTCAACGACCGCGACACGACCATGCTGAGCCTGCCGATGGCTGCCCGCGACCGCGACATCCTGCGGACCTCGGCCGGCCTGACCTCCAACGTCGTGCCGGTGCGCGCACGCATCGACGGTGGTGCGCAACCGGTGTCCGTCGCCGACCTCCTGGGATCGGTGAACCGTGAGATCAAACAGGCCGTGCGCCACCAGAAGTTCCGCCACGAGGACATCACCGGCGATGTGCTCGGCGCCGCCGGGGGCCGACGTGGCTTCTTCGGCCCGATGGTCAACGTGATGCTGTTCTTCGAGCACATCGATTTCGGCACCCTGCGCGGCGAACTGAATGTCCTGTCCACCGGCCCGGTCGAGGATGCGTCGGTCAATGTCTATGACGGCTTCACCGGCGGGATGCGGCTCGATCTCGAGGCCAATCCGAATGTCTACTCACCATGGGAGATCCGCACCCACCATGGGCGAATCGTGGAGTTCCTGGAGCGGTTCGTCACGGCTGACCCGGCAACCGCGGTCGGCGACCTCGCGGTGATGGGTGATGAAGAAGCCCGCACCGTGGCACACACGGCTATCGGGGAGCCCGTCGACCTCGGCGACACTACCCTGCTCGATCTGCTCTCCGATGCCGCCGGCCGTCACGGTCGCCGGGCAGCTCTGCTCGACGATTCTCCCGTCTCCGATTCCCCCGTCTCCGAGTACACCGTCTCCGAGTCCCCTGTCTCCGAGTACACCGACCACATCGGCGCGACAATCGGTCAGCTCAGCTACGCCGAATTGACCGCGCGCGCCGAAGCCGTCGCGGCGGGCCTGCGGGCCCGCGGTGTCGGGCCGGAGAGTGTGGTCGGGGTGGCGTTGCCCCGCAGCATCGACCAGGTGGTGGCGCTGCACGCGACGATCCGCGCCGGTGGTGCCTTTCTGCCCATCGACCCGGACGAACCTGCCGAACGACTCGGTCACATCATGTCGACCGCCCGACCGACCCTGGTGATCGGCGCCCTCGGCCGCCCACAGACCACCGACCCGACTGTCGAGACCGTCACCCTGTCCGGTCTCGCCGACCACTCCGCGGCTCCGGCGGTCACCACCCGCGCCGCCCGTCGCCGCGTACGCGACTCCCTACGCGGCGATCACCCCGCCTACGTCCTGTTCACCTCTGGGTCGACCGGAAAACCCAAGGGTGTCATGATCTCCCACCGGGCGATCGTCAACCGCCTGCGCTGGATGCAGTCGCGCTACACCCTCACCCCCGACGACCGGGTCCTGCAGAAGACCCCCGCCACCTTTGACGTGTCGGTGTGGGAGTTCTTCTGGCCGTTGGTGTCCGGTGCATCACTGGTGATCCCGCGCCCGGACGGGCACCGCGATCCGTGGTATCTGCGGGACGTGATCGCAGCGACACAGATCACCACCGTCCACTTCGTCCCGTCGATGCTGTCCACCTTCTCCGCCGCTCACGGCGACGACGCGGCCGCGACTCACGACGATCTGGGCTCGCTGCGGCAGATCTTCACCAGCGGGGAGGCGTTGACGCCGGAGACCGTCGGCGCCACCGCCACGCTCACCGATGCACCGATCCACAACCTCTATGGGCCCACCGAGGCCGCGATCGACGTGACCTTTCACGACCGCTGCGCCACCGACGACAGCACGGTGCCGATCGGTACTCCGGTATGGAACACCGCCGCATACGTGCTCGACCACCGTCTGCGACCGCAACCGATCGGAGCGGTCGGCGAACTGTATCTGTCCGGCGTGCAACTCGCGCGGGGCTACACCGGCCGCGCGGATCTGACTGCGGGACGATTCGTCGCCGACCCGCACGGTGGCGGCGACCGCCTCTACCGCACCGGGGATCTGGTCCGGCGCCGTCCCGACGGCGAACTGGAGTATCTCGGGCGCAGTGACTCCCAGGTCAAGATCCGCGGCCAGCGAGTCGAGCTCGGTGAGGTGGAAGCCGCCCTGAGCACACTGAGTGGCGTCCGCTCGGCAGCCGTCCTCATCCGCGACGACGTCGTCGCCGGTGAACAGACGCTCGTCGGGTACGTGATCGGCGACAACGACCTCGGTGACCGTGATCTCCGCGTCGAACTCGGCGACCGGCTCCCCGAGCACATGATCCCCACCGCCATCGTGGTGCTCGACGAGCTGCCCACCACACCCAACGGGAAGCTCGACCGGCGTGCGCTGCCGGCGCCCGCGTATCGCGACGCCGGAGAGTACGTCGCCCCGACGGCACCGCTGGACGCGCTGGTCGCCGACACTGTGTCCGCCGTCCTGGGCGTGGACCGGATCTCGATGACCGATAGCTTCTTCGACATCGGTGGCAACTCGTTGTCGGCGACCCGGGTCGCGGCACGCCTGACCCGATCGACGGGCCACCGCGTGGGTATCCGGACCCTGTTCGACGCCAAGGACATCGCGGGTATCGCCGACGCCGTCCGGTCGCTCGGTGTCGACGAGACCGTGCTCGCCGACGCGCCCGCGCCGGACGTCGCGACTGCCGACATCGCTTCTGCCGACCTCCCTGCCGGGCCCGTCCCGCTCTCGCCGGCGGCCACCCGACTCTGGCTGACCAACCGGATGGAGACCACCGACGCCGCGACCTACAACATCCCGTTCACGGTCCGGCTGGTCGGCGAGCTCGACACCGACGCCCTGGCGGAGGCGATGCGCGATGTCGTCGCCCGGCATGAACCGTTGCGCACCCGCGTGACCGAACACGCCGGGACCCCGTACGCCGACGTGATCGACGCAGCCGACGTGGATCTCCGGGTTCCGGTGCTCGACGCCGAGGCGGCCTCGCCGGTGACCGAATTCGCTTCGGCACCATTCGACCTCGCCGCCGACCTGCCGATCCGGGCACGAATCATCCGTACCGGCGACGCCGACCACCATCTGACCGTGGTGATCCATCACATCGCCGCCGATGGCTGGTCGCTGGCACCACTGGCCACCGATCTCGCGCAGGCCTATCGTGCCCGTCGCGATGGTGCGGCACCCGACTTCGTCGCGCTCCCACTGACCTACTCTCAGGTCAGTGCCCGGCGACACGCACAACTCGCCGACACCGTGGCCGAGGACCTCGGCTTCTGGTCTGCCGAACTGGCCGATGCGCCGCGCGAGACCGAACTGCCTTTCGATCGCCCACGTCCCCGCGTTCCCGATGCGACCGGCGGCCTGCTGCACGCCGGCCTCGAACCGGCTGTGCACCAGAAGGTCCGAGACATCGCCGAAGCCCACGGGTCGACGGTGTTCATGGTGTGCCACGCGCTGGTGGCGACGCTGCTGCGCAGCATGAGCCAGACCTCCGACATCTCTGTCGGCACGCCGGTCTCCGGCCGCGGCGACGCCGAGGTGGACGCGATGGTCGGGATGTTCGTCAACACCGTCGTCCTCCGGACCGACGTGGCCAAGGACAGCTCGTTCGCCGAGCTGCTGACGCACGTCCGCGACCGAGACCTTGCTGCGTTCGAGCATGCCGACCTGCCGTTCGACCGGCTGGTGACCGAACTCAACCCGGACCGGGGTAACTCGCATCCGCTCTTTCAGGTGTCCGTGGCACTCGAGGACAGCTCCGCCATCGACGTGGACTTCGCCGGACTGGCGGCCACCGCATCGCGGATCGACACCGGACACACCAAATTCGACTTGCAGTTCACCTTCACCGAGCATCGCGCCGCCGACGGCGGACCGGGCGGAATGAGCATCGAACTCGGTTATGCTGCAGCATTGTTCGACCGTTCGACCATCACCGGACTGAGCACCAGGTTGCGTCGCCTGATCACCGCGGTCCTCGCCGACCCGCAGGTCACCATCGGCGACGTCTCGCTGCTGGAACCGATTGAGCGACTCGATCTGGTTCCCGCGGTGGGCGCCGGGAAGCGCCCGGTCGAGCACCTGTCCCGCATCCTGACGACCGCCGTCGACGCCGAACCGCACCGGGTGGCCGTCACCGACGGCACCCGCGCACTCACCTATTCCGAACTCGACGCCGCCGCCAACCGGCTGGCCCGACTGCTGCTCACGCTCGGAGCGGGACCCGAGAGGTTCGTCGCCGTGTCGATGCCGCGCGGCGTCGACTGGATCGTCACACTCTGGGCGATCGCCCGCACCGGCGCGGCGTGGGTCCCGGTGGATCCGGAGTATCCCGCCGAGCGCATCGCCTTCATGATCGATGACTCCGGCGCAGAACTGGTGGTGACCACCCGCGACAGCGACCCCGGCGTCGAGCGAGCACACACCGTGCTTCTCGACGACGACGGGATCCGTGCCGAGCTCGACGAACTCGACGCGACGGCGCCGACCGACACGGACCGCCACGCGCCGCTCGACGTCGACCATCCGGCGTATCTGATCTACACCTCGGGCACCACCGGCACCCCGAAGGGTGTGGTGGTCAATCACCGAGGCATCGCCGACTTCGCCGCCGAGGAGGTGCGCGCATTCGGTCTGAGCCCCGAGAGCCGGACCCTGCAACTGGCCTCCCCCAGCTTCGACGCCTCGGTTCTCGAACTGCTGATGGCCGTGTCTGCGGCGGCCACCATGCATGTCGCACCGTCCGGGGTCGTCGGTGGGCGTGAACTCGCCGAACTGCTGCGGGCACATCGCATCACCCACGCATTCCTGACGCCGTCGTTGTTGTCGACGATGGATCCCGATGAGCTCCCGGACCTTCGGACGCTCGTCATCGGTGGCGAGCACCCCAACCCGGAGGTCGTGCGGCGCTGGTCGGCCCGCCGGGCCCTGTTCAACGCGTACGGGCCCACCGAGACCACCGTGGTCGCCACCATGTCCGGTGAGATCGACCCAGGCGACGAAATCCTCACCATCGGCCGTCCGATCCGCGGGATTGCCGCGATGGTGCTGGACGAACGGTTGCAGCCGGTCGCACCCGGGTCGGTCGGCGAACTCTACATCGCCGGCCCGCACCTGGCCCGTGGGTACCACGGGGTGCGACCGCTGACCTCGAAACGCTTCGTCGCCAACCCCTATGGCGATCCCGGCGACCGCATGTACCGCACCGGCGACCTGGTGCGATGGACCAGTGACACACCGGAACCGACCGGACGCCGGCTGGAGTTCCGTGGCCGTGCCGACCATCAGATCAAGATCCGCGGCCACCGGATCGAACTGGGCGAGATCGACGCCGCCCTCGTCAACGACGACCTGGTGACCGCCGCGGTGGCCACCACCGTCGGTGCTCCGTCGACGGCCCGGCTCGTCGCCTACGTCACCCTCACCGTCGCCGCCCGCGACGCCGGCGGCAACGTGACAGCCGACATCCGAGCTCGTCTGGCGCAGCGGTTGCCCCGGCACATGATCCCGTCGGCGATCATCGAACTCGACGAGATCCCCACCACCCCGATCGGCAAGGTCGATCTCCGGGCGCTGCCCGACCCGGCGTCACTCGGCATCGACACCGACACGAGCTATGTGGCGCCACGTACCGCCGCCGAACGGTCGGTGGCCGCACTGCTGGCCGAACAGCTGGGCCTCGACGTCTCCGAGATCGGCCGCGACCACGACTTCTTCGATCTGGGCGGCAACTCGTTGTCGGCGACCCAACTGGTGGGCGGTCTCGAGCAGATCGCCGGGCGCCGGGTGAGCGTGCGTGAAGTCTTCGAGCACTCCACCGTCGCCGCGATGGCCCGTCTTGCCGCGGACGTCGGCGACCGGGCACCGGCCGGATCGGGTACCACCGACAGTAACCCGGTCGACCAGGCGACGGACACACATCCGCTCTCCCAGCTGCGCCACGATCCCGACGCCGTGGTGGCCCCCGGACCGGCGCAGCAGCAGCTCTGGTTCCTCAACCGCCTGGCACGCGACGAACAGGCCGGTGGCGAGGCGGGCGGCACGGAGATGTCAGCCAGTGCCTACAACATCGCGTTCGCGCTCGACCTGCGTGGCGACCTCGACGTCGAAGCGCTCGGTGGCGCCGTGCGCCATGCGGTGGCGCGCCACGAACCGTTGCGTACCGTCTACCCCGAACACGACGGCCGCCCGGTGATGGAGATCCGATCGGCCGACGAGGTCGTGAGTGCGTTCACCACCGTCGTCACCGACGATGCGGGCGCCGACGCCGACGCCGCTGTGCTGGCGCGTCGTGGTTTCGATCTCACCACCGAGGCGCCGATCCGAATCGCGCTGCACCGCATCGAGAACGGACGGGATGGTGGGGCCCTTCGTGACACTCAGCTGGCGCCTCGCTCCTCAGGGGCCAGCGAAACAGACACTCGGCTGGCGCCTCGCTCCTCACCGACCAGCAAATCGGGCGAACAACACCACAAGCTGACCATCGTCGTGCACCACATCGCTGCCGACGGTTGGTCGATGACGCCGCTGGCGCGTGACATCGCCGAGGCGTACGCGGATCTGCGGGCCGGTCGATCACCGGCGCAGCGTCCACTTTCGGTCGGTTACCGCGACTATCTGCGGTGGCAGGCCGAGAATCTGGGTGTCGACCCGCAGCGCGGTCTGTCGATCGACGCGCACGGGATCGACGGGCAGGACGGGACGCGGCAAGCCGAACTGGCCGACTGGTGGCGTCGCGAACTCGACGGGATCGACACCGCCCCCGTCCTGCTCCCCGACCACGTCGAGGGGGCCGACGACGAGCCACACACCGGCGTCATGGACGTGGCTTTCGACACCGGACTGCGAAGCAGCCTGCGTGATCTCGCCGACGGCAAGGCCACCGACTTCATGACCGTGCACACCGTGTTCGCCGCCCTGCTGCATCGGCTGCACTCCGACCCAGACGTCCACGTCACGGGCGATCGCGCCGATGTGGTGATCGGGACCCCGGTTGCCGGGCGCAATGATCCGCGACTGTCCGATCTCGTCGGGATGTTCGTCAACTCGGTGGTGTTGCGCACCCCGATCGACGGTTCGGCCACCTTCGGTGAGTTGCTCGACACCGTGCGTCGGTGCGACCTGGAGGCGTTGTCGCAGGCCGACCTGCCATTCGAGCAGGTTGTCGCGGCGGTCAATCCCCCACGCAACGGCCGTCATCCGCTGTTCGGTGTGGTCCTGGCCTTCGATGCCGAGACCACCGACGGGCGCACACCGTCAGGTCCGATGCTCGAGCTCGACGGTCTGGCGGTCGAGGCGCAGGAGGTCGACACCGGTTCAGCACGTTTCGATCTCGAGTTACGCATACGCGGCGACCGGGCACGTTTCACTTATGCCGGTGACGTATTGAGCCGTGAGCGCGTGCGCCGCATCGCCGATGCATTCGTGTCGCTGGCCCGGCAGATCGTCGCCGACCCCGATCGCCGCATCGACGACCACGTTCTCGGTGTGCAGCCTGAGGTGGCCGCGCCGACCACGCAGCCGCGGCACCTCGCCGACATTCTCGAGGCTTGTGCCCACGAGCATCCGGCGCGGACTGCCATCGAAGCGGGCACCGACTCCATCGACTACCGCGATCTCGACGAACGCTCGGCGGCATGGGCGCGCCATCTGATCGACCTGGGTATCGGCACCGACGACGTCATCGCGATCGCCTTGGAACGCTCGATCGAATCCGTTGTCGCCGTGTGGGCGGTCGCCAAGGCGGGCGCCGCGGCGCTGCCCATCGATCCCGGCTATCCCGCCGACCGGGTGACCCACATGCTGGCCGACTCCGGCGCCATCCTGGGCATCACGGCCGCCGCGCATTTCGGCACACTGCCGCACCACCTCTGGTGGATCGGTCCCGAGGCACTGGATTCCGGTCGGGGTACATCGCGAGTCACCGCGCGCGGACCGCGCCACATCGACAGCGCGGCCTACGTCATCTACACGTCGGGCTCGACCGGAACACCCAAGGGCGTCTGCGTCACCCACCGCGGATTGGCGGCGTTCGCCGCGTCGCAGCGGGAGCTCTATCAGGTGACTCCCGAGAGCCGTACCCTGCACTTCGCGTCACCGAGTTTCGATGCCGCGATGCTGGAACTGCTCCTCGCGGTCGAGGCAGGCGCCACCATGGTCATCGCACCACCTACGGTGTACGGCGGTGACGAACTCGTCGATTTGCTCGACACGCAGGCGGTCACGCACGCGTTCATCACGCCGGCCGCGTTGTCGGCGGCCGGTCCCCGCGAGTTGCCCGCGTTGCAGACCCTCGGTGTCGGCGGCGAGGCGTCACCGCCGGAACTGGTGGCACGCTGGGCTCCGGGTCGCCGCTATCTCAACTGCTACGGCCCCACCGAGACCACGATCGTCGCCACGATGTCGCGCCCGTTGACGCCCGGTGACGAGATCACCATCGGCACACCGGTCGACGACGCGACCGCCCTGGTGCTGGACCACCGGCTGCGTCCGGTCGCCGACCGCGTGCCCGGCGAGCTGTACCTGGTCGGTCCTGGCGTGGCGCGCGGCTATCTCAACCGCACGGAGGCCACCACGACCCGGTTCGTCGCCGCCCCCGGCGGTAGCGGCACGGTCATGTACCGGACCGGTGACATCGTGAGCCGACGCGGCGACGGTGCGCTGATCTACCACGGCCGCACCGACAATCAGGTCAAGGTCCGTGGTTTCCGGATCGAGCTCGACGAGGTGGACGCCGCGTTGGGCCGCCATCGGGCAGTCGACTGGGCCGGCACACTGGTCGTGGGCAGCGGCGCCGAAGCCGCGTTGGCCGCGTACGTGACGCTGCGAGATGATCTGGCGGCCGGTGACCGACCCGAGGGTGCCGACATTCTCGACACCGTCCGGGGACGTCTACCCGCGCAGATGGTCCCGGCATCGGTCACCGTCATCGATCAGATCCCGCTGACCCGCAACGGCAAGCTGGATCGCGCGGCTCTGCCCACGCCGAACCGCCATCGGCGGTCGGTGCCCGGCCGGGCACCGGCATCCGCCGCCGAACACGTGGTGGCGCGAGTGATCGCCGAGGTGCTCGGCCACGACGAGGTGGCAGCCGACGACGACTTCTTCGCACTCGGCGGCACGTCGCTGCAGGCGACCACCGTGACCAGCCGGCTCAACCACCTCCATCGGGGCGAACCGCTGCGCGTCCGAGAGGTCTTCGACCACCCGAGGATCGCCGATCTGGCTGATCGCGTCGACATCGACCCGGAGCGGGCCGAGGTCGATGTGACCCCGGCAGCCCCCGCGGGACCGCCGGCCGAGCGGCCGTCGACCGTACCCCTGGCACCGGTGCAGCGGCGCCTCTGGTCGATCACACGTGCCACGCCCGACTCGGTGCAGTACACGATCCCGCTGGCCCTGCGGTTGCATGGTGAGCTGTCGGTCGATGCCCTGCGCGGCGCCCTGACCGATGTCGTGTCGCGACACACCGCACTGCGCACGGTGTATCCGATCCGCGACGGTCGGCCTGTCGGCGTGGTGCTCGACGAACCGGCCGACGTCATCGGGGCACTCCGCGTGCACCGACACGCAGATCCGTCCGGGGTGGCCGACGAACTCGCCGCGCGACCGTTCGATCTGACCCTCGACGCACCGTTGCGCGTTGCGGTGGCCGCTGCCGGCACCGGGGAACACGTGCTGGTGCTCGCCGTACACCACATCGCCGCGGACGGGGCGTCGTTGCCGGTACTCGTCGGCGACCTGCTGACCGCTTACCGGGAACGAATCGACGGCCGTACCGATCCGTGGCCCCCCGCCGATGTCGACTTCCGCGACTACGCGCAACGCGTCGGCGACGACCGTCCCGAGGATCAGGTGGCGTACTGGGTGAATCGACTCGCCGGCGCACCGACCGAGACGACCCTGCCCGTCTCCGACGGCGGCACCGACCGGGATCGGCGGATCGAAGGGGATCGCACCGACGACGATTCCGGTGCCGTCACCACCGTTGCCTTCGACGACGATGTGCGTAGCGGGCTGGCCGACTTCGTCCGCGACCACCACACCACCGCATTCTCGGTACTGCACACCGCCCTGACGATCCTGTTGCACCGTATGGGACTCGGCCGGGATCTGGTGATCGGCACGCCGGTTGCCAACCGGTCGCCGCGGTCGGGAACCGATCTCGACTTCTCCCGAGTGGTGGGGATGTTCGTGAACACCCTTGCGCTGCGCACTCAGATCGAACCGAGCGGCAGCGTCGCCGACCTCGTCGCCGCGGTCCGCGACGACGACCTCGCTGCGCTCGACAACCGCGACGTGCCCTTCGACGACGTGGTCAGCGAAGTCAACCCACCTCGCGAGGCCGGACGGCATCCGTTGTTCCAGATCGCGTTGTCGGTGCACGACTTCGCCGACGGCATCGATGGCACCTCGCTGTCGGTCGACACCGGTCTCGACGTCGACGTGTCCGAGGTGGACACGGGCACAGCGAAGTTCGATCTGCAGTTCACCGTCACCGGGATGAGCCCGGACGCCGACAACGCAGCCCTCGAGGTGTCCTATGCGGCGGCACGCTATCGCCGCGACGAGGTAGAGATGCTCGTCATGCGCCTCATGCGGGTGCTGCGGGCGATGCTGTGCGACCCGCAGCGCCTCGTCGGCGACATCCGAGTCACCGATCCACTCGAGGTCGCGCGGCTGTCGCCGATGACCGGTCCGACGCCCGCGGCACCGGCCACCTTCGACGCCCTGCTCGACGAGGCGGTGCGGCGCAACCCGGACGGTTGCGCAGCGATCACCGAGGACGCATCGATCACCTACGCCGAACTCGACGCGCGCGCCAACCGACTCGCCCGCGTCCTGCTCGGCCGCGGGATCGGCGCTGATCCCGCGTCCGTGGACCTCGCGGCGGCCGAACCTGTGGTGGCCATGGCCGTACCCCGGTCCATCGATGCGCTGGTCGCGATCTGGGCGATCGTCCGGTCCGGCGCCGCCTACGTGCCGATCGACCCGACGTATCCGGCAGATCGGATCGCGCACATGCTCGCCGACAGCGGCGCCCGCCTGGTGGTGACCACCGAGCAGGCACGTTCGTCGGTTCCCACCGATGCCGGCACACCGGTCGTCGTACTCGACGATCCCGCTGTTCGAACCCGCATCGGTCATTCGTCGCCCGCGCCGCTCGGCCCCGGCGAACGGATCGCACCGATCCGCACCGATCAATTGGCGTACATGATCTACACCTCCGGGTCGACCGGCAGGCCCAAGGGCGTGCTGGTACCACACTCGGGGCTGCGGGCGGTGCGCGACGAGCTGCGCGACCGGATGGCACCCAACATGTCCTCACGGGTCCTGCATTTCGCTTCCCCCAGCTTCGACGCGTCGGTGCTGGAGTTCTTGATGGCTGCGGCCGGGGCGTCGGCGCTGGTCATCGCGCCGACTGATGTCTACGGCGGTAAACCGTTGTCGGACTTCATCGACCGCCACGGGGTCACCCACGCGTTCATCACGCCGGCCGCAGTGGCCACCATGGATCCCCATGCGGTGCCCACCCTGGCGTCGCTGGCCATCGGCGGCGAGGCCTTCGGTGCCGAACTGGTCCGCCGTTGGGCTCCGGGCCGCACCGTCATCAACGTCTACGGACCCACTGAGACCACCGTGATCACCACCGGCAGTGACGAACTCGACGCCGACACCGAGCTCACCATCGGCACCCCGAACAACGGGGTGGGTGCACTGGTGCTCGACGAACGACTGCACCCGGTGCCGCCGGGGGTGACCGGAGAGTTGTACCTCGTCGGCGGCCAGGTCACCCGCGGCTATCACGGGCGACCGCAACTGACGTCCACGAAATTCGTTCCCGCGCCGATGGTCGCCGGCCCGAGTCACGCCGGCAACCGGATGTATCGCACCGGTGACCTGGCGTGCTGGACCGCGGACAACCGGCTGCGTTACGTCGGCCGCGACGATGATCAGGTGCAGATCCGGGGCTTCCGTGTGGAACTCGGCGAGATCGACGACGCGTTGGCCGCCGCGCCGACGGTCGACTTCGCCGCGACCATCATCGACGGGGCCGATCACGAGGGCAGCGGTCCGCCGATGATCCGCAGCTACGTGACCGCCGCCGACGGACAGACGCCGGATGTCGACGAGCTACGCCGTCAGGTTGCGACGGTCCTGCCCCGGCACATGGTCCCGTCATCGATCACCGTCCTCGAGGCGATCCCGCTCACGCCGGTCGGCAAACTCGATCGCCGGGCACTGCCGCAACCGGAGATCGTGTCCCGGTCGCGGGCACCGCGGCCGGGCACCGAGGCGACCGTGGCTGCCGTGTTCGCCGAGGTGCTCGAGATCGACGACGACGCGGTCGGTGCCGAGGAAGGGTTCTTCGACCTCGGGGGCAACTCGCTGATGGCCACCACGGTCACCACCCGACTCAGCGAGCGCTTCGGCCGCGACGTCAACGCCGGAATCCTCTTCGGCGCACCCACTCCCGCCGAGCTCGCGACGGTGATCGACGATGCCGACAACTCCACCGGAATGGTGGATCCGTTCGCGACCCTGCTGCCGCTACGACGGCCGGCTGCCGGCGGGGATGCACACACCGGTGACGACAGTCCGCTGTTCGTGGTGCATCCGGCGATCGGCCTGTCGTGGAGTTTCACATCACTGCTGCCGCACATCGACCGCGGGCGCGCCGTCTACGGACTGCAGAACCCGATGCTGTCCGGCGGTCGGGCACCCGAGTCGATCACCGAGCTGGCCGCTCACTACGTGCAACTGATCCGTTCGGTTGCACCACAGGGGCCGTACCGGCTGCTCGGCTGGTCGCTGGGCGGGCTCATCGCCCAGGAGATGGCGGTACAACTGTCCGAGTCGGGCGACGTCGTCGACGAGCTGACATTGCTGGATTCCTTTGTCGTGGCCGATCGTCCGGGATTCGACCGGACCCCGTCGGTCGCTGAGCTGATGGCCGAATTCGGTCTGGACATCGACACCGACGACGGGCAAGAGCCGAGTATCGCCCACGCGTGGGAGTCGGTGCGCAACGCGGGTGGGCCTCTCTCGGGTCTCAGTGAGCACGAGTTCGCAGCGGTTCACCGCACGTTCCTGGCCGCGACCCCGCTGGCCGCCGACTGGCGACCGCGGACCTACGCCGGGGATGCGAGGTTCGTCACCGCCACCGCCGACCCGCCACCCGGCGGCCCGGCCGTCGACGACTGGGCGGGGCGGATCACCGGAACCGTGCGCGAGTTCGTCGTCGACTGCAGTCACGCGCGCATGTTGTTGCCGGCGAACGTCACCGCGTACGCGGCAGCCGTGGACGGGTCCGTCACATCGGACCGATCCGCGGACCCCGGTCGTCCGAACGACCAGTGACATCCATCAGCGAGGAGGACCGATGACCAATCCGTTCGACAACACCGAAGGCGTGTTCCTGGTACTCGTCAACGCCGAGAACCAGCATTCGTTGTGGCCCGAATTCGCCGCCGTCCCCGATGGCTGGACCACGGTATACGGCCCGGCCGGCCACGACGACTGTCTTGCCTACGTCGAGGAGAACTGGCGGGACATGCGACCCGCCAGCCTGATCGAAGCGATGGAACGAAGGGAGCAGGCACATGGGACGACACGCGATGCCTGAGCGGGGCACCGACGTCGCACTCCGCCTCGACGGGGTCACCAAAACGTTCCGCTCCGGGATCTTCGGTCGGGGACCGCGAGTGGAGGCGCTACGCGGCATCGACCTCGAGGTGTCGTCGGGCACCGTGCATGCGCTACTCGGCCCCAACGGCGCCGGAAAGACCACCACGGTGCGCGCGGTCGCCACGCTGATGCGGCCCGATGCCGGGTCGGTCGTCGTCGACGGTGTGGATGCACTCGCCGAACCGGACACCGTGCGCGAGATGATCGGCGTGTCCGGCCAATACGCGGCCGTCGACGGCAACCTGACGGGGTTCGAGAATCTGCGGATGGTCGCCCAGCTCTACGGGCATCGACGGAGCGTGGCGTCGCAGCGGGCGCGGGCGATGATCGCCGATCTGCGCCTCGAGGATGCAGCCGACCGACCGATGCGCACCTACTCGGGCGGTATGCGGCGACGGCTCGACCTGGCGGGTGCCCTCATCAACGAACCGTCCCTGGTCATCCTCGACGAACCCACCACGGGCCTCGACCCTCGCGGACGCCGCCAGATGTGGGATGTCATCACCGAGCAGGTCGCGGCCGGTACCACCGTGCTGTTGACCACCCAGTATCTGGAGGAGGCCGACGCACTCGCGGATGAAATCACGGTGATCGACCAGGGCGCGATTCGCGCCCAGGGCACCGCTGCCGAGTTGAAAGCCACGACCGCCCAATCGATTCTGACTGTCGAACTCCGCGGACGCCACGACGAGGCTCGAGTGCGCACCGCGCTGACCGAGGTCGGACTGAGCGCCCCGCATCACGTCGACGCCCAGACCTGGACCGTCGCGGTCGCCGACGGCACCCGCAGCGCGGTGGCCGCCGTCCGGGTATGCGATGCACTCGGCATCGACGTGCTCGACGCAACGGTGAGCACCCCGACTCTCGATGACGTGTTCCTCGACCTCACCGGCCGCGGAGATACCGACGGCAGCGATCCTCACGGCGACCGCGATCCGGGCGGCGGCGCGTCGTTCGAGCACGCCGCCGAAGCCGTCACCCAACGATTGGAGCGTGTCTGATGTTCGCCGACACCGCAGTGATCATCGAACGAAACCTGTTGACGGTCCGCCGCATCCCCACTCTACTGATCAGCGCGACAATTCAGCCGTTGATGTTCGTCTTCCTGTTCGCGTATGTGTTCGGCGCGACGTTCGGCGGGGGCTCCTATCGGGAGTTCCTGATGGCGGGGATCTTCACCCAGACGGTGGTGTTCAATGCCGCGATCACCACCGTCGGGCTCGCCAACGACATGTCCGACGGCATCATCGACCGACTCCGCTCGCTGCCGATGTCACGTCTGGGGGTGATCGCCGGTCGGGTGAGCTCGGACATGCTGCTCGGCATCCTGGGGCTCGCGGTGATGGTGGCCTGCGGGCTCGCCATCGGCTGGCGGGTGCGTGGTAGCGCCGCCGACGCCGCGATCGCCTTCGGCATCATCGTGTTGTTCGCGCTGGCAATGGCGTGGATCGGTGCCGTCACCGGACTGGCCGCACCCAATGTCGAAGTGGCGCAGAGCATCGGCTTCTTATGGATGTTTCCGGTCACCTTCCTCTCGAGCGCGTTCATCTCCGCGCAGAGCCTGCCTGGCTTCCTGCGTCCCATCGCCGAGTGGAATCCGGTGACCGCCGTTGCCACGGCATGCCGGCAGAAGTTCGGCAACGCCTCGCCGCCGGACTTCCCCGCCCCTACCGGTTGGGTCGCCGAGCACGCCGTCGGCTATTCGATCGGCACCAGCGTGGCGATCCTCGCCATCTGTGTTCCGTTGTCGCTCATCTTGTATCGGCGTTCGACGCGCTGACGGCCGGAAGTGGTCTCGATACGTCACTCACTCCGTTCGCGACTACTCGACCAGCGATGGGATCGCCCAGCCACGCCGGGGCGCGTAGCGAGACCACCGGCAGAATGGCCTTTCACCCGCGAGACCACCCTCCGCTGGTCGAGTAGCGACCGAGGAGCCAGCCGAGGCCGCGTATCGAGACCACACCAGAACAGCCTTACACCCGCGAGACCACCCTCCGCTGGTCGAGTAGCGACCGAGGCGCCAGCCGAGGCCGCGTATCGAGACCACCGCCGCCGTGGCACACCGTCTACAGCTGCACCTGCGCCAGGATCGGTGTCGTCGGCTGCGGCGACCCGCCCTCCGGTTCCACGGTGACCGCCAGAACCGTTGCCGAGTCGAGGTTCTCGACCAGCGTCGGATCGTCGGCCCCCGTCGACGGGATGAGACCCGCCGACACCGGTTGATCCTCCTTGCCGACCAACCAGAGTTGGAACTCGCGGTCGGAAGCAATGGGGTTGTTCAGGTCACGCAGCAGTGCCACAGCCTGATTGCGCTCGCGTGAGGTGACGACCGACATGGTGCCGCGATCATCGTCGAGCTGTTGTGCGGCGAGTTGGGCGTCCGGTGCGGTCAGCACGTCGAGTGCCTGCTGACCCGCAGCGGTCACCGTGGGCGCCGCCGGGTCCGATGCGGTACCGCGTCCGATCACCACTCCGGCGCCGAGCGCCACCACGATCGCTGCTGCCGCGGCGGCGATCACTGCGGCCCGTCGGCGGCTGCGTGCTCGGTCGATCGGAATCGGCGCGGGCGCCGAATCGGCCGTCACATCACCGCTGGGTCCGTCGGACGATACAGCGTCACCACGCCCGTCGGACACCGCAAAGACATGGTCGAGCACCCGCGCACGCAGGTCACCCGGGGCATCGATTGCATACGAACTCGCGAATTCCACCATCGCCGCGCGCGTCTCGGCAACTCGCGTGTGGTAGATGCGCCGCTCGACCTCGCTCAGGTCCGCCAGTTCACGTTCCACGCGGTCGTGTTCGGTGGGCGGGAGTACCGCGACGGCATACAGTTCGATGTGATCGTCGAGCCAGTCGGTGTCAGACATGATCTCGACCTCTCAGACAATTGCGAAGCTTGCGGAGTCCGTCGCGAATACGCGTCTTGATGGTGGGCAGCGGAGTCGACATGTGTTCGGCGACCTCCGGATAGGTCAAGCCACCGAAATAGGACATCTCGATGCTGTCACGCTGCAGGACACTCAGCGTGTTCAGACACGTCCGCAGTTCGGTGTTCTCTTCGCTGGCCACCACGATCTCCAACGGCACCGTCGACGCGGGCGCCTGATTGCTCGACTCGTATTCGGTGGCCTTGCGGTGATGCACCTCCTCGGATCGGACCCGATCGACAGCGCGCCGATGAGTGATGGTCATCATCCAGCTGATCACCGAGCCACGGCCGGGGTGATACTGGTCGGCCTTCTGCCAGAACTGCAGATAGGCCTCCTGAACGATCTCCTCCGCGTAGTTCCGGTCCCGGACGACGCGCAATGCCAGGCCGTAGACACGGCCGCTGGTGAGGTCGTACAAGCGGGTGAATGCACCGCGATCGCCGAGCGCGGAATCCGCGAGCAGGGTACGCAGGAGATCGGGATCGTCGGCCGCCCCCGTGGATGTCATCCCTCCACGGTAGCCAAAGCGGTCCGGGGCAGACCGGGATCACGGCGGGAGAACAGCACCGGAGGATCGCCCGCTAGACTTGGGCAGCCACCCAGCCATGGGTTTTCGGCGAGTGGGAACGGATTGGGGCATCGTGGGGAGACATCAGCGTCTGATCGTCGGGATGTTGTCGGTGATTGCGGCGGTCGTCGCAACGGTAGGTGTGGGTACGGCGTCGGCCGCACCGACATCGCGCATCGTGAGCACCTATGACGACGATCCGCAGCAGGTCACGCTGCTCGTCTACTCGGCGGCGATGAACAAGAACATTCCGGTCACCGTGCTCACTCCCCGTGATCGGTCCACGCCCAGCCCCACGCTGTATCTGCTCAACGGTGCCGGCGGCGGCGAGGATTCGGCGACGTGGGACGCACGTACCGACTACAAAGAGTTCTTCGCCGACAAGGATGTATACGTCGTCACACCGATCGGCGGCGCCTTTTCGTACTACACCGACTGGCAGCGCGACGACCCGGTGCTCGGCCGCAACAAGTGGCAGACCTTCCTGACCAAGGAACTGCCCCCGCTGATCGACGCGCAGTTCAACACCACCGGGCGCAACGCCGTCGCCGGCATCTCGATGGCCGGCACGACGGTGTTCAACCTCGCTATCGCCGCCCCCGGCCTCTACCGCTCGGTGGCCGCATTCAGCGGATGCGCCCGGACCAGTGACCCGGTGGGTCAGCAGTACATCCGGTTCGTCACCGCCGACCGTGGCGGCGGCAACCTGGAGAACATGTGGGGGCCCCTTGACGGGCCGGGGTGGCGCGCCAACGACCCGTATCTCAACGCCGAGAAGCTGCGGGGCACCAAGATCTACATGACCTCGGGCACCGGGCTACCCGGCACCCACGAACGCCTCGAGGACCCCTTTGTCCAGGGTGATCCGTTCTTCCTCGCCAATCAGGCCCTACTGGGTGGCGCGATCGAGGTGGCGATCGATCAGTGCACGCGTCAGATGGCCGGCCGCCTCGCCGAGCTGCGCATCCCCACCGACGTCACGTTCCGAAACACCGGAACCCATTCGTGGGGCTACTGGCAGGACGACCTGCACCGGACCTGGCCGCAGATCGAACGCGACCTACGCTGACTTCCCCGGGTTCCCCACCCCGGGGGACTCACCAGCTGTCGAGGCTGGTGTAGCCGTCCTGTAGTGCGCGGGCCAGCAGGTGCGCCTTGGTCGGCGCTTCCCGGCCGACACCCGAGTACTTGGCGCGGATACGGGCCAGGTGGGTACTCACCGTCGACGCGGAGATGAACAGCGCCGTCGCCGCCTCCTCCTTCGACTCAGCCGCCAGCCACGCGAGCAGGACCTCGACCTCGCGCGACGAGAGTTCCGGTCGTCGTGGGTCGGGCATCGCACCTTCCGCTTGACGGTAATCCGACAGTCGTGTCACCCGCGCGTTCAGCCCCACGGCGGCAGGCTGGGCCATATCGTCGGGACCCGCTGGGCGGGCGGGTGTCGAGCGGCCCGGATACGGCGTATGCGAATGCGCGGTCATCTGTCTTCCTTCGCTCGGCACCAACATTTCCCGCTGATGCGGGCGCTCCAGTCCCCCGACAAGACCGCACCACAGAAACAGCAGGTTAGGCGATCACCGCCGCGCGGTGTAGACCCAGAACTGGGGACACCGATGCCCGTCAGGTCCAGCACATCGAGCCGGAGCCAGCGCTCCGGGCTGCGGCGATGTAAGGATTCACCCACGTGTACCGAGCGAGACGGGTTGTGACATCCACCCCGCCTTACTCAGGTGTGCGCCCGATACCACCTCTGCGTGAGGATCGGTCCGGTGCCGGGGCGGGCCGTCGGCCGGGGAGGGGCAGCCAACCGTCCTCGACCGCGCGCTTGAACAGATCGAGCTTGGTCCGGGTGGGACGCCCCGCGGCGGCGTACTTCTGCCGGATTCGCTTGAGGTACTCGTTCACCGTTTCCGCGGTCACCCCCAGAGCGGCACCGACTCCGGCCGACGTCTCGCCGGAGGCGTACAGGGTCAGCACCCGTTGCAGCTGTGGACTCAGATCGACTGCGGCGAGGTCGGGGTCGGCATCGATGGCTGCCGCCCACTCGGTGGTCAGCACCGCATGTCCGGAAGCCGCCGTTCGGATCGCATCGACGATCTCACCCTCCGAAGCGGATTTGAGTACCACGCCCAGAGTGCCCGCCCGCGCGGCGGAACGGAGCAGATCCGGGTGTTCCCCCGAGGTGTAGACGACGGTCCCGATGCCCTCTTCGGTGAGCCGGGCGACGTTCTCACCCGGGCTCGTGCCGTCGTCGAGCCGCAGGTCGAGGATGACGATGTCCATCGCGATACCCTGCGCCAGCAGTCCGCCCACCGTGGACGCCGAGCACACCAATTCCAGGTCGGGTTGGCGGTCGAGAATCCGTTCGATTCCCCACACCGGTGAGGGATGATCGTCGACCATCCCCACCCCGACCACCGACCGGTCCGCGGTTGCCACCCGTCCTCCCTCCGACCACCGGTATGCGCACGCGCAACGCCCAGAGTGCCGACGACCCGACGTCACCAACGCCTTCCGACAACCTTGTCACAGCGCGGTGAGTGCGCGGTCGCCGATGGTGCGTAATTCGGCCGGATGTCCGCCCCACCGAGCTCACCGGGTGGAACCGGCCCACCGCCGGTTCGGATCTGACATGCTGACGGAAGCAAATGAGAACATGTTCCAGTTTCGAGGAGACCTATCGATGTCCCAACCCGGGTCCACCCATGACGTCCTGGGCACCGCCGTCTCGATGCCGGTCGAGATCCGCAATGCTCGGTGTTTTGTCGCCGGATTCACCGCTGACGCCGCCGCGGTGGCCCACGCGATGCGGTCGGGCGGCCCGGCGGCGCCCGAGCTGCGGCCGTTGCGCCTGCGACCAGGCCGGACGATGTGCATGCTGGTCTTCGTCGACTACATCGACGGCGACCTGGGACCGTACAACGAGTTCGGCGTCTGCTTCCTGGTCGAGGAGCCCGGGCGGCCGGCCGCATCGCCGGCGTCCGCGTTGCGCTCGCTGGCCCGCGGCGACGCCCGTGCACTCATCCACCACCTGCCGGTCGACGGCGACTTCACCCTCGCCGCCGGCCGGGGCATCTGGGGCTTCCCCAAGACCCTCGCCGACTTCGACGTGGACCACGACTCCCCCACCCGCCACGGCAGGGTCTCCGCGGATGGACACCTCATCGCAGACCTCACCACCCGACGCGGCATCCCGGTGCCCGACAACGCGAAGGACACCGTGCTGAACGCGTACTCCCAACTCGACGGGGTGCTGCGGATGACGCCGTGGAAGCTGACGTCCACCGCCGGCACCCGCACCCGGTTGGGTGGTGCGCGCCTGACCTTGGGTGACCATCCGATCGCCGCCGAGTTGCGGAAACTACGCCTGAGCCGGCGCGCGCTGATGACGACATCGGTGGATCGACTGACGATGACGTTCGAGGATCCGACAACCATCTCCTGAGCCCGGCGCCCCTTCCCGAGCCCCCGCCCCAGCAGACCGCAGGCCGAGTGAGGCGAACGTGTCGCTTTCCGCGACGTTCACCTCACTCGCCGACGACACCGGTCTCGCTACACTGACTCCGAGGAACCCGGACAACACGTGGAGCGGCCGCACCGATGAGCAACCTGGAGACGCGTCCCGACGAGATCGATTGTCGCTCAACTGTTCACCGCGGCGACGCGGGAGCCGACGGGACCGTGACGGTCGAGGTGCTCGCCGCCCGCGACGTTCCGTTGGGCGGCCCGCGCGCCATGACGGTGCATCGCACCCTGCCTCAACGTCGCCGTTCGTTGATCGGCGCATGGTGTTTCGCCGATCACTATGGTCCCGACGATGTCTCGGCGACCGGCGGGATGGATGTGCCACCGCACCCGCACACCGGGTTGCAGACCGTGAGCTGGCTGTTTTCCGGCGAGATCGAACACCGCGACACCATGGGCAATCACGCGATGGTGCGCCCGGGGGAACTCAACCTGATGACCGCCGGACACGGAATCGCACACACCGAGGTGTCGACACCCGACACGACGATCTTGCACGGCGTTCAACTGTGGGTGGCGCTGCCCGAGTTCGCCGCCGACACCCCGCGAGATTTCGCCCACCACATCCCGTCGGCGTTCCACCACGACGACGTCGAGATTCGGGTCTTCCTGGGCGAACTCCTGGGTGAGCGGTCACCCGTCCACACCTTCACACCCTTACTCGGCGCGGAACTGCGGCTGCCACCCGGCGCCCAGATCGAGCTACCGGTCACCACCGCACACGAGCACGGTCTGCTCGTGGACGCCGGGGTGATCCGCGTCGTGAATTCCGCGGCCGAACCCCTGCAACCGACCGAACTCGGCTACATCGGGCTCGGTGCGACGGCACTATGCCTGCGCAACGAGTCCGACGAACCGGCGCGCGTGATACTGCTCGGCGGCGCACCGCTCGACGAGCAGATCATCATGTGGTGGAACTTCCTCGGGCGCAGCCATGAGGACATCGTCGCGTTCCGTCAGCAGTGGACCGAGCACAGTGAACGATTCGGCCAGGTCGAGGGCTACTCCGGTGACGTCCAGCATCTGCCGGCGCCTACGTTGCCGAACAGCCGGCTGAGCCCGCGGCACAACATCCCGGGCCAGGCGTGAGCGACCGTCAGGATTGCTGACCGAGCAGGCGCGCGAAGTTCGCGATACCTGCATCCTCGGCCGAGGACCGTACCCCGTTCTCGGTACGCTCCGGCTCGGGAGCCGGTACGCCCGGCGCGGATGGTCGACCCACCGCGGCCGCGAGTTCACCCGCCGCCCGCCGGATGCGATCGCCGAGCGCCGCAGTGTCGCCGGCCGCACCGGCCCAGTCCTGCGCTGCCGCGTACACAGCAGTCGGCAGCACGATCGCGCGCAGGTAGGCAAACAACGGACGCATGGCATGGTCGAGCACCATCGAGTGTCGTGGGCTCCCGCCGGTGGCGGCGAGCAGCACCGGGGTGCCCCCGAGCTTCTCCACGTCGACCAGGTCGAAGAACGACTTGAACAATCCGCTGTAGGACGCGTTGAAGACAGGCGTGGCGACGATGAGTCCATCGGCCTCGTAGAGCCGCTGCAACGCCTCGCGCACCGGGTCGACTACGAATCCGGTGGCCATCGAACGGGCGATGTCGGTGGCGAGGTCACGAAGATCGATCACCGTCACGTCGACCGCACCAGCCCCGGTCCCGTCGTCGAGGGCTCCGACGACGGCCTCGACCAACCGATCCACGAGCAGGCGCGTCGACGACGGATCGCCCAGTCCGGCATTGACGGCGACGATCCGCCGGGGAGTCCGAGCCGCGGTCATACACTCGCCTCTTCGCGCGTGTCGCCGGCCGCGGCTGCGGTGCGCGCAGCCACCAGGGAGGCGTGGGTCGGGGCGTCGGGTACCGCGGCGGGTCGGCCGGCCTCGAAGCCGGCACGCAACTGCGGCAACACCTCTCCCAACTCGTCGAGCTGGGACAGCACCGTCTTCAGCGGCAGCCCCGCGTGGTCGACGAGGAACAGCTGTCGCTGGTAGTCGCCGAAGCTCTCCCGGAACGAGAGGGTCTTGTCCACGAACTCCTGAGGGCTCCCGACGGTCAGCGGCGTCTGCTCGGTGAAGTCCTCGAGCGAAGGGCCGTGACCGTACACCGGCGCGTTGTCGAAGTACGGGCGGAATTCCCGCACCGCGTCCTGCGAGTTCTTCCGGATGTAGAACTGGCCGCCCAGGCCGACGATGGCCTGCTCGGCTGTGCCGTGTCCGTAGTGCTCGAACCGTTCGCGATAGAAACCGATGAGTCGCTGGAAGTGTTCTTTGGGCCAGAAGATGTTGTTGGCGAAGAAGCCGTCACCGTAATACGCGGCCTGCTCGGCGATCTCAGGGCTGCGGATCGATCCGTGCCACACGAACGGGGCCACGGAGTCCAATGGCCGTGGCGTCGACGTGAACGACGTCAACGGAGTGCGGAAGTTGCCCTCCCAGTCGACGACATCCTCACTCCACAGGCGGTGCAGCAGGTGATAGTTCTCGATGGCCAGCGGGATGCCCTGCCGGATGTCCTGACCGAACCACGGATAAACCGGCCCGGTGTTGCCGCGCCCCAGCATCAGGTCCACCCGACCGTCGGCGAGGTGTTGCAACATGGCGAAGTCCTCGGCGATCTTGACCGGATCGTTGGTGGTGATAAGCGTGGTGGCCGTGGACAGCTGCAACCTCTCGGTCTGGGCTGCGATGTAGGCGAGCGTCGTCGTTGGTGACGACGAGAAGAACGGCGGGTTGTGGTGCTCGCCGAGCGCGAAGACGTCGAGGCCGATGTCCTCGGCCTTCTTCGCGATCTGCACGATCGCCTTGATCCGTTCGTGCTCGGTGGGCGCGACCCCGGTGGTGGGATCGACGGTGATGTCGCTGACGCTGAAGATTCCGAACTGCATTGTCGCGCCTCCTGCGCACTCGGCGGATGTGTCATCCAGCCTAACCGGACCACGGTCCGATTAATTCCGCGGTGCTGCCGCCCGACACCCATGAGTTAGTGTGGGCTTACTCAAGAGGAGGAGACGAAATATGAAGGTTCGCAAGCCCCTTGCCGCGGCAGTTCTCGCCGCCGCCACCATCCTGGCCACGGCCGCCTGCTCCGAGGAGGCGTCGGACACGGCCAGCAGTGTCGCCAACGACGCGTCGGCGGCGGTCGCCTCGGCGGCCGGTGATGCAGCCAGCCAGGCCCGCGATGCCGTCAGCGGTGCGGTCAGTTCGGCGAAGGATGCGGTGATCGGACTGAGCACCGAGGACGCCCAGAGCACCCTGCGCACGGCGGTGGACCCGGCGAGCACCACCGAGCAGGTCGAAGGAGCCGTCGACACCAACAATCCGGAGACGATCAGCGCGCTGCAGACCTATGCCGAGACCTCCAGCGCCGCCGGCTACACGCCCGACGTGTACACGGTCAAAGAGGTGACTGAGCAAGGCTCGAGCACCGCGACGGCGACCGTTGCTGTCGCCAGCCCGCACGCCCCGGCACCGGTGGACATCCAACTGAATTATGTGCGTGTCGGCACCAACTGGAAGCTCACCGCGGACGCGGTCGACACGCTGACCAGCATGGGCGGTCAGCACGGCGGCTGAGCTTCAACCGATCATCGGCTTGCACCACGCTGTCGCCGCGTCCGGAACCCGGACGCGGCGATTGTCGTCGCAGCTATCGTTATCGCTATGTGATGTTCTTCGGGTGCAGTGGAGGCAGAGCGTCGGGCAACCGTGCCCGGCAATCGTGCAGGACCAGCACCATGTAGACCCAGCACCGTGCAGCGCCGCGTTCGTTCGTGCAGTACTGGAGATCGAACAGAACCGATGATCGGCCACCCGTGGGCCGCCGGCCAGGAGGGTACGCCATGCGGGAGACCGATCACCCCACCGAGTCAATACCGCCCGCGTTGACCGATCGCATCGCCCGGTGGCCGCTCGAGAACATCGACACACAACTCCCGGAGACCGGCGAATCCACAATCGAGACGTTGCGAGACCGGCCCGGCGCGACCGACGAATCGGCCGCCGTACCCGGTTCGATGTGGCCGCCCTCAGCGATGAATGCGAGTTGGCCACTCTCGGCGAGTAGCTCCGCGAACGACGCCCCGCTACCCCCGGTCGCCGACGTCTGGTACCCCGATCCGGTTATGGCGACCGACTCGAGGCACCTGAACACGAACGGGATGAATGTCCCGGCACAGCCGAGTTCCCGGATGGCGACCACGGCGTTGATCACATCGATGATCTCGCTCCCACTGGCCCTTGTGGGCGTGGGAGCCATCCTCGGCTTCATTGCGACGACGCTGGGGGTGATCGCCCTGGTACAGATCGCGAGCGGCCGACGACCGACGCCGGAGCCGAACCGCTATCGCGGCACAGGCCGGGCCGTGGCCGGCACGGTGGCGGGAATCGCGAGCATGATCATCGGCGCACCGATACTGCTGGTGATCTTGATGGTGCTCGCGATCGTTTGAGCGTCGATCGGACAGCGTCGGGGCGGCCCAGGCCGACCCCTACCCACAAGCGTGTCGGTGAAGTGGATCAGCTGACGGCGCGCAGGCGGCGACCTTCGCCGCCGCCGAGTTCGCGACCGAGCCACGCGACGATGTCGCTCATCACCCGGTTGCGCTCGGCGGCTCCGTCGATACGAGTGAGACCGGGCATGCAGTGGATGAGGCCGGCGTGGAATGCCGCGTCGTGCGACATGCCGTGGCGGTCCATCACGGAGCGGTACGAGTCGATGGCCTCGTCGAGAGCACCGTAGGTGACGACATCGTCACCGAAGCGAACAGCAGTCAGGCGCGGGGTGATCTCGGCCCGCCGCCGGATGTCTTCGATCAAATCCAACATGTTCACAGTCGTTCCCCCGAACTCCGTGTTGTGACCCTGGCCACGTTGCCTCCCAGAATGGTTCTGGCGCCAGGTCCGTCTAAATAGCTTGCCTTGCTAACGGCTCTTTGGGAACCGCGGACGCCAGATTGTGTGAGAATCCACAGGTCAGAGCAGATTCTCGGTACGACTCCATGTTACTGCTGTGACTCAAGTTGTTGGAGTGGCGGATAGTGCTTGATGTTCAAGCGTTATCCCGGCTACACAGCCTCGCGACGTCGTGGCCGGATGAGAGTCACGCGCGGCGCGCCGCGTCCGCGTCCATCGCCTCGATCAGACTCTTGGGACGCAGGTCGGTCCAGTTCTTCTCCACGTAGCCCAGGCATGCCGCCCTACTGTCCTCCCCGAACACCGTCCTCCAGCCGGCGGGGATGTCGTCGAAGGTCGGCCACAGCGAGTGCTGATTCTCGTCGTTGACCAATACGTAGAAGCGGCCGTTGTCGTCGTCGAAGGGGTTGGTCACGGGTGTCCTCCAGGGATCGTGGGTGGATTGTGCAGATGGATTGCGGGTGACGGTGCCGCTGCGGTGACGGTGCTGCGGCTCCTACGACTCCGCGGCGTCGGCGTCGGCGAGCCACCGGTCGAGTTCGGGCCCGATGACCTCGAGCGCGCCGGGGTTGGCCAGGCCGAGGTGATCGGCATCGACATCGACATTCGCGATGCGGCCCGCGACGTGGGGTCGCCAACCGTCGGCGACCGCGGCCGGATCCGCCTTGTCGCGGGTCGCGGTGAACACCAGCAGCGAACCGTCATACGGGGCCGGCCGGAACTGTTCGACGAGCGTTTCGCCGACCGCGAAGCTGTCCATGACGCCCTGCACCTGGTCGACGCTGAGCAGGCCCATCGACGCGATCTGTTCGCGGATGATCTCGGCGACCTCTTCGGCGCTGTCCGCGTGCACATTGTCGTCGAGGTCGAACAGATCGCGCCATCCGCCGAGGAAGTCGCCGACATAGTCGCCGCCGAGCTCGACACCGGCCGGTGCAGACCCGGAACCGTCGTCGGGTTGCGGCGGGATCGGCGACGAGTCCATGACGCCGAGGAAGGCGACCTCCTCTCCTTCGGCGCGCAGCGCGGTCGCGATGGCGTACGCGACGTAGCCACCCAGCGACCAGCCCAACAGGTGATACGGACCGTGCGGCGACACCCGGCGGATCTCGGTGAGATACCGCTGGGCCATTTCCTCCACGCTCCGCGCGCTGGGCTCGCCGGCGACCACATGCGGGTCCTGCAGGCCGTACACCGGGCGATCCCCGAGATAGGGCACGAACCCGCCATAGAACCAAGCCAGGCCACCGGCAGGATGGATGCAGAACAGCGGCGGCCGCGTCCCCTGCGCGTTGAGGGTGATCACCACCTCGCCGGAACCGGAGCCGCCGGAGATCCGAGCCGCGAGCCCACGCGCCGTGGGGTCGTTGAACAGCCAGGCCAACTCCACGTCATGCCCCTGCTCGCGCAACGCACCGAGCACCCGCGTCGCCGACAGCGAGTTGCCGCCCAACTCGAAGAAGCTCTGGGTGACACCGACCTGCTCGAGTTCGAGCACGTCGGCGAACGCGGCGGCCACCACGGCCTCCATCTCGGTCTCCGGGGCCACGTACTCCTCGGTGCCGGTCTCGATCACCGCTTCTGGAAGCGCCCGTTTGTCGAGCTTGCCCACCGGGGTCAACGGCAGCGCATCGAGCACCATGATCGCGGCGGGGACCATGTGCGACGGCAGCCGTCGGCCGACGAACTCACGCACCTCGGCCACGTCGATCCCACCGTCGCCGACGATGTAGCCGGCCAGTGCGGTCGCGACCGAGCCGCCCACACCGACGACAACGGCCGACTCCACCGCCGGATGTTCGGCCAGCACGGCCTCGATCTCGCCCAGCTCGATCCGCAGTCCGCGCAGCTTCACCTGATCGTCGGAACGTCCGGCGTACTCCAGCACCAGTTCGCCGGCACCGTCACGGCGCCAGCGAACCACGTCGCCGGTTCGGTACATCCGCTCCCCCGCGGTGCCGAAGGGGTTGACCACGAAACGCTCGGCGGTCAGTCCTGGCCGGTTCAGGTAACCCCGGGACAGTGCCGGACCGACGGCGTAGAGCTCGCCGGGCACACCGACCGGCACCGGCCGCAGACGACCGTCGAGCACGAGCAACGTCACCCCGGCCAACGGCCGTCCCAACCGCACCGGCGCGCCGACGGCCATCGGCTCACTCAGCGTGATGCCGATGGTGGTCTCCGTTGGTCCGTACAGGTTGTGGATGGCCACATGCGGCGCCCACGCGTCGACCAGCGACGGCGGCACCGCCTCACCGCCGGCCATCAGCGCGGCCAGATCCGGCAGCGCGGCCGGGTCCAGCGTCGAGAGCACCGTCGGGGTGAGGAAGGTGTGCGTCACTCGGTGACGCTGCATGAATTCCTGCAACACGTGACCGCCGACGGCCGCGGTCGGCCGGTAGGCCAGGGTGCCGCCGTTGACCGTGGCGAGCAGGTACTCCAGGACCGACGCATCGAAACTCGGCGATGCGAACCCCAGGACCACCGGGGCATCTGCGACCGACAGTCGTGAGGTCTCCTGTGCGGCGAAATTCGCCAGCCCACCATGAGTGACCGACACACCCTTCGGGCGGCCGGTGGAGCCGGATGTGTAGATCACGTACGCGACATTGTCGGTCCGCACGCGACCCGACATCTCGACGGCGCTCACCGCGGCGTCGGACAGGTCGGCGATCGCCGCTCGGGTCGAGTCACCGTCGAGACGCACCCACTCGAACTCGTCGCCGGGAAGTTCCCCGGTGCGGACGGTCAGCCCGAGGATCGCCCCCGAGTCCTCGATCATGTTCGCCACCCGTTCGGCCGGGTAGTCGGGGTCGATCGGCACATATCCGGCACCGGTCTTGGTGACCGCCCAGATCGCGGTGAGCAGTTCCACCGACCGACCGATCGCCAACGCGACCAGCGACTCGACGCCGATCCCCCGCGAGATGAGCCAGCGCGCCAGCTGATTGGACCGCGCATCGAGTTCGGCATAGGTCAGCGCGGCACCGTTTCCGTCGACTACCGCGACGCGGTCGGGGTGCGTGTTCGCAACCTCGGCGAACATGTCGCCGAGCAGGCGCGGCGCGGTCCCCGTGCCGCCGGACACCGTGGTGAACGCGGCCATCTCGCCGCCGCCGAGAAGACCGATGTCGGCCGTCAGGGTCTCCGGAGCGCTCGACACGGTCCGCAGGATCTGCACCAGTGCGTCGATGAACACCTCGATCTGGGTGGCGTCGAAGGCGTTCGGCAGATACTTGAGAGTCAGCGAGAGTCGTTGGCCCGCAACGGGTGAAGTCGACATGTTGAGCGGGTAGTGGGTGGCGTCGGAACCGGCGAAGTCCACGATCTCCAGCCCGCCGGTCAACGAGGCATCCGTGGTGGACAGCGAGTCGGTGTCCACCGGATAAGACTCGTGCACCGTCAACGTGTCGAACAGCGGACCGCCGATGCCGTTGCCGCCGGCCAGTCCGGTCAACTCCGCCAGCGACAGATGCTGGTGATCGAGAACCGCCACCTTGCTCTGCTGCAGGCGACCCAGCACGGTCGAGATCGACGCCTCCGGATCGACGTCGACCACCGCGGGCAGCGTGTTGATGAACAACCCCACCATGGATTCGACGCCCTCGAGGTCGGCCGGACGACCGGATACGGTCTCGGCGAAGGTGACCACCCGGTTGCCGGTCAACCGCGACACGAGCACCGCCCAGGCGAACTGCAGCACCGTCGCCACCGTGGCCCCCTCGGCGCGGGCGAGGGCCTCGATGCCGGCGGTCACGTCGGCATCAAGAATGACCGACAGATCTTGCGGCAGTGCCTCATTCGTTGCTTCCGCGCCCGGCGCCACCAAGGTGGGCGCCGTCACCGGCGCGAGCACCTCGCGCCAGGCCTGCCGACCGGCGACGTCGTCGGTCGCCGCGAGGTGACGCAGGTAGTCCTCGAAATCACCATCGCCGGTACCGATCTGGCCGGTGTAGGTGACTCCGTTGGCATACAGCGCCAGCAGATCGGCCAGCACCAGCGGGCCCGACCAACCGTCGATCAGGATGTGATGGTTGGTCACCACCAGATGCGCGGTATCGCCGTGGCGGACCACTGCGAAACGCATCAGCGGCGGGCGCGCCAGGTCAAACGGGGTGCGCCGCTGCGTCTGCGCGACCTGTGCCACGCGTTGCTCGACCACATCGTCGGAGGGGCCGGTGCCGTCGGTGACGTCGACGACCTCCCAGGGCACCTCGACCGATGGCGGAACCACCGTCACCACCGCACCACTGCCGGTGCGCACGAAGCCCGACCGCAATGCGCGATGGTGCGCGAACAGGGCCTGGGCCGCAGCATGCAGGCGGTCGATGTCGACGGTCCCACCAAGTTCTAGGATCGACTGCACCACGTAGACATCCACCGGCGCGGCGGTCTCCGAGCCCACGGCGCCGCCGGCGAGCTCGGCCTCGAAGTGCAAGCCCTTCTGCAGGGGAGACAGCGGCCAGATGTCGGCCCCGGGCCACCGCTGGGCCACGTCGTCGAGGTCGTCCTGGGTGACCCCGGCGCCCGGAACGTCCGACGGGGACAGGCCCGGATCACCGATCACCGACAGCGTGTCGACGATCGCGGCCAGTTCCGCCTGCCACCGCGATGCGATATCGGCGGCATCCGCATCGCCCAGCACCCCGCGGACGAACAGGAAGTCCGCCGAGAGTTCGCGGCTGTCCCGGTCCGAGAGGGTGCCGACGTTCACCGTCAGCGTGTTCATCGCGGTCATCGCACCCGACACCGTGGCCGGCAGGACCGGCGCCGCCGGGTCGGCGGTGAACGGCACCACCACGTCGTCGCCGGATGAGCGGCTGCCGGCACCGAAGAAGTTGAAACCGATCGACGGCAACGCGGTCCCGGCCAGCCGGTCGTCCCCACCGGCATCCGGCGCGGTGAAGCGCAGCAGTCCGTAGCCGATGCCGCGGTCCGGTTGAGCCAGGCGCTCCTCCTTCGCCGCTTTCACCGCGTGCACCACGTCGTCGGCCGGGTCGAGCGCCAACGGCACGAGTGTGGTGAACCAGCCGGCGGTTCGGGACAGGTCGGCGGTGTGCGGGTCGGTCCCCCGGGCCACCACTTCCTCGTAGCGGCCGTGGCCTTCGACCAGCACGGTGACCGCGGCGGTGTCGACGATGCCGCGATCGCGTTGCCACGATCGCACCGCGCGGGCCAGCGCCGCGATCAGCGCATCGTTGACGTGACCGGAGTACGCGTCGACGACCCTCGTCAGCAGCGCCTCGGTGACTGTGCGGTCCACCCGGACCCGCAGGGAGTCGACGGTCGCGAAGGTATCGCGGTGCGGGTCGAATGGCACACCGAAGTCGGTGGGATCGCGGTCCACGCGGGCCAGCCAGTGCCCCATCTCGTCACCGCGTTCGCCGGCCTGCGCGGCGAGTGCCGCATGCCAGGCCCGCGCCGAGGTCACCTCGGGACGCACCGCCGGCTCCGCACCGGACTGCAGTCGACCCCAGACGGTGATGATGTCCTCGATGAGGATCGGCCAGGAGACCGCATCGACACCGAGGTGATGGATGGCCAGGACCACACGGGCACCGCCGTCGCCGACGACCAGGACCGCGGACACGATCACTCCGGCGGCCGGGTCGAGCCGGCGCAGTGCTGCGGCATGCGCGGTGCGCAATACCTCGTCGTACTCGGCGGAGCCGGGCGCCGCGGCCGTGGTCGCCTCGTCGACGACACATCCGATGCCCTCGCCAAGCGCATACGCCCAGCCGTCGTCGGTGTGGCGCAACGTCGCCGACAGCATCGGATGGGCACGCGTCACCGCATCCAGCACGGCGGTCAGCGTCGGGAGGTCGAGTCCATCGGGTGCGATGAGCACCGTCGACTGGGAGAAGTCGGCGAAGTCCGCCCCGCTCTGCGACAACTCGAGCATCCAGGCCGCCACCGGCGGGATCGCGACCTGCTCACCGGCAGGCTCGCTCAACAGCGGCAGCCGGTCTCCGCCCGCCGCCACCGCATGCGCCATGGCCCGAACCGTCTTGTGTTCGAAGACATCTCGCGGGGACACCGAGAACCCGGCGGCACGGGCGGCAGACGAGAGCTGGATCGCGAGGATCGAGTCGCCGCCGAGCGCGAAGAACGACTCGGCCACACTCACCCGATCGACACCGAGCACGCCCGCCACGACACGCGCGAGTGTTTCCTCGGTGGAGGTCTCCGGCGCCACGTAATCGTCACCGGCGCCGTCGAGTTCGGGCACCGGAAGCGCCCGACGATCGAGCTTGCCGTTGGCCGTCAACGGCAGCGCGGACACCGGGACCACGATGCTGGGCACCATGTAGCCGGGTACCGCCCGGGCAACCGCGTCGCGCACCCGCGCCGCGTCGACGTCGGCGCCCGGTTCGGCGACGACGTAGCCGATGAGCTGTTCACCACGCCCCGGGAGTTCGACGACATTGGCGGCACCCGCGGTGATCCCGTCGACACCGAGCAGCGCGGCCTCGATCTCACCGAACTCGATGCGGAATCCACGCAACTGCACCTGCGCGTCACCGCGACCGAGGTACTCGATGTCGTCGCCGATGCGGCGGGCGAGGTCACCCGTCCGGTACATGCGGGCACCGCTGCGATCGAAGGGATTGGCTACGAACCGGGTCGCCGAGAGTCCCGGCCGGCCCAGATAGCCCTGCGCCAGCTGCCCACCGGTGACGTACATCTCGCCGACGACGCCCGGCGGCACCGGATGCAACCGCTCGTCGAGGATGTGGATCGCCAGCGAGTGCAGGGGCCGCCCGATCAGGGATGCGTCGCCCGCGGCGACGAGGTCGCGGTCGAGCGGACGGAAACTCACGTGCACGGTGGTCTCGGTGATGCCGTACATGTTGACCAATTGGGTGGTCTCGTCGGGATGGTCGTCGAACCAGCGCCGCACCTGCTCGAAGCCCAGCGCCTCACCCCCGAACACGATGTAGCGCAACGGCAGATCGACCGGGTTGCGCCGCCGCGCGTCGATGAGTTGATAGAACGCCGACGGCGTCTGGTTGAGCACCGTCACGCCCTCGGCGGCGAGCAGCTCCACGAAGGCATCGGGGTCTCGCGCCAGGGCACGATCGACGATCACCAGCCGCGCCCCACACAGGAACGGTCCCCACAACTCCCACACCGAGAAGTCGAACGCATAGGAATGGAACATCGTCCACACATCGGTGGGCCGGAAGTCGAAGTCGCCGGCCGCCGTGTCCATCAGGGTGATGACGTCGCGATGGGTGATCTCGACGCCCTTGGGCAAACCGGTCGAGCCGGAGGTGTAGATGACGTAGGCCCGCGAGGACGGCCGCACCGAGGGTACCGGCACCGCGAGATCGGTCCCGGCCGAGGCGAGTTCGTCGACGTCGACGGCCACCACGCCGGCGGGCAGACCGGCGAACAGCTCGTGTCCCGAGGTCGCCGCGTCGGTGATCACCACGCGCACCGACGCGTCGGAGACGATGAACGCCAACCGGTCCACCGGGTTGGTGGTGTCCAGCGGCAGATAGCCGGCACCGGCTTTGAGCACGGCGAGGATCGCCACCGGGAGGTCGACCGAGCGTGCGGTGGCGATACCGACGAGGTCACCGGCGCGGACACCCCGGCCCGCCAACGCCGCTGCCACCGCATCGGAGCGGCGATCGAGGTCGGCGTAGGACAGCGACACGTCCTGCGCGGTCACCGCGGTCCGCGTCGCGTGGTCGGCGACGGTGTCCGCGAACAGCTCCACCAGGGTGCGGTCGGTGTTCGTCGTCTCGGTCACGGGCGCCGGAAGTGCCGCCAGGGCGCTCGATTCGTGATCGGACAGCAGCGCGACATCCCCCACCGGCACCTGCACGTCGGCCAGGCAGGTGGCCAGCACCCGGACGAACCGATCGGCCATGGTGCGCACTGTCGCCGCATCGAACATGTCGGTGGCGTAGACGATCTGCGCCGGCCACGGTTGTCCCTGGGTGCCGCCGGCGATCGCGAAGGTCAAATCGACCTTGGCGGGTGTCTCCGGCGCCTCGATCGGCGCGATGGACAGTCCGGCGATGCTGGACGCTTCGGCGACCGAGTCGCCGAGATCGGCGGAGAACTCCGGCAGCGTCGACTGATGGAACGTGAGCAGGATCTGCGTCAGCGGTGCGAAAGCCTCTGACCGCACCGGATCCAACTGCTCGACCAGCGTCTCGAACGGCACGTCGGCGTGCGCGTACGCCTCGAGATCGGTACCGCGGACCTGGTCGATCACTGCGGCGAAGGTCATGCCCGGATCGATCTCGGCGCGCAACACCAGCGTGTTGACGAACATGCCGACCAGTGCGTCGAGGGCACGCTGCCCGCGTCCGGCGATCGGGGTGCCGACCGCAATGTCGGAGGTCGCCGACAGCCGGGCGAGCAGCACCGCGAGGCCGGCGTGGACCACCATGAACGGGGTGACGCCCCGTCCGGTGGCGACCGCCGAGATGGCCTCGACCACGTCGGCAGGGATCTCGAACGACACCTGATCGCCGCGTTGGGAGGCCACCACCGGACGGGGCCGGTCGCCGGGCAACTCGAGCACATCGGGAAGGCCGTCGAGCTTGCGTGTCCAGTACGACAGCTGTTGTCCCACCACTGAATTCGTATCGCCGACCGAGCCGAGTTCGCGGTGTTGCCAGAGCGCGACGTCAGCGAACTGTACCTCGAGCGGGGCGAACGTCGGGGCGTCGCCGGCCTCCCGTGCCGCGTATGCGGTCATCAGGTCGGCCACCAACGGCGCCATCGACTCGCCGTCGGCGGCGATGTGATGGGCGACGATGGCGAAGACGAATTCGTCGTCGGCGACGCGGAGCAGCCGCGCCCGCAGTGGCCACTGTTCGGTGACGTCGAATCCGGCGCTCACCGCGGTTTCGAGATCGGCGGTCGAGTCGACCTCGGCCCAGTCCAGGGTCGAGGTGGCCGCCTCGGCCGGGGCGATGATCTGCACCGGCACACCGTCGATCGCCGGGAACGTGGTGCGCAGGACCTCGTGGCGCACCACCACGTCGGCAAGTGCCGCACGCAGCGCGTCCACGTCGAGGCTGCCGGTCAGGCGTAGCAGCAATGGGACGTTGTAGGTCGACGCCGACGGATCGAACTGGTTGATGAACCACATACGCTGCTGCGCGAACGACACCGGAATCCGTTCCGGCCGCGGTGAGACCGCGGCGACCGGGGGCAGGCCCGCCCCGCGGCCGGCGACCGCGGCGGCCAGCGCCCGCACCGTCGGCGCCTCGAACACGTCGCGGACCGACACGTCGACACCGAACACGTCGGCGACCCGGGCAGCCACCCGCGTTGCCGACAGCGAGTTGCCGCCGACCTCGAAGAAGCTGTCGGTCGCGCCGACGCGATCGACGCCGAGCACCTCGGCGAAGACCGCCGCAACCGATTCCTCCGACTCGGTCTCGGGTGCCACGTATTCCGCAGCGATGTCGATGACCGGTTCGGGCAGCGCGCGCTTGTCGAGCTTGCCGACCGGGGTCAACGGCAGGGCATCGAGCACGGCGATACTCGCCGGCACCATATGCGAGGGCAGGGCCTGACCGACGAAGGTCCGCAGCTCGTGGGGGTCCACCGTGGTGCCGGCGGTCTCGCGCAGCACCACATAGCCCGCGAGTGCCGAGGCGACCGAGCCGCCTACGCCGATCACCACCGCCGACTCCACCGCCGGATGCGAGTTGAGTACCGTCTCGATCTCGCCGAGCTCGATGCGCAGCCCCCGCAGCTTGACCTGATCGTCGCTACGGCCGACGTACTCGAGCTCGAGTTCACCGGTCGGCCCGGGCCGCCAGCGAACCAGATCGCCGGTCCGGTAGAGCCGTTCGCCGTTGCGTCCGTAGGGGTCGGCGATGAACCGCTTCGCGGTCAACCCGGGTCGTCGAACATAGCCGCGGGCGAGCGCGCCGCCGGCCACGTACAGCTCGCCGGTGACGCCGACGGGCACCACGTTCAGACGCGAGTCCAGCACGAGCATGCCCACCCCGGGGATGGGTCGGCCGATGGTGATCGACTGCCCCGGGGCCAACGCCTCGCTGAGCGTCACGGCCACCGTCGTCTCGGTGGGACCGTAGGCGTTGAAGAACGCGTGTTGGGCTCCCCACCGGTCGATCATGGCCTGCGGCACCGCTTCCCCACCGGAGGCCACCGACCGCAGCTCGGGAACGGCGTCGGGGTCGATGGTGGCCAGCACCGACGGCGTCAGGAACAGGTGAGTGATGTGCTGGTCGCGAACGAACTGCGCGAGCGCCTCGCCGCCGACGACATCGGCCGGGCGATAGACCAGCGTGGCTCCCGACCGCAACGGCAGCAACCATTCCAGGATGGACGCATCGAAACTCGGTGACGCGTAACCCAGGATCACCGAATCCGGTGTGACGGCGAACCGGCGCAGCTCCGCGTGGGCGAAGTCGACCAGACCGCGGCTGGTGACCTGGACACCCTTCGGCGTTCCGGTCGAGCCCGACGTGTAGATCACGTAGGCAATCGCGTCGACCTCCGGCGTCCCGTTGCACTCGGCCGCCGACAGCGCGGCCGTGTCGTGCGTCGCGAGCTCGCCGACGATGTCATCGGCGTCCAGGCACTGCCAGTCGACGGTGTCGCCCAGGCCCGACCGCCGGGCCGTGGTGGTCAGACCGAGTTCGGTCCCCGAATCGGACAGCATGTAGGCGATCCGGTCGGCGGGATAGTCCGGATCGATGGGAAGGTAGCCCGCGCCGGTCTTCGCGACCGCCCAGATCGCGGTCATCAACTCGGCCGAGCGCTCGATGGCCACCGCCACCAGCGTCTCCGGCCCGGCGCCGCGCTCGGTCAGCCACCGCGCGAGCTGATTGGCGCGCGCATCGAGTTCGGCATAGGTGAGGCTGTGGCCGCGCGGATCGCGCACCGCCACATTGTCGGGATGTAAGGCGACGGCTTCGGCGAAGATCTCGCGCAGCACCATCGGCGGCGCATCGGGTGCGCCCCCGGACACCGGGGCCAGCGCCGCCCTCTCCCGTTCGCCGAGTAGGTCGATGTCGCCCACGGCGGCCGAGGAATCGGCCACCATCGCCTCGAGAATCCGCAACCAGGCGGTCGCGAAGCCCCGGATCGTCGCTTCGTCGAAGATCGACCGGGCGTAGATGAAGTCGACGCTCATCGGGGTCGATTCGGTGCGGTCCGAGACGCCCACCGACAGTTCGAATTTGGCGATCTGGTCGGGCAGTTCCAGCGGTTGGACCACGAGGCCGGCGCCCTCGAGGGCGGTCATCGACTCCTCGCCGTCGACGTGGCTGAACGCGATCTGCGCCAGCGGCGGGAACGCCGTCGAGCGGGTGGGGGCGAGTTCGTCGATGAGTTCCTCGAACTGGACGTCCGCGTGGGCAAACGCCTCGAGATCCTCGGCACGCACGCGGGCCACGAGGTCGGCCACCGAGGATGCCGGATCGACCTGCGTCCGCAACACCAGGGTGTTGACGAACATGCCGACCAGATCGCCCAGTGCGGCGTCGGTGCGTCCGGCGATCGGCGTGCCGATCACCACATCACTCGTCGACGCCAATCGCGAGATCAGGATCGTCAGCGCCGCATGTGATGCCATGAAACCGGTGACACCCTGCGCGTGGGCGAACTCGTCGAGTTTCGCGGCCAGCTCGTCGTCGAGCTGCACCGTCACCACTCCGGCGGTGGTCTCCATCACCGCCGGTCGGGGCCGATCCATCGGCAGGTCGGTGACCGACGGCAGTGACTGCAGATGTTCGCGCCAATAGCCGAGCTGCTCGGCCATCCGGCTCGACGGGTCGTCGGCCGTACCAAGCGTATCCCGCTGCCACAGCGCGAAATCGGCGTACTGGACTGCGGGCGCCGGTGCCGTCGGCACCGTATCGTCGATCCGCGACAGGTACGCGCCCATCAGATCTCGCACGAACACTGCCGTCGACGCTCCGTCGAAGGCGATGTGGTGGACCGTCAACACGACGTCGACGGTGTCCGGACCGACACGCCGCACCCGTCCGCGAATCGGCAGGTCCTCGGTGACGTCGAAGCCTCGCGCGACCGACGTGGTGAGTTCGGCCGCATCGTCGACCACCGACCAATCCAGCGCAGCACGCGCTGCACCCACCTCGAGGATCTGCTGGTATGGACCGTCCGCATCGAGCGGATAGACGGTACGCAGCACCTCGTGCCGTTCGAGCACGTCGGAGACCGCAGCGACCAGAATGTCGAGATCGAGATCGCCGGTGAGCCGCATGGCCATCGGGATGTTGTACGCGGCCGACGTCGGGTCGAATCGGTTGATGAACCACATCCGGGCTTGCGCCATCGACAGCGGCAGGCGGTCCGGGCGCTTTCCGGCCACCAGCGGGGCCACCGTCTGTTCACGCCCGGCCACCGCCGCCACCAGCGACCGGACCGTGGGGGTGTCGAACAGGTCACGCACGGAGACATCGACACCGAGTTCCTCGGCGACTCGCGCCGCGACACGCATCGCCGACAATGAGTTGCCGCCGATGTCGAAGAAGGACTCGGCGACGCTGACCCGGTCGAGACCGAGCACTCCGGCGATCACCGCGGCGACCGCGGCCTCCGCGTCGGACGCCGGCGCCTCGTATTCGCCGATCTCGAACACCGGAGCCGGCAACGTCTTCCGGTTGAGCTTGCCCGAGCTGTTGAGTTCGATGTCGTCGAGCAGCATCCACACCGAGGGATGCATGTACTCCGGCAAGCGGTCGGCGACGACCGCCTGCACCGCCGCCTGATCCACCGTCGCCGGTGCGATGTAGGCGACAAGGTGCTGCGGACCGGTCGGTGCGTCGACGACATCACATGCCGCATGCACCACCCCCGGTGCGGACGCGATGACCGACTCGATCTCGCCAAGTTCGATGCGCTGGCCGCGCAGCTTCACCTGGAAGTCGGTGCGGCCCAGATATTCGATGGCGCCGGACGCCTCCGGTCCACTCCCGGCCCGGGTGCTCCAGCGCACCAGGTCACCCGTCCGGTACAGCCGGGCGCCGGGGGGACCGAACGGATCGGCGACGAATCGTTCGGCGGTCAGCGCCGACCGGGACGCATAGCCGCGGGCCACCTGCACACCACCGAGATAGAGCTCACCGGGCACCCCCGGCGGCACCGGACGCAGGCGCGCGTCGAGCACCCGGGTCGAGGTGTTCCACACCGGGCCACCGATGGTGATGTCGACGGCCTCGGTGACGTCAGTCGAGGTGACGTCGACGGTGGCCTCAGTGGGGCCGTACAGATTGTGGATGGCGGTGTGCGGCAGTGCCTTATGGGCGTGCCGCGCCACCGCGGGCGGCAGTGCCTCACCGGAGGTGAGCAGCCACCGCAGCGTGGTGAGCTGCGCCAGTCGGGCGGCGGGCACCACGTCGAGGAACACCGACAGCATCGACGGCACGAAGTGCACCGAGGTGATGGCTTCGGCGGCCAGCAGATCGGCGATGTAGGCCGGTTCCCGGTGCCCACCGTCCCGGGCGATCACCGTGGTCGCACCCACCATCAGCGGACCGAACAGTTCAGGCACTGACACGTCGAAGGTGAACGGGGTCTTGAGCAACACCCGATCGGCCGGCGTCCAGTCGAATTCGTCGACACACCAGCGCAGGCGGTTGGCCAGCGCACGGTGGGTCACCGTGACGCCCTTCGGCCGGCCGGTGGAACCCGAGGTGAACAGCGTGTAGGCGGCGTCGTCGGGTCGCAGCGGGCTGCGTCGGTCCCGGTCGGTCACCGGAGGCTGCATCGACTCCACTGCAGCCGCGGCATCGACCTCGATCACTCGCATGCCGGGGACATCGGCTGCGAGGACACCCGACTCCCGGCCGGCGTCGACGATGACCACACCGACTCCGGCGGTGTCGATCATGTACTCGGCACGATCGAGCGGCGCATCGGGGTCGATCGGCACATATTGTGCACCGGCGGCCAGCACCGCGTTGACCGCGATGACCATCGCCGCCGAACGCTCCAGCGAGACACCCACGGCCGCACCGGGTCCGACACCGGCGGCGATCAGTTCGCGGGCCAGGATCGCAACTCGGTCGGCGAACTCACGGTAGGAGATCTCTCGCCCGTCGACGGCCAGAGCCGTCGCGTCGGGGGCGTGGTGCGCCTGCCCGAACACCGCATCTCCCACCAGCTCAGCGGGTACATCGACGACCGCGCCGGTCGACCATTCCGCGACCGCGCTCTGCTCGTCGTCGAAGATGATGGCGGCGTCGCCGATCGGGAGTTCCGGTGTGGTGAGGAGATGATCGAGCAATGCGGTGAACCGCGCGGCCAGGCGGGCCACGGTCGCGGATTCGAACAGGTCGGTGGCGTAGACGATCGAGCCCGTCCAGTCGGCTCCCGAGGGTGCCGAACTCACGGTCACCGACAGGTCGAGTTGGGCCGGCACCCACGCGGGTTCGACCGATCGCACCGACAACCCGGCGATCGGTAGGTCGGTGTTCTCCGCCGACGCCGCCGGATCGAAGGACAACATGACCTGCGCCAGTGGGGCGAAGGCCGCCGTCCGCGTCGGGTTGACCGCTTCGACCACCGTCTCGAACGGTACGTCGGCGTGCGCGAAGGCCTCCAGGTCGGTCAACCGGACGGCGTCGAGCAGTTCGGCGAAGGTGGTCTCGGGATCGATGGCGGTACGCAGGATCAGCGTGTTGACGAACATGCCGACGAGCGGGTCGAGCGCGGCCGAACCGCGGCCGGCGACCGGGGTCGCGATCATGATGTCGTCCTGCGCGGTGAGCCGACCCAGCAGCGCAGCCAGCCCGGCGTGCACGACCATGAACGGAGTGACGCCGAATCGTGCGGCGACGTCGGTGATCTGGTCGCCGAGCGTGGCCGGCAACGCGAACTCCACCCGCGCACCGACATGGGATGCGATCGCGGGTCGCGCATGGTCGGCGGGGAGTTCGAGGACATCAGGTGCTCCGCCGAGGGCCTCGGTCCAGTAGGCCAGCTGTCGGGCCACCACCGAGTCCGCCTGCTCGGGTGACCCGAGCGCGGTGTGCTGCCAGATCGCGTAGTCTGCGAATTGCACTGTCAGCGGTGCGAACTGGGGCGACCGCCCCTCCGAGCGCGCCGCATAGGCGGACACCACGTCGGTGACCAGCGGCAGCATCGATTCACCGTCGGCCGCGATGTGGTGGGCCACCACGGCGAGCAGATACTCGCCATCGGCCACCCTGTGCAACCGGACACGCAGCGGCCGATCGACGGTGACGTCGAATCCGGCGGTCATCGCGGCCTCGAGGTCGCCCTCGGAGTCCACCAGTGCCCAGTCGAGGTGGTCGGCGACGTCGTCGACCGGGCCGATGACCTGCACCGGCACCCCGTCGACGGCCGGGAAGGTGGTGCGCAGAACCTCGTGGCGCACCACGGTGTCGACGACCGCCGCGCGCAGCGCCGCGATGTCGAGGCTGCCGTTCAGGCGCAGTACCACCGGGATGTTGTAGGTTGGGGTGCCCGGCTCGAAGCGGTTGATGAACCACATCCGGGTCTGGGCGAACGACAACGGGATCGGCGACGGGCGAGGGGTGATCGCCACCAGCGGCGGTAGTCCCGCCTCCCGCCCGGCGACGGCCGCGGCCAGCGCCTGCACTGTGGGCGCCTCGAAGAGATCCCGAACCGAGACGTCGACGCCGAACGCGTCGCCGACTCGGGCGGCGACTCGCATCGCCGACAACGAGTTGCCGCCGATGTCGAAGAACGAGTCGGTGACGCTGACGCGGTCGAGCCCGAGGACCTCGGTGATCACCGTCGCGACCGCCTGTTCCGCGTCGGTCTCCGGGGCGATGTGGGTGGCGGTCTCGAAGACCGGGGCCGGCAGCGACCGACGGTCCAGTTTGCCCGCGCTGTTGAGCGCGATGTCGTCGAGCAGCATCCACACCGTCGGACGCATGTACTCCGGCAGGGATTCGGCGACGGCACCGCGCACCACGGCTTCGTCGACCGTCGACGGCGACACATAGGCGACGAGATGCTGTCCCCCACCGGGGGTTTCGACAACCGTGCAGGCCGCGTGCACCACTGCAGGCGCGGCGGCGACAACCGATTCGATCTCACCGAGTTCGATGCGCTGACCGCGCAACTTCACCTGGAAGTCGGTGCGCCCGAGGTACTCGATGGCGCCCTCGGTGTTCCAGCGAACGAGGTCACCGGTGCGATACAACCGCGAACCGGCGGCCCCGAACGGGTCGGCGACGAACCGCTCCGCGGTGAGGCCGGGGCGGGCGGCGTACCCGCGCGCGACCTGGACGCCACCGAGATACAGCTCTCCCGGGATGCCCGGCGGCACCGGCCGCAGCCGGGCGTCGAGGACCAGGGTCGAGGTGTTGGACACCGGCACACCGATGGGCACCACCTCGGTGGCGTCGGTGACGTCGACGTAGGCCACCTCGACGGCCGCCTCCGTGGGCCCGAACAAGTTGACGATCTGCACCTGCGGCAGCAGCGTGTGGGCGCGCGCGACCACCGAGGGCGGCAACGCCTCACCCGAGCAGAACAGCCACCGCAACGAGCTCAACGCCGAGATCTTCTCCGCCGGCACCACATCGAGGAACACCGACAGCATCGACGGCACGAAATGCACCGAGGTGGCACGCGTGCCGGTGATCAGATCGGCGATGTAGACCGGGTCCGCGTGGCCGCCCGCGCGCGCGACGACGACCGTCGCGCCGGCCATCAGCGGGGCGAAGAGTTCCGGCACCGAGACGTCGAAGGTGAACGGGGTCTTGAGCACCACCCGGTCCCCCGACGCCCATGGGTATTCGTCGAGGCCCCACCACAGCCGATTGAGGACCGAACGGTGCGACACCGTCACACCCTTCGGCCGCCCGGTGGAACCGGACGTGAACAGCGTGTAGAGCGCATCGTCGAGCCGCAGCGGTGCGTGTCGGTCCGCGTCGGTCACCGGCGCGACCGCCAGGTCGACGTCGTCTGCGGCGTCCACCTCGATCACCCGCACCGAGGGCCCCAGACCGGCTACCGACGCCGGAGCGCCGTGCGGGCCGACGAGCACGGTACGCACACCGGCCGTCTCGACCATGTACTGCACCCGGTCGGCGGGGACGCCCGGATCGATCGGCACGTACTGCCCACCGGCCGCGACCACGGCGTGGATCGCCAGCACCATCTCGACCGAGCGATCCATCGAGACACCCACGGCGACGCCGGGTGCCACACCCGTCGCGATCAGCTCGCGCGCCAACACGGCGGTCCGCGCACCGAGTTCGGCGTAGGTCAAGGTGCGGTCGCCGAACATCAGGGCGACGTCGTCCGGTGTCCGGGCGACCTGCGCGGCCACGGCGTCGGCGACCGTGCCTGCCGGCACACTCACCTCGGCACCGGTGGACTGCTCGACGATGTCGGCGCCGGTCCCGGCCAGCAGATCGACGTCGGCGATCAGCGTCTCGGGTACGCCGGCGGCCTGTCGCAGGATCGCCACGACCGCGTCGGCGAACACCGCGATCTGCGCATCGGAGAATGCATCTGGCAGATACTTCAGGGTGATGGACAGTTCCTCGCCCATCGGTGACGTGATCATGTTGAGCGGGTAGTGCGTGGAGTCGCTGACCTGCGCCTCGCGGATGTCGAGGCCGCCGGTCGCCGCCGCGTCGGTGGTCGACAGCGAGTCGGTGTCCACCGGATAGGACTCGTGCACGGTCAAGGTGTCGAAGAGTTGCCCGACACCGGCCAGCGCGGTCAGTTCCGGAAGGCCCAGGTGCTGGTGGTCGAGCACACTGATCTTGGCGTCCTGGAGCCCGGCCAGCACCTCCCCGACCGATGCGGACGGGTCGACGTCGACGACCGCGGGCAGGGTGTTGATGAACAGTCCGACCATCGTCTCGACCCCGTCGAGGTCGGCCGGGCGTCCCGAGACCGTCTCGCCGAAGCTGACGATCCGGTTGCCGGTGAGGCGCGACACGAGCAGCGCCCAGGCGAACTGCAGCACCGTGGCCATGGTGGCGCCGTGGGACCGCGCGAGGCGCTCGAGTGCGGCGGTCAGCTCGGCATCGACCACAACCGCATGGTTGCGCGGCAATGACTCCCGGGTCGCCTCGACGCCGGGTGCCACCAGGGTGGCGCCCTCGACGGGCGCGAGAACTCGTCGCCACGCATCCCGGCCGGCCGCATCGTCAGCTGTCGCGAGACGGAGCAGGTGGTCGGCAAAATCACCGCCGCCGGAAGCGATCTGACCGGTGTAGGTGGCACCGGAGGCGTACAAGGCCAGCAAGTCGGCCAACACCAGCGGACCCGACCAGCCGTCGAACAGGATGTGGTGGTTGGTGATCACCACACTCACCCCGACCGCATCCCGGACGAGGACCACACGCAGCAGCGGCGGGTGCGCCAGATCGAACGGCTCCACGCGCTCGCGCGCGGTGTGTTCCTCGACCAGCCGACGCCGGTCCACCTCGTCCACCGCACCGAGATCGACGGTGCGCCAAGGTACTTCCACAGTGTCGGGGATCACCGCGACCACGGCGCCGCCGTCGGTGCGCAGGTAGCCCGACCGCAGGACGCGGTGATGGGCGACGAGCGCCTGCACGGCGTCGCGCAGCCGCGCCTCGTCGACGTCCCCGCCGAGCCGCAGGACCGCCTGACTGACGTAGACGTCCACCGCGTCGGCGGCGTCGGTGAGCGCCGATTGCAGATACAGACCCTTCTGCAGGGGTGACAGCGGCCAGATCGCGGCACCCGGGTGCAGTTCGGTGATCCGGTCCAGATCCTCCTGCGTCACCGACGTACCCGCGATATCCGAGGGTGACGGGCCGACGTCACCGTGGGCCACGACGTCGACGATTGCCGCGAGTTCCGCCGACCACCGTTGCGCGATACCGGCGACGTCGTCCTCGGTGAGGATGCCGTCGATGAACAGCAGATCGGCCGACAGTTCCCGGCCACTGCCGGTCTGCCGGGTACCGACGTTCACCGTCAGTACGTGCATCGCGGCCATCGCGCCCGACACCGTTGCGGGCAATGCCGGCGCATCCGGGTCCACCATGAAATCCACGACCAGATCCTCGGTCGCGCCAGCGCGACCACCCGCGCCGAAGAAGTTGAAACCGATCGACGGCAGCGCGCGGCCGGCCAGGCGTTCGTCCCCACCGAAGCGCAACGCGCCGAACCCGACCCCGCGGTCGGGTTGTCCCAGTCGTTGCTCCTTTGCCGCCTTCACCGCGTGCACCACGTCAATGCCCGGGTCGAGCGCCATCGGAGCGATGGTGGTGAACCAGCCGACCGTGCGGGACAGGTCGGCGTGGCGCGGGGGGTCGCCCTGCGCGACGAGCTCTTCGTAACGGCCGTGCCCTTCGAGCAGCACGCCGATCGGCGATTCGTCGGCGATACCCACCGAGTGCTGCCAGGACCGCACGGCACGGGCCAGCGCGGCCAGAAGCGCGTCGTTGACGTGGCCGCCGAAGGCCTCGGGCACCACCGTGACCAGCGCCTCGGTCACCTCTGCGTCGACCCGATGCCGTACCGAGCGCAGCGTCGAGAACCGATCCCGGGTCCGGTCGAAGGAGGCGCCGAACCCAGTGGGCTCACCCAACTGGGCCGACCAGTACGCGACCTCGTCGGCCCGGTCGTCGGCCTGCTCGCTCATCGCGGCATGCCAGGCCTGTGCCGAGGTCACCTCGGGCCGCACCTGCGGCTCACTGCCCGACTGCAGTTGCCCCCACACGGTGATGATGTCCTCGATCAGGATGGGCCACGACACCGCATCGACCCCAAGATGATGGACGGCGAGCACCAGCCGTGCGGTGTCGGCGGCCGACACCAGCACCGCGGAGACCAGGACGCCTGCGGACGGATCGAGACGGGCCAGCGCGCCGGCGTGCGCGGTCTCGATCGCCGACTGCAGCTCCACCGATCCGTCGGTCGCCAGGGTGGATGTCGTGCGCACCACCGGACGCGATCCCACACCCGCGGTCGAGGTCCAGTGACCGTCGACCTCGGTCAGCCGCGCCGAGAGCATCGGGTGGGCATCGACGACGACCGACAACACACGCATCACGTCGTCGGCGGTGAGACGCTCCGGCGCGATCAGCACGATCGCCTGCGAGAAGTCCGCGAAGTCGGCTGCGGTGTCAGAGGATTCGAGCATCCACGACACGACCGGCGACAGCGCGATATCGCCGACCCCGCCGTGTGGGTCGGCCAGCAAGGGCAGGCGCTCGCCGCCCTCGGCGACCGCCTGTGCCATCGCGCGGACCGTCTTGTGCTCGAAGATGTCGCGCGGTGAAAGCGACAACCCGGCCGACCGCGCGGCCGACGACAACTGGATCGAGGTGATCGAGTCACCGCCCAACGCGAAGAAGGACTCGGTGACACTGACCCGATCGACGCCGAGCACACCGGCCACCACCTGCGCCAATCGCTCTTCCAGCGATGACCCGGGAGCGACGTAGTCCGTTGTATCGGTGTCGATCTGCGGGTCCGGGAGGGCGCGTTTGTCGAGCTTCCCGGCCGGCGTCAACGGCAACGAGTCGAGGATCTGGAGGCTGGCCGGCACCATGTGCGCCGGCAGACGTTCGGCGATGAAGCCACGCAGCCCGGCGACGTCGACGCCGGGATCCGTGGCAGCCGGGTCGGCCACCACGTACCCGGCCAGTGCCGAGGCCACCGAACCGCCCACGCCGATCACAACCGCCGAGGACACCGCCGGATGCGACGCCAGGACCGCCTCGATCTCGCCGAGTTCGATGCGCAGGCCGCGGAGCTTGACCTGATCGTCACTGCGGCCGACGTATTCCAGCACCAGATCACCGGATTCGTCGCGGCTCCACCGGACCACGTCGCCGGTGCGGTACATGCGCTCGCCGGGCGCGCCGTAGGGATCGGCGACGAACCGCTCGGCGGTGAGCCGGCGTCGGTCGAGGTAACCACGTGCGAGGGCCACCCCACCGGCGTACAGATCGCCCGCCACGCCGACGGGCACGGCGTGCAGCCGTTCGTCGAGCACCATCAGTCCCACACCGTCGACCGGGCCACCGATGTGCACCGGCCGGCCGGCCCGCAGCGGAGCACTCATCGCCACCGCCACCGACGCCTCGGTGGGGCCGTACGCATTGAAGAACCGCAGTCGGTCAGACCACCGGTCCACCAGGGACTGCGAGACCGCCTCGCCGCCCGACATCAACACCTGCAGGCCGGGAACCGACCCGGGTTCCAGCGTGGAGAGCACCGTCGGGGTCAGGAAGACATGGGTGAGTCGTTGCTCGGTGATGAACGCCGCCAGCATGTCCCCACCGAGTACGCCGTCGGGCCGGTAGATCAGCGCACCACCGGCCACCGACGCCAGCAACCACTCGAGGATGGAGGCGTCGAAACTCGGGGAGGCGAAGCCCAGGATGCGCGACGACGGCCCGGTACCGAAACGGACGACCTCGGCGGTGGCGAAGTTGTGGATGCCGCGATAGGTGACCGACACCCCCTTGGGTACGCCGGTGGACCCGGAGGTGTAGATGACGTAGGCCGTGGCGTCGAGATGCCGCGCGGCCGACAGTTCGTCGGCACGCAGCGGCGCGGAGTCGAGAGTGTCGAGAACCCCTGCGGCACCGAACTGTTCGACGGTGGACCACTCGGGACCAGCCGGCAGCCGATCGTGCACCCGCACCGTGGTCAGTCCGATGCGCACCTGCGAGTCGGTCAGCATGTGTTCGATGCGCTCGGCCGGGTAGTCGGGGTCGATCGGCAGATAGCCGGCGCCGGTCTTGGCCACCGCCCACATCGCGACCAGCAGTTCGGCGGAACGTCCGACGGCAAGCGCCACCAGCGACTCGGTCCCGACGCCACGCGAGATCAGCCAGCGGGCCAGTTGATTCGAGCGTTCGTCGAGTTGTGCGTAGGTCAGCGCGGCGCCGGTGTCATCGGTTACCGCCGGACGCTGCGGATGGCGAGCGGCAACCTCTGCGAACACCTCCGCGAGATGCCGCGCCGGCGCGCCCACCGCTCCGGCGACCGGAAGCAGCGCCGCCGCCTCATCCTCACCGAGCAGCGCGACATCTCCCACGGCCACAGCGGGGTCGGCGGTGAGCTGATCGAGGATCCGGACGAACTGGGCGGCCATGTGGTCGGCGGTGTCGGCATCGAACAGGTCGACCGCGTAGATCAGGGTGCCCTGCCAGCGATCGCCGGCATCGGTGACACCGACGGTGAGGTCGACTTTCGCCGGGATCTCCTCGACCGGAACCGAACTCACCGCCACACCCGCGACATCGTCGGCGAGGACACCGGTGGAGAACTCGGCGAGCACGGACTGGTCGAACGACAGCAGCACCTGGGTCAGCGGCGCGAAGGACTCCGACCGAACCGGTTGCAGGTGTTCGACGACCGTCTCGAACGGCACGTCGGCATGCGCGAAGGCCTCCAGGTCCGTGGCACGCACCGAATCGAGCAGTTCGGCGAACGACATCGACGAGTCGATCTGCGAGCGCAACACCAAGGTGTTGACGAACATCCCCACCAGCGGGTCGAGGACGCGTTGGCCGCGACCGGCTATCGGTGTGCCGACGGCGATGTCGTCCGACGCCGACAGCCGCGCCAACAACACGGCGAGACCGGCGTGCACCACCATGAACGGGGTCACACCGTACTCGCGGGAGATCACGCCGATCCGGTCCACGACCCAGCCGGGAACCTCGAATCCAACTTGCGCGCCGTGCTGGGTGGCCACCACCGGCCGCGGCCGGTCGGTCGGCAACTCCAGGACGTCAGGGAGTCCGCGCAGTTGGGTGTCCCAGTACGACAACTGCCGTGCGACCACCGAGTCCACATCGTCGGCGGAACCGAGGACCTCGTGCTGCCAGATCGCGAAGTCGGCGAACTGTACATCGAGGGGGACGAACTCCGGTTCGACGGTGGCCACGCGCGCCGCATAGGCGGTCACCAGGTCTGCCACCAGTGGCCCCATCGACTCGCCGTCGGCGGCGATGTGATGGACCACGAGGCCGAAGACGAATTCGTCTTCGGCGACCTGCCATAGCCGCGCCCGCAACGACCACTGCTCGGTGACGTCGAACCCGGCGCCGATCGCGGCCGCGAGATCGGCCTGCGATCTCACGATCGCCCAGTCCAGCCGATCGGTCACCTCGTCGGCCGGCGAGATGACCTGCACCGGCACGCCGTCAACCGTGGGGAACACGGTGCGCAGAACCTCGTGACGGATCACCACGTCGGTCAGCGCGACACGTAGTGCGTCGGCATCGACCGGCCCGGTCAACCGCAGCAGCATCGGGATGTTGTACGTCGACGCCGCCGTGTCGAACTGGTTGATGAACCACATCCGCAGCTGCGCGAACGACAACGGAATCCGTTGCGGCCTAGGCTCTACGGCCAGCACCGGGGCTACGCCCACGCCACGGCCACCGATCGTCTCGGCCAATCCGCGCACCGAGGGCATGTCGAACACATCACGCACCGAGAGTTCGACGTTGAACGCCTCGCCGGCGCGGCCGACGATACGCGCGGCCGCCAGGGAGTTTCCACCGAGATCGAAGATGGACTCGGCGACACTGATCCGCTCGAGCCCCAGCACGTCGGCAGCGATCTCGGCGAGGATCTTCTCGGTCTCCGTACTCGGCGCGACATACTCTGCGGCGCCGGTGATCTGCGGTTCCGGCAGTCCCCGCCGGTCGAGTTTGCCGTTGACCGTCAACGGCAACTGGTCGAGCACCATCACGACGTCGGGCACCATGTAGCCGGGCAGCGACGCCGCCGCCGCGATCCGCACATCCGACGGTGTGGCGGCGTCGTCCGCCTCGAGTACGACATAGCCGACCAACAGCTCGTCGCCGTTGTCGCGACGTTTCACCGCGACTGCGGCGGCATCGACTCCGTCGGTGCTCAACAGCGCGGTCTCGACCTCGCCGAGCTCGATCCGGAAGCCACGGAGTTTGACCTGCGCGTCGGAGCGGCCCAGATACTCGAGGGTTCCGTCGCGGGAGATCGCCAGATCGCCGGACCGGTACATCCGGGATCCGTCTGCGGCGAACGGATCGGCCACGAACCGGATCGATGACAGACCGGGACGGCCGAGGTAGCCACGGGTGACCTGGGTGCCGCTCACATAGATCTCGCCGGGCACACCGTCGGGCACGGGCCGCAGACGATCGTCGAGCAGGTGGATCGTCAGGTTGGGCAGCCCGGTGCCGACATCGGAGCCCTTGGCGGTCTCCACGAAGTCGGGGTCCAAGGCCCGGAAAGTCGAGTGGACCGTCGTCTCGGTGATGCCGTACATGTTGACCAATACCGGCCCGACCCTGCCTTCACTGGCGAGACGGTCGGCGTACCACCGCTTGACCTGAGCGAAATCCAGTGCCTCACCGGCGAACACCATGTAGCGGACACTGTCGGCCAGGTCGTTGGGCGCACCTGGGCGGACGGCGGCGGCCAGCTGATAGTAGGCCGACGGGGTCTGGGAGACGACGGTCGCGGCTTCGGTGGTCAGCAGGCGGGCGAACTCATCGGGGCTGCGGGTGGTGAGGAAGTCCACGACCACCAGACGTCCGCCGAACAGCAGCGGACCCCACATCTCGAACACCGATACGTCAAAGGCATAGGAGTGGAACATCGTCCACACGTCGTTCTCGGTGAAGCCATAGTGCTGTTGCGCGGCCGCCATCAGCGCCACGACGCTGCGGTGTTCCACCACAACACCTTTGGGTCGACCGGTGGAGCCGGAGGTGAAGATCATGTACGCGGCGGTGCGGTCGTCCACGACTGCGGGAAGCTCGGCCGCACCGGCGTGTGGGTGTCCGATCAGATCGGAGATGGTGTGCCGCGCAACGTCGAGGAAGCCCAATGCTTGGCGGCCGTCGTGATCGGTGATGACCAGTGTCGGGCCCGCATCCTCGACGATGAACGTCAGCCGGTCGGCGGGATGAGAGGTGTCCAGCGGCAGATAGGCTGCGCCGGCCTTGAGAATGCCCAGGATCGCGACCATGACGTCCACCGTGCGCGGCGTCGCCAGACCCACCACGGCACCCGCCGACACGCCGGCAGCCAGCAGTCCGGCTGCGACGCGGTCGGAACGATCGTCGAGTTCCCTGTAGGTCAGCGCACCGTCGTCGAGGTCGGTGACCGCGACCCGATCGGGGTGACGGTGCACCGCCGACCGGAAGATACCCGGTAGCGACTGCCAATCGGTGGTGCCGGCGATCGCACACGCACGTTCCCGGATGCCGTCGGTGGCCGATCGGATCGCCGCCGCGATCCCCGCCGGATCGAGTCCGTCCTTGGGTATCAGAGCGGTGACGATGGCGCTGACCGCGGCCTCGGTGTCCATCCCGCGCGCCTCGAAGACCGCGGCCGTCGCCGACACCCGCGTGAACAGGTCGGCGAAGGACACCTCGGCTCCGTTGGCGTCGAGCGCGACGGACTGCGGTGCGAGCTGCGCCGCGATGGTGATCAGGTCTCGCGTCGGTGGTCGTCTTCCCCATACAGCAGAAATGTCCACCGCGTCCACACCGATCCCTGTCACGTTCGTTCGCTGCCTTCCGACTCAGTGGAATCTGTCGCATGGTCGCCCTGGGCCACTACCCTCCCGGCACGTTCGCGCAACTCGTAGAGAACCGCGTCGAACTCTTCGGGTCCGGCCTCCGCGAGGCCGGGTATCAACGTCATCGCCGCCATCGTCAACGCCGAGTCCGCGTCGGGCGCAGTGGGACTCATCGCCTGCATCATGATGTCGAGATCACCGAAGCTCAGCGCGGGTGGCCCGGCGACCGCCAATGCGGCGGGGTCGGCGGCCGACGCCTGCGCCACGAGATCGGCGAGCGCCACCTCGGCCACGGTGTCGTCGACCGCGCTGGCGAGGAGCTCATCGTCGAGACGGATACTGACGTCGCCGACATGGAGGTCCGGATCAGTGGTGACCGAATCCAGCACCTGCACGTACCGTGCCGCCAGCCGCTCGATGGTACTCGGGTCGAACAGGTCTGTGGCGTAGAGGAATTGCGCCCGCATCCCGCCACCGCGACTGTCGCGCTCAGGGTCGTTGGGGAACAGGGTCAGCTGCAGATCCACCTTCGCCGAGGTCAGTTCCTCCCCGATGGGTGCGACCGTCAACCGGTCGAACTGCAGGGTGGGGAATTCGACGTCCTGGAAGGCCAACATCACCTGATAGATCGGGTTGTACGACGTCGGAGGCTTGGGTAGAGCGCGCGCCACGATGTTGTCGAAGGCCACGTCGGTGTGCGACATGTCGGCGAGGTCCTCGTTGCGGACTCGCGCCAGCAGGTCCACGAAGGGCTCGGACGGGTCGATGCGGGTACGCAGCGCCAGGGTGTTGACGAACATACCCACCACGTCGTCGAGGCTCTGCTCGCCGCGGCCCGCGAACGGCGTACCAATCACCAGGTCGGTGGCACCCGACATCCGGTTCAGCAACACCGCGAAGGCAGCGTGGATCACCATGAATGATGTCGTATGGTGTTGGCGCGCAACTATTTCGAGCTGCGCAACCACCGCGGCGGGGATTTCCAGGTCAACCGCAGCGCCACGGAAGGTGGGCGACTTCGGCCGCGGGTGGTCATGCGGCAGATCCAGTCGCTCCGGGACACCGGCCAGGCGATCATCCCAATAGGCCAGCTGACGCTCTTCCTCGGTGGTGCCCTCGCCATCGGTCACCGCGAGGCGTTCCGACAGCCACAGGCTGAAGTCGGCGTACTGCACCGGAAGCGGCTTCCACGCGGGTTCGGCCCCGGTGTTGCGTGCCGCGTACGCCGTCATCAGATCGCGCGCCAGCGGCGACATCGACGCACCGTCGGCGCTGATGTGGTGGATGACGAAGACCAGAATGTGCTCGGTGGTCGACAACCGCAGCAACACCGCACGTACCGGCGGCCGGGTGGTGATGTCGAATCCTTCGCCGGTCACCTCACCGATGGCATCCTCCAGCGCGGACCCCACCTCCCGGACCTGCACCGTCAGCTCGCTCTCGACGACATCGGCGGGCAGGATCACCTGGATCGGCTCCCCGTTGATCATCGGGTAGGTGGTGCGCAGCGACTCGTGGCGGCGCACCAGGTCGGCGGTGGCCAGCTGTAATGCAGCGACGTCGAGATCACCGGTCAACCGCAACGCCATCGCGACGTTGTAGGCCGCCGATCCCGGGTCGGCGCGGTTGATCAACCACAGCCCGCGCTGCATCCCCGACACACGAACCAGCTCGGCACGACTGCGGGCCAGCAACGGTGGCGCCCCGTGACCGGTTGGGCTCGCCGCCAACGCCTGTGCCAGCGTTGCGACGGTGGGACGTTCGAACAGCAACTTCACCGGCACCGGCCGGTCGAGCAGCGCCGACAGCCGCGAGGTGACCTTGGTCGCCGACAACGAGCTGCCGCCGAGGTCGAAGAAGTCGGCGTCCGCACTGATCCGATCCTGCCCGAGCACCTGCCCGAAGATACCCGCGACCACGGTCTCCATCTGCGAGCTCGGTGCGCGATACCCGATCGTGGCGGAGAAGTCCACCGGCGGTAGCGATCTGCGGTCGATCTTGCCCGATGTGGTAAGCCGGAACTCCGAGACGACCACCAGCGAATGCGGCACCATGTAGGCGGGCAGGTGCACTGCCGCCTGCTCCAGGATGCGCTTGGGGTCCGCCGTCGCCCCGTCGACCAGACGCGCGTAGGCGACCAGCACGTCGTCGCCGCCGGGCCCCGGCACTCCCAGGCTGATGACCTCGCTGACCATGGGATGCCGCGCGATGGCGGCATCGACCTCGCCTGGCTCGATCCGCAGGCCGCGGATCTTCAGCTGGAAGTCGGTGCGTCCCACGTACCGTAGCGCGCCGGACGTGGTGCGGACCACCCGGTCACCGGTGCGGTACATGCGCTCGCCGTCACCGAACGGATTCGCCACGAACCGCGTCGCGGTCAGGTCTGGCCGACCGTGATACGCCTGCGCAAGCTGTATGCCCGACAGGTACAGCTCACCGGGGACCCCGGCGGGGACCGGCCGCAGCGCCGGATCCAGTACCAGCGCACCGACTCCGGGGACCGCGCGGCCGATGGTGACCTCGTCCCCCTCGTGCAGGGGTCCGGCAGCGGTCGCCCAGATGGTGACCTCGGTGGGGCCGTAGAGGTTGAAGAACGCGCGACCCGCGCGGGCCCATCGGCGCATCAGGTCCGGCGGGCAGGCCTCGCCGACACTGATGACCCGCGACAGACTGGGCACCGCAGCCGGTTCCAGCGTCGCCAGCGCGGATGGTGTCATCACGGCGTGACTGACCTGATGAGTGTCGATGACCGTCGCGAGTTCGTCGCCGCCATAGACGCCGTTGGGGCTCACCACGAGTTCGGCGCCGGTGCACATCGCCATCAGGATCTCGAAGATCGAGGCGTCGAAGCTCGGCGACGCGACATGGAGCACCCGAGACCGCTGATCCAGTCGCAGGATCTTCTTCTGATTGGCCACCACCGTGGCCAGGCCGCGATGACTCAACGCGGCGGCCTTTGGCTTACCGGTGGAACCGGAGGTGTAGATCAGATACGCCAGGTCGTCGAGGGCCGGCGGCCGGATGAGTTCGTCGGTGCGCACCCGCGCGCCGCTGTGTCCGGCGAGCTGCAGCTCCATGGTCTCGTCGTCGATCGACAGCCACTCGACCCCGTCGGGGGCCTTGCGGGACACCTCGAGGACCGTCAGCCCCAGCGCGGCCTCGCTGTCGGCGAGGATCTCCGCGAGCCGGCCGGCGGGATGAGCCGGGTCGATGTTCACAAACGCCGCACCGGATTTGGCGACCGCCAGCATGGCCATCACCGACTGGTGTGAACGGGGGATGCACAGGGCAACAACATCACCCGGACCGAGTCCACGGGAGATCAGCTCGCGGGCGAGTTGGTTGGTGCCGGCCTCCAGGGTGGACCAGGTGATCGTACCGGCGCCGCTGATCGCGACACCAGAGGGATTGGCCTGGACCACACCGTTGAACAGCAGATCCCGCAACGTCTCGGGGATCGCCGGGGTCTTCGGACGCTCGGTGAGTGCGGCGAACTCCGCGCCGGCCACCAGGTCGATGGTGCCGACCCGCCTGGTGGGGGCCGCGACCATCGCACGCAGCACCGTGACCAGCTGATCGGCGACCCGCTCGATGGTCCGCTGGTCGAAGAGGTCAGCGGCATAGGCGAGTTCGACGTCCAGACCGGCGTCGCGGACCTGATCGGTGACGGTGATCGACAGATCGTACTTGGCCGACTGCACACGGGCGTCGAGCATCTCCGCCGAGTCGGCCCATTCCTCGAGCGCGCGGGCCTGACCCGGATGCATGGTGAGAGAGACCTGGAACAGCGGGGTGTGGGCAGCCGACCGCTCCGGCGCCACGGCCTCGACGACCCGCTCGAACGGGATCGTCGCGTGCCGCATCGCGCGGGTGCGGGTGGTGTGCGCACGATCGAGCAATTCGGCGGTGGTGTCTCCTGGTGCGATCGCGGTACGCAGCACCACCGTGTTGACGAACATGCCGACGAGATCGCTGGTCTCGGGTTCGTCGCGTCCGGCGACGGCAGTACCGATCGCGACCTCGTCCACCTCGGCCCACCGTGCCAGCAGGATGGCAAATGCCGTGTGCAGCACCGAAAACGGGGTCACGTTGTGGTCACGTGCCAGCGCGCGGACGCCGGCAACCAGATCGGGCTCGATGGTGATGTCCACGTATCCACCGCTGCCGGTGGCCACATGCGGGCGCGGATGGTCGGTGGGCAGCGGCAGGAAACCGGGCAGACCGGCCAGTTCCTGCTCCCAGAAGGCCAGCCCGTCGATCGCGACCTCGGTCGGCTCATCGGGGGCGCCGAGCAGGCGGTGTTGCCACATCGCGAAGTCTGCGTACTGGACATCCAGCGGCGGCAGCGGGTTGTCGACGCCGTCGCGCCGGGCGGTGTAGGCGACGAACAGGTCTCGGATCAGCGGCACGAGGGAAAAGCCGTCACCGGCGATGTGATGCAGCACCACAACCACGACATATCCCGAGCCGTCACGCAGAATCCTTGCCCGGAAGGGGATCTCGTGTGCGAGGTCGAATCCACGAGCCGCCTCGGCGCCGATCACCTCGTCGAGGCGGCCATCGACGTCGACCACCTCGGTGTCCACCGATGTCGACGCCTCGGCGGCATCCAGAATCTCCTGAATCGGTTCCCCACCATGGGATCCGAACCGGGTGCGCAGGGTCTCGTGGCGCTGGATGAGGTCGCCGAGCGCCTGCTGCAGGGCCGCGACATCGACGTCGGCGCCGAGCCGTACCGCGCCCGGCATGTTGTAGGTACCGGCACCCGGATCCATCCGGTTGACGAACCACAGTCGCGTCTGCGAGTGCGACAGCGGAATGATCTGCGGGCGTGGGTCGACACGGGTGAGCGCCGGCCGGCCGTCGGCCCCGCCCGATCGAGAACGTTCGGCGATCTCACCGACGTCCACCGAGGTGAACACGTCGGTGAGATCGACCCGGACGTTGTGCTCCACTCGCGCTCGCGACACCAGGCGGGCGGCCATCAATGAGTCACCGCCGAGCGCGAAGATGTTGTCACGCAAACCGATTCGCTCCACCCCGAGCAGCTCGGAGATCAGCGAGGCCAGCGTCATCTCGACCGGTGTGCGCGGCGCCTCGTAACCGACGACCGGGGTGAGATCGGGAGCCGGCAGACTCTTTCGATCGAGTTTGCCCGCGGTACCCACCGGGAACTGGTCGAGCAGCACGGCCGCCGACGGCACCATGTGCGAGGGCAGATGGCGGCGACACCACGACAGCGCCGCAGCCTCGGTCACCGAGTCGTCGTCGGATCGCAGGTAGGCCACCAGTACGGGGCTGGGACCCAGGTCGGTACGGGGTACCACCGCGGTGGCGTCCACACCTGGCATCGCGTCGAGCACCGCTTCGATCTCACCGGGTTCGATCCGCTGGCCACGGATCTTCACCTGGAAATCGGTGCGCCCCAGGTATTGCAGCTCGCCGGCCGCATCCCAGCGCACGAGGTCGCCGGTACGGTACATGCGCGAGCCCGCGCCACCGAAGGGGTCGGCGACGAACCGGTCGGAGGTCAGATCGCTACGCCCCAGGTAGCCGTCGGCCAACTGGCAGCCGGCGAGATACAGTTCTCCTGCCACACCGGTGGGCACCGGACGTAGCCGGGTGTCGAGGACGTAGGTGTCGGTGTTGGCCACCGGCCGACCGATCGGCACCGGACCGTCGTCGGCCACCACCCGGTGCTCGGTGACGTCGACCGCGGCCTCGGTTGGGCCGTACAGGTTCACCAGTTCGGCAGTGGAGCCGTCGATCACCCGATCGGCCAGCAGCCGCGGCAACGCCTCACCGGAGGTGAATACACGGCGCACGGTGGCCGGCAGCAGGGTCTCGTGGCCCTCGTTCTGCAACACCTCGGTGTACACGTCCAGCATCGACGGAACGAAGTGCGCGACGTTGACCTCACGTCGGGTGATCAGGTCCAGCAGGTATTCGGGATCGCGATGTCCGTCCGGGCGGGCGATCACCATCCGCGCGCCTTCGGCCAACGGCCACAGCAGTTCCCACACCGAGACGTCGAAGGTGAAGGGGGTCTTGTACAGCACCCGATCCGCCTCGGAGAGCGGATAGTTCGCCTGCATCCAGGCGAGCCGGTTGAGGACCGCCGAGTGCGACACCTGCACACCCTTCGGCGTACCCGTCGAACCCGAGGTGAACAACACATAGGCGGCCTCGTCGCGCCCGCCGACCGCAGCGACGGCGGGCGGTTGCGCGGCCGCGGCATCACGGGCCACCGCATCGACGCCGATCGCGGAGAGCAGCGCGGCATCGATCACCACCGGAGCCGACACCGCATCCACGATGAGTCGTCGCCGCTCGTCGGGCTGGGTGGGATCGACCGGCACATAGGCGGCCCCCACCGTGAGCACAGCGTAGATCGCCGCCACCTGCCCCGGGCCGCGGCCCACCGACACGACCACGCGGTCGCCGCGTCCGACGCCCTCGGCTAGCAGATGCGCGGTGATCACCGCACGTAACTGGTCGAATTCGGCATACGTCCACTGCCGATCGTCGAACTCGACCGCGATGCGGTCCCCGTGATCGCGGACCTGACGCTCGAATGAGGTCAGCAGATGATCAACCGATTCCGGCAGCGCGAGGGCGGGCCCCTTGCCCAGCGCCAGCATCTCCGCACGTTCGTCGTCCATCAGCAGATCGACGTCGGCCACCAGGGTGTCGAGACCGGCGAACACCCGTCCGAGGAACACCAGGAACCGCTCGAGATGACCGCGCAACTCGTCCTCGGTGTAAAGATGCGGATTGCCGTGGAAGTCGACGACCAGGCGTGCGCCGGGGCTGGCCTGGTACACGTTGAGGCGCAGATCCTCCAGGATGCCCGAGCTGAGGATCTGGTATTCGACGTCGGCACCGACCATCTCGATCGGCTTGTCGAAGAACATCAGGTTGACGATAGGTCCGAAGGACGCCGTGTTGGCATCGGCCAGCCCGGCATCGATGCGGATGTCCTCGAACCGATATCGCTGATGGCGCAGGGCGCCGGTCAGTTCGAGCTGGCTCTGCTCGATGAGGTCGCGCATCGTCAGCCGGGACACGTCGCGGGCGCGGATCGGCAGCATGTTGGCCAGCATCCCGGCGGCATTCTTGATCTTCGCCGTGGCGCGGCCGGTCACCGGAAGGCTGAGAACCACATCGTCGGTGCCGGCCATCCGCGCGAGATAGGCCGAGAAACCGGCCGTCAGCAGGACGGCGGCCGAGGTGTTGAGTTCGGTGGCCACGCGGTCGAGCTGCTCCTGGGCAGCAACGCTCATCTGGGCGCCGGCAACCAGATTGCGTGGCGACAGCGTGGCGGCGGCGGACTGCTGCGCCAGCGTGACCCGCTCGGGCAGATCCGCGACCCGGTCCACCCAGTGCGCCCGATCGGCGGCGCGACGAGTGCCCTCGCGGTACTTGATGTCGTCGGCGACGAGGTCGGCGAGGCTTGCGCCCGCCTTCGGCGCGTACTCGTCGCCCGCAAGCTCCGCGTTGTACCGGTTGACGACGTCGAGGACCGACATGAGTCCGGCATATCCGTCGAGTGCGATGTGGTGGGCCCGCACGTACCAGAACGACCGATCATCCGCGACGCGGATCAGCGTTGACACCACCAGCCGGTCACCGCGCAGATCCATTTGCCGTTGATAATCGTCATTCATCCATTGGTGCGCGGCGGCGACCGGATCGGGTTGATCGCGAAAATCGAGAAAATCGAGATCATTGTCGATCTGTTGATCGACAATCTGCATCGGGACGCCATTGACCTCGACGATCCGGGTGAATGCGGACTCCCGGGCGCGACCGCTCTCCACCGTGACCCGACGGAACAGCTCGCGGTCGAGTTCCCGGCCGGCGTCGCGGATGTCGAGGTACTGAGCAACGGTAACGGAATAGTCGGCGGAGAGGTTCTCCGCGAACCACATCCCGCGCTGAGCAGCGGTGAGTTCGAGAGGGGTCGCTTCCGTGCCGTCGGCATCACGCGCAGTATGTGCTGACCCCATCGCCTCTCTCTTCCAGTTCGTCGGCCAGCCTGATCCAGCGACTCATCGGCAAGCCCGGTCGTACGTCGATCGATGTGTCCACCGCAACGACCGTTGTGGGCTGTCTGTTCCGCGGAAACGGTGTTCCCTCGCAACAGTGTGCGTCATTATCCACCCTTCAATTCCTACTTCACCATGATTCGGTTGAATGGATGAGCCCAGACCGAACCACCTGAATTGCCGGTAAACGACAAGCTCACAGATGGATTTCGTATCCGGACGCCAGATCGTTACGCGCGGCCCCGGCGCGTCGTCCAAACGTAGGAACCGTACCTGCCCGAAAGTAATGTTTTGGTATCCCCCGACGACAATGTCGCAGGGCGTGTCGATTGTTTGGGTACCATCGCCCACAGCAACCGGCCGTGTGCTCCGGCAACCGACGTGGCCCGAGAGGAGTAGTCGATGGCCGAGCCGTCCCACAGGTCCACGACCTCGGCGACGCCCCGTTCACCCGTCGATGTCGGTCGGGACGCCGATCTGCTGACCTCTCGTGACCTCGAGATCACTCGTGCATGGACCAACGGCAACGCCGGCGATTCCGATGGCTCGGGCCCGTCGGACCAGGGCGTTGCGCCCGCAGCCCGCCACCGCCGGGCACGGCACGCGAAAGTGACCGGCGACGATTCGCCGACCGTCGCCTTTCCGGCGCTGACCCCGGCCGCCACGCCTGCACCCGAGGCCACCGACAGCCCCCGGCCCACCGTCGATGCCCCTACCGCCGACCCGGCCACCCGGGACGGTTCGATCGCCGACGGTCCGGTGGACCAGGTCGCGCCAGACGTCGCCGATGGATGGCGAATCCTCACCCCGCCGGGTGATACTTCCCACATCGCCGACATGAGCGATCCCGCCGTCAGCGATCCCGCCGTCAGCGACACCGGCCTCCTCGATGAAAACCGCGCCGAGCGCGCCCCGATCGCTGCGCCGTCCGTGCCGGAGCCGGCACGACGGTCCGAGGCCGCGCACCGGGCCGCGTCCCCGTCAGCGACCGAACCCGACACCGCAGCCGAATCCGAGTCCCTCGATCTCACGCCGGCCGCTCCCGCCGCGATCGAGGTGACCGGTCTGCACAAGCGGTTCGGCGCGAACGTGGCCGTCGAATCGGTGAGTTTTTCGGTCGCCAAGGGTTCGATCCTCGCGCTCCTCGGCCCCAACGGGGCAGGCAAGACCACGACCGTCAACATGCTGTGCACACTGCTCAAACCAGATGGCGGTACCGCGACGGTGGCCGGCCATGACGTGGTGTCCGACGCTGCGGGCGTGCGACGCTCGATCATGTTGACCGGGCAGTTCGCTGCACTGGACGAAGCGCTGTCCGGCCGCGACAACCTCATCCTGTTCGGACGGCTGATGGGGCTGTCCAAATCCGCGGCACGCGTCCGCGCCGACGAATTGCTCACATCCTTCGACCTCACCCGAGCCGCCGGCCGCCGGGTCGGTGAGTATTCCGGTGGTATGCGGCGTCGCATCGACATCGCGTGCGGCCTGGTCACCCAGCCCGAGGTTGTCTTCCTCGACGAGCCGACCACCGGTTTGGACCCGCGCAGCCGCCAGGAGGTGTGGAAACTCGTCGAGTCGCTGCGCGACCAGGGCGTCACCACGCTACTGACCACCCAATACCTGGAAGAGGCCGATACGCTCTCCGACCACATCGTGGTGATCGACCGCGGTCGTGTCATCGCATCGGGTACGGCCGACGAGCTCAAGGCCGCTACCGGTGCCTCGCATTACGACGTCACGCCGGCCGACCCGGAGGACCTGCCACGGTTGCGCGATTGCCTCGGTGACCTGCTCACCGATTCCCCCAGCGACCCAACGTCCCCACGTGGCCCAGCGTCCCCTAATGGCGGAGCCGACGGCGAATCGTCGGCCTCGGTCGCGGTGCCCGCACCGGACGGCGCGGACACCCTCGTCGAGATCGTGCAACGCACCACCGGGGCGGGGATCCGGCTCTCGGATGTCGCACTGCGCCGCCCCAGTCTCGACGAGGTCTTCCTCGCGTTGACCGATCCCAGCGCGCCGAGTTCCAACCCGGCTGCCGAACCCGCGGACGATCCGGCGTGACCTCCACCCCAGCCGCTCGGACCGCAGTGCACACCGCGCGGGCGAACACCGCTCGGGTCGACCCGGCCGGAGTCGGGCGTGCGGGTGCGACGGACACCGTCGCGACGCCGACGGTGATCACCCGCCCGCGGACTCACGCCACCGCCCAGTGGTGGGCCCTGACGATCCGCGGGTTGCGCGCGATCTTCCGCAATGGGGAGATCATCTTCGCCTTCGCCGCGCCGGTGCTGCTGGCGATCTGCTTCTACCTGCCACTGCGGTCGATCATGGACGCCGATCCCGACATGGATTACGCCGCGTTCCTGATGCCGATCATCTCGCTGCAATCGGTGAGCTTCGTGGCGTCCTCGGCGGCGATGCGCGCCTCCGTGGACACCACCAAGGGCATCAACACCCGGTTCCGGACGATGCCGATGCCGGTCGCGATCCCGACGCTCGCCCGGTTCGGCACCAACGGGGCTCTGCTGGTGATCTCGGTCATCTGCGCGGCGGTCACCAGCTTGGTGATGGGCTGGCGACCGGCGGGTTCGGTACTCGAGACGGTGGGACTGTTCGCGGTGGTGCTTGCCGTGGGGCTGCTGATCGCCATCCTCGCCGACGCCCTGGGTCTGTTGTCGAACAGCCCCGAGGCGACCAGTCAGGCGCTGTCCCTGCCGATTCTCGTCCTCGGCCTGCTGTCCACCGGCTTCGTCCCCGAGGACCAGTTCCCGGAGTGGATACAGCCGTTCGTCCGCAACCAGCCGATCTCGCAGTTCGCGACGTCGATGCGAGCGCTGAGCGACGGCACGGTCACCCTCGAGATTCTGACTCCCACGATCTGGTGGTGCGTGGGACTCGGGATCGCCGGGGTGTTCCTGACCGGACTTGGCATCCGGAAGGCTGTGCGATGACCGCCGTGCCCGCCCGGACACCCGGTGCCGCGCCCACCCCCGCCGTCGCGCCCCACGCCACCCCGGTGCAGGACCAGACCAGCGCGGTGCAGGACCAGACCGCGTCTGCGCAGAAGGCGCCACCGGTCGCCGCCCCCGGCGAGGGCACGATCCGCGCCTGGTTCACCCAGAGCGGGGTGCTGTCGTGGCGTCAGCTGTCGGTGATGGTGCACGACAAGGCGACATTCCTGCAGTTGGTGCTGGTCCCCATCCTGACCCTGCTGATGTTCAAGGTCGTCCTCGGTGATGCCATCGGCAGCGCGACCGGCCAGGACAGCACCTACGGCACCGTTCCGTTGGTCATCCTGGTGAGCGCGATGTTCGGATCGGTCGCCGCGGGCATCCGACTCAATCAGGAGCGTGGCACCGGTCTGCTGTCGCGGCTGTACGTGCTGCCCATCAACCGCGCGGCCGATCTGACCTCGCGACTGCTCAGCGAGATGTTCCGGATCGTGCTCGTCACGGCGCTACTGATCGTGGTCGGTTCGTTCATCGGGTTCGACATCACCGGCGGGTTCGGTGCCATCGCCGGGATCTTCGGGGTGGCGCTGATGTTTGGCGTCGCCTACGCCACACTGGTCCTGGCACTCGCGGTCAGTGCCGCTCCATCGGCCCCGCTCGTGCCGCTGCTGTCGCTGGTGTCGAGCGTGCTGATGTTCTTCAATTCGGGGTTCTCCCCCATCGACGCCTACCCCGGCTGGCTCCAACCGATCGTGGAGAACCAGCCGATGACGCCCACGATCGAGGTGATGCGTTCGTTGGCGGCCGGCGGTCCGATCGCCGAGAACCTGATCAAGGTGACGATCTGGACCGTCGGGATCATCGCCGTGTGTGTGTACCCTGCCCTGCGCGGCTACCGAAAGGCGGCGACCGCGCGGTGACGCCGGCGCGGTTTCCGACGCCGGGTCGCCCGGCCCACCGATCGCATCAGCCGATGGCGCGAAGACCGCCGAAACCTTCGTCGAGGTCACGCGCCAGCCAATCGAGCACCTGACGCACGGTGTGTACCACCGCCATCGGTTCGCCGAGTCGGCCGATGCGGGGCAGACAGTGCAGGATCGCCGCAGCGATCGTGGAGCCCACCCCGAGCCCGTTGAGGTCGGACACCCGGCCGTAGCGGACCAGTGCACCGGCGAGCTCGCGGTAGGTGGCGGACTCGCCATGCACCCGCACCGCTGTGAGCGTCGGGGTGACTTGAGCCCTGCGCGCGATCTCGTCACTGGTCGCACGCAAACGTGCGGCCTCCCACGGTCCGTATTCGCCGACCATGTCTCACCTGCTTCCGCAGCACCTGAGAACCACCGATTCCAGACCCGACCAGTTCCCTGTTGAGGAAATGATGACAGCTCACGCCCCGAATGTCACCGGGGCACGGTGGATTTCTACTGGTTTGGCTGCCCTTACCGGCGTGTCACTCGGCGGCGCGCTCGGCGCGGTCGGCCTCCATGGCGTCGATCAAGCTCTTCGGACGCAGATCGGTCCAGTTCTTCTCGACATACTCCAGACACGCCGCCCGGCTGTCCTCGCCGAACACCGCGGTCCAGCCTGCCGGGATGTCGGCGAAGGTCGGCCACAGCGAATGCTGGTTCTCGTCGTTCACCAGGACGTAGAAACGCCCGTTCTCGTCGTCGAACGGATTGGTCATCTGCTCTGTCGTTCCTCTCGTGTAGGTAGTGCATCCGTTGCCCTGGGCGCCCGCGGCAGGCGCGCCGCAACGTCCCCGGACCCGGATGGTGCGCATCGAGGTCAGTGGACCCGATGGTACCGGTGACGACAATCGGCCCAGACGCCCGCGTCGCCCCACGCGGGTGCACGTCATCGCCGCGCGCACGTGCCAGCTGTGCGCCTGGCGAGAACTCCGGGCGGCCGACCGGCCGTCTTCGGCCGGTCCTCCCATTGCCAGGCCGTAAGGTCGTCACCATGACGATCGACAAGACCGGGGCCGCGGTCACCGTCACCCACGAGCCTGACGTGCAGCGCTTCGAGATCGCGGTCGCCGACACCGCATCCGAACCGGCCCCGGCGGGATTCACCGCCTACCGCGATCGCGCTGACGGCGACAGTCGGCAACGGGTGTTCTTCCACACCGAGGTGGCCGAGGAGTTCGGAGGCCGCGGACTCGGCACGATCCTGATCCGACACGCCCTCGACCAGACCCGCGCCGAAGGCATCGTCATCGTCGGCGTGTGCCCGATGGTGGCGGCCTATCTCGGCAAACATCCCGAATACGCCGACGCCGCACGCAAGCCCACGCCGGACATCCTGAGGTGGCTCGACGCCGAACTCAGCTGAGGGTTCCCGGAAACACGCACACGGCGCCGTCGAACCGGCACTCGGTACGACTGACCCCGGTGCTGGAGTTCACCACCACCGATGCGATCACCTCGCGTCCCGGCGGGAGCACCCGGGCGGTGATCTGACCGTCGCGAGCTGCTCGGAGCTCGGCGACCAGCAGCCGCCGCAGTCGGCGGGCGGTCTCCGTATCGCCGCGCGCGTCCAGCGCCCCGTCGTCGAGCAGCAGTACCGTCACTCCGCGCCGCCGCGCCTGCCACGCGGCGCTGCGCACCTCCTCGGACTCCCAGGCCCGTGCCCGGATGCCGTCACGCAGTTGTGCCTCGGTCAGCCGGGCGTCGATCACCTCGTCCGGGCCGAAGGCATGCCGGTCGACCATCCGCTGCAGGATCGGGCGGGCACCGCGGTCGAGACGACGTAACTGATCATGACGTTCGGCAGCCCCGGCTCTCGCGGCGGCCTCCGTCTGCGCCTGCGCGATCTCCCGCTCGCGCAGCGCTCGGATGCGGACCTCCATCGGCGGTGCCATCAACACGAACAAGGTGGCCATCACCAGCACCGGGAAACAGAAGAACGTGATCTCGGCGCCGGCCGGATAGCCGAACCCCTGCGCGACACCCCACACCCCGGCGACCACACTGGCGCACACCGCACCCACCCAGGCGAACACCGGGCGCCGATGCAGTGCGAGCATCGTCGCCACCACGGTCAGCGCCGACACCGGTGGCGACGTCTGCAACGTGCGGTAGGTCTCCACCGGAAGACTCCACAACGACAGCGCCAGCGCACCCACCACCAATCCGGTCACCGCCACGGCGACCGGTGCCGGCGTCCGCGCTCCGCGGCCTCCGACGACGAACGCCGCCGCAACGCCGAACGCCGCCAGTCCCGCCGCCGCACCGACCCAGCTCACCCACGACCGGATCTCCCAACCCGCACCTACCGCCACCACCACATAGGTCAAGGCGAATATCCCCAACGACCAGATCACCGCAGCCGAACCGAGGCCGAACAGATCGACTGCGGCGGGATCGGCCGGGTGCTCGTCGTCGTGACCTTCGACGTCTCCCGGTGTCCGGCGACCACCGCGCACCCCGCCATCGCGTTCGGTCATGAGCGGCGCCAACCCACGTGGATGCGGGTACCGTCGCCCGGCGCTGCCGCGACATCGACCGACCCACCGGCCACGGCCTCCATCCGGCCGCGGATGCCGACCGCGACCCCGTATCGCTCATTGCCCAACGCGGTCGGATCGAAGCCGACCCCGTCGTCGCGCACGGTGATCGAGACCGCGTCGCCGGCCAGCTCACCGTCGACGACGCACCGGCTGCCCACCCCGGCGTGTCGTCGCCAGTTGCGCAAGGCCTCGCCCACCGCACCACTGATCGCGGTGAACGCCTCGGCGGGGTACGCAACCGCGTTGTCCACGACCCGTAACTCGACCACCACCCCGTCACCCACCTCGTCGGCGAGGGCCTGCAGTCGGTGCGCGAACAGCGACGCGGGCACCTCGGCACTGTCCCGCTCGTCGCCCAGGTCGAGTTCGGCCAACGCCGATGCCGCCTGGGCGGCGAGGCGCCGATCGGGCTTCCCCACCCCGACCGCCAGCAGCGCGGCGATCACCCGATCGTGGATAACCGCGGCGAATCGGGCACGCTCGGATTCGCGCGCCACCATCGCTGCAGTGGCGGCCGCCGCGGTGATGGTGGCGGCCCGACGGGTGTCCAACGACCGGACGTTGCGCGCGGTCGCGTACGCGACCGCCATGAACACCCCACTGAGCGCCATGGTCAGTGGCGCACTCAACAATTCACGCGGCGTCACCGAACCGTCGAGCCCGATCTGATTGGCCGCATGTACCAGGGTCGTCGCGACGACGAGATGCGTGATCGCCCACCGGGTCCGGCCGATCAGCACCAGCGCGATGGCGGCCACCGACGGGAACTGGATCAGCCAAATGGTGTAGCGGTCGGTGCCGTCGGGTACGCCCCGCCACGCCACGAACCACAGCAGCGTCGACAACACGTAACCCACGGCGCAGGCGCCCACCGGCCAGTCGAGCCTGCCGGGTTCGTCGCGGAACGACATCGCCACGAGTGCGACCGCCGGACCCACCACGAGTACGACGCTGAGTACCGTCCACCACGGGTCGGTGAGGTGCATGGTGCGCACCGCGACCGGCGCCATCAGCAGGCTGAATGCCAGCAGCCCGCAGCCCACGAACCGGGTGCCCACGCGTTCGAGCCGCGCCAGGTCGGAGTCGTCGGCGCGCAGTTGGCCGCGGCCGACCCCGTGGGTGGCGGTCTGCAGTCGAGCGATGCCGTTCACCGCACGGCCGTCCTCATCGGCTTTCGACATCCCCGCCGGTGATCTGTCCGTTGTGGGCACAGTCGTAGCGTCGCACGCCGTCTGCGCGAGCGAGCACGATACTGGCGCGGGTGGGTCGCCCGGGTGGCATCACCCGCGCGGTCACCCGGCCGGTCCGCATCGCTCCGAGTTCGGCCACGAGCAGGTCGTCGAGGCGCGCCTGCACGGCCGGGACGTCGGCCGTGCCGCCGTCGTCAAACAACACCACCGTGACCCCGCGTCGTCGTGCCTGCCACACCGCCGCACGCACCGCGACCGCCTGCCAGGCCGGTGCCCGGATGCCGTCACGCAATCCGGCTTCGACCAGACGCGCATCCCTCACCTCGTTGACGGTGAATGCGTGCTCGGCAGCTACCTGCATGAGCAGGGGTCGCGCCTGCCGGTCGAGCAGCGCCACCTGGCGCTCCCGCTCCTCGGCGGCGGCCGCCGTGGCCGCCGAATCCGACGCGTCCCGGACCGCCCGGGCGCGCAGCGTGCCGATCGTCTCGGCGATGGGCCGCAGCATCACGCCGAACAGTGATGCGAACAGCATCACCGGATAGACCCACGAGGTGAAGACCAGACCGGCGGTGAATCCGAGTCCGCGCGCCGCCGTCCATGTCGCAGCCGACAGACTCATCGCGATGGCACCGACCCATGCCGTGCCGATCCGTCCGCGGACCACCAGCAACGCCAGGGCGACGATGCCCGCGATGGCCGCCGGCAGACACTGGACCGGCGCGAAAGTCGCGGCCGGCACCGACCACCACGCGAGTGCGGTCCCGCCGAGCATCAACCCTGCGGCGACCGCCGCTGCCCGCGCGGGTAGCGGGTCGCCTCGCAGCCGGGTCAGCACGGCCAGGTCGACGGCCAGCAACCCGAAGGCACCGGCGAAGCCGACCCAGCTCCACACCGACGTGATGTTGACGCCGGAGCCGATCGTGACGACCAGGTAGATCACAGCCAGGGCGAGCAGTGCGCGCACCACCAACGGCGAGCGCAGACCGAACAGGTCGGTGGTGTCCTCGATCGCCGGGTCGGCCTCGTCGGCCGCCACGTCAGGCCCGTCCATCGGGCACCGCGATCGCCACCGGCGCGTGTGTGGTCGGTTCGTCGGTCCACCGCAGGATCACCGTGGTGCCGTGTCCAGGCGTGCTGCGTACCTCGGCCGAACCACCGGGAACCGAGGCCATCCGCCGGCGGATACCGATCGCCAACCCCAACCTTTCCGGTCGCACATCCGCCTCGTCGAATCCCCGGCCGTCGTCGACGACGGCGAGGCTGATCGATGCGTCCCCGAGGTCACCTACGACCAGGCAGGAGGCGTCGTCGCCGGCGTGGCGCGCCTGGTTGCGGATGGCCTCGCCCATCGCATCGATCAGGGCCGCAGCGACCTCGGCGGGATAGCGCCGACTCGCGTCGGGGTCGATCGACAGCTCACGGTCCACCTCGACCCCGGTCGATCGGATCGCCAACCGGATGCGCCGCGCGAACTCGTCGGCGTCGAGCGGGCCGGCCGTCGGGTGCTCGCCGCGACGGTCGAGCTCATGGACGGCCGAGGACGCCTGCGCCGCAAGCGCCGACGATGGTCGACCGACGTCGATGGCGAGCAGGATGGCCAGCACCTTGTCATGGATCAGCGTGGCGAACCGGGTGCGTTCGGCGTCCTCGGCGGCCGCCGCCGACGACGCGGCCGCCGCCTCGATCGCCGTTGCTCGGGTCTCGTCGAGGACCTGCGCCGTCCGGACGGTGACCACTGCGACCGCCAGGAACACTGCGGTCAGCGCGATGGTGAGCAGCGAACCCAGGTACAACTCCGGGCGGATCTGACCGTCCAGCCCGAGTTGATTGGCGGTTTGGGTCACCAGCGTCGCGATGACGATGTACGCCAACGCGAGACGCGGGTGGCCACTGAGCCCGAGGAGTAGACCCGGCACCCCGGGGAACTGCACCAACCACACGCTCCAGGTGGTGTCCTCGGATGCGACCGCTCCCGTCCAGGCGCCGAACCACAACAGGGTGGCCAGCAGCAGGCCGGCGCAGCAGGCCGTCGCCAGAACGGTGAGTCCGGTCGGTCGCCGACGGTAGGTGGCGATGATGACGACCATGGCCGGCACCGTCACGAGCAGGACGCTCACCGGTGGCCACCACCGGTCGGTCAACGCGGACTCCGAGGCGATCAGCGGCGTCAGTGCGACCGGGAAGATCAGTAGTCCGGTACCGACGAACCGGGCGCCGAATCGGCGGATGCGAGCCAGATCGGAGTCGTCGGTCGGCCCGATCAGCCGCAAGCGCCAGGCATGCAACCATGCCCTGCGTTTCGGCGTGGAGACGATCGTCATTGCCGCGGCCACCTCGTCGCCCGGTCCTGTGGTTCGGTGACGACCTTGCCACGCTTTGCCGCCGTCACGGCACCCACCCGACATCAGCGCGGTCGGTGTCGGTGTCGATGAGGCGCAGCACCAACCACCCCCATGGCCCCAGCCGCACGTCGACGGCTCCGTCGCCGCAGATGTGCAGCGGTTGGCCGGAGAGCGCGTCGACCAGCCGGGTGCCCGGTGCGGGTTGTCCGGCCGGGTGCGCCTCATCGGGATCGGAATCAGGATCGGACCAGTCCGGCCTGATGCGCCCTGCCGTCGCCGTACCCGCAGTGTTCACCACGATGAGCCACCGTCGTGCGCCCCGTGTCCAGGCGAGCAGAGCGGGTGCAGACCGGGTGTCGCACCACCGTTGCCCGCCCGACCGGAACGCGTCGTCGTCGACGACGCCGAGCAGGGCACGGTAGAACACCGCGCGGTCACCGTCGACCGGTTCGTCAGGGCTGCGACCGAGTTGGACGGGAAGGCGACGTCGGCGGCCGGTGAGCTGCCCGTGGTGGATCAACCGGGCTCCTGGCACGGTGAGGATCACCACCGCGGCCTGCCGGTCGCGTTCGCCGAAGGCCTCCGGAGCGCGCGGCTCGTCGTGGTTCTCGATGAAACGCACGCCTGTGTGGGGATCTCCATCGTCGGCGTTCGGGCGGTGGGCCAGTGTGCCCGGTTCATCTCGCAGTGTGTCGTAGAGCGTTTTGTCGTAACAGTGGTCGAAACCCTGATCGATCAGCGCGCACTCGGTGCCCCAGTAGGCCTCGGCGATGAACACGAACCCCGGGTGTCGGGCGCGCACCGAGGCGATGATGTCGGGCCAGAAGTCGTCGGTGGGCACCGGGCCCGCTCGGTTACCCCAGGTCCACGCGAAGACCTCGTTCATCACCAACATCGCCATGTCGCAGCGCACGCCGTCGCATTGCGTCGCGATCCGGGACAGCTCGGCGTCGGTGGCCGCGCGCAGGTCCGGGTCGAACGCGTTGAGTTGCGCCACATCGGTCCACGCCGGGAAGTACGGGTCGCGGCCGTGTGCGATGACCCGGCCGTCGATCTCGGTGAACGACGCGTCGTCGGCGGCGAGGTCGGCCCGATCCCCGCCGATGAACCAAGTCGGATGCGTGCCGACCCACGGGTGGTCGAGTGCGACGTGATTGGGCACGTAGTCCAGGATCAGCGCCACTCCCCGGTCGGCGAGTGCGCGCCGTGCCGCCACCAACCCGGCGGGCCCGCCGAGATGGTCATCGACGGTGTAGTCGCGCACGGCATACGGTGAGCCGACGACGTCCTGCGACTGCAGGTCCCCTACCGCTTCGGCGAACGACTCCATCAAGGCGCGATCGCCACGCGCGATCCGGGCGCCGGCCGCACTGCGCCGCCACACCCCCATCAGCCAGACGGCGTCGAAGCCGGACTCCGCGATGGCGTCCCAGGTGGCGTCCGGGACGTCGGCGAGCGTGATCGGTTCGCTCGCGCCCGTGCAGCCGATTCGGTCGGACAGCTCGGCGAGCCACACCCAGGTGTTGATCTCGTAGATCAACGGGGACGGCGGGAGCCGACGCGGGCCGATATCGGCTGGTCGATCCGTCATCGACGCCACCGGTGCACACCGCTGGGCCGCAGCCGCACATGTCCTGCGTCGGATGCGTCAGCGCCACCGTCGTGAGGGTATCGGCGGGCCACCGGACCGGCGGTCGCTCCGTGTAGGACCACGCTGGCGAGCACGGTCACCGCGATCGCGGCGACGGCGGGACCGGCGCCGCCGTCGGTGCCGAGTTGTTCGACACCGAGGAGTGCGAACACCACCGATGCCAGGCCGCGCGGACCGAACCAGCCCACGATCAGCACATCGCGGGTCGGCAGACCGCTCCCCCACAGGGACACCGCGACCGGGATCATGCGGAACATGGTGAGGCTCAGCATCGCGTAGCCGGCCATGAGTGCGAGATCGCCCGCCTCCACCACGTGAAAGGCCAGCGGCATCAGAATGGCGCCGAACAGGAACCACACCACCAGCGCGAGGAGTTCGCCACCGAGCTCGGGCAGCACCTCCAGCACGGTGGAGTCCTCGTTGCGACGGCGGCCCAACTCCTGCGTGGAAGGGTCTGCGCTGCTCTCCGCCCGATCGCGGTCGAGCACGTGACCGAACGTCATTCCCGCAACGAATGCAGCGATGAAACCGTTGCCATCGATCGTGACCGCCAGCGCGAACACGCCGACCGCGGTCGCCAGTGCAGCGATCTGCCGGGTCTTGGGCGACGAGAGGTCGCGCAGCGCCGAGACGTTGATCGCCCACGCGGCGATGCCGCCGACCACGGCCCCGGTGGCCACCCCGACCGCCAACTCGATGCCGGCCTGGCCCAGGGTGATGCCCTCGGCACCACCGACGCCGAGCGCCGTCGCCCCCAGTGCGATGGCCAGGGTCACCACCGGCGTCGCGATCCCGTCGTTGAGTCCGCTCTCCACGTTCAGCGACAACCGCAGTCGGCGTGGGATGCGGTCGTCGTCGATCACCTGCACGCTCAGCGCCGCGTCCGTGGGAGCGAGGGCGGCACCGACGAACAACGCCAATCCCCAGCCGAACTCGCCGAAGATGACTTCGGCGCCGAGGGTGCCCAGCGCGATCGTCAGCGGCAGACCCACCAGCAACAGCCGCGCCGGTAGTCGTATCGCCCGGCGCAGTCGGCCCACGTCGACGCGGGAGGCGTCGGTGAACAGCACCAGGCCCAGGGTCAGCTCGGCCAGGATGTGCACGATGGAGGTGTCCACATCGACCGCCAACACACCCCACTCCGGGTTGGCGAGCAGGTACCCGGCGAGCACGAACAGCAGCGGCCCGGTGACGTCGTGGCGGGTCAGCACCCGCGACAGCACCGCCCACAGCAGCAACAGCACACAGATGACGGCAACCGCGGAATCGGTCATCACACACCCGCGGTCCGGCCGATGAGCATGGTCGGGATTATGCCGCACCCCGACGGACTCTGCGGGTCCGCGCGTCACAGCGGTGTCCGAAC